>CAYZUM010000220.1:0-5181 GCA_964481455.1 uncultured Methylomonas sp. | reverse complement strand
GAAGGTGACAGGAGTCCCTGAATTTCACGAAGTAGCATGGCGCGCCTGTCTTTTAATCAAAACAGAGGCATAGCAAGCCACATGACTAAAAACATGTTATTTATCCTTGTCAGATTATTTGGAGACTTATACGCGATGTTCCAGTTTTCAGCTATATCTGGGCTTGAAGGCACCTAGGTTTTGTTGCAATAAAAGTTAGTGCATTGATTTTAAAGGTAAACTTAACTTTATCGAAATCAAAAATAGATAATAAAATCAACATACTACAAAAACTGGAACATCGAGTTATACTCATTAGAACAGTCAGGAATGGGCACGGAATAAGTTGAGTAACCTATTCCGTGCCTATTCCTGATTAAAATGCCCTTTCTTCTATTTATCTAAACCATGGCAAAAATATGACACTCACAAATAAGATCCTTATCGGAATGGGCCTAGGGCTCATCGTTGGTAGCCTAATCAACTATTTTGCAGCGGAACAGGCTATTATTCAGAACTTTTTTGTCAATGGATTATTCCATGTCATTGGCTCTGCTTTTATCAATGCTCTAAAAATGCTGGTAGTCCCTCTGGTCACCTTCTCCTTAATATGTGGTGTGTGTGGAATTGGGGATGTTGGCGCATTAGGTCGCATAGGCATAAAGTCATTTCTTTTGTATATACTCACCACTGGACTAGCTATTACCCTCGCTTTAGTCGTTGCCATTACTTTAGCGCCCGGCCAGGACTTTGAGCAGCAACAAAGCTCAACAGAGTTTATTGCCAAAGCATCTCCCCCCATAACTGATGTCTTTATCAATATCATCCCAGGCAATCCAATTGCCGCTTTCGCTCAGGGTAATATGCTACAAATTATCTTTTTCGTCATACTGTTTGCAATCGCCATGTTAATGTCAGGTGAGGTCGGCAAACAACTAGCTGAAACAGCAGAAAAATTAAATGAAGTAATGATGCAAGTCGTTACCTTAGTCATGGATGTCGCACCTGTCGGAGTATTTTGTCTTATGGCTAAAACCTTTTCTGAACAAGGCTTAGCTTTAATTCTTCCAATGATAGGTTATTTCTCTGTGGTCATATTATGTTTGTTACTGCATGCTTTGGGTACTTTTTCAATTCTACTCACTTTATTTGCCAAATTAAACCCGATTATTTTTATCAAAAAAATGCGTCCTGCGCATGTTTTTGCCTTTAGCACAGCGAGCTCAAATGCAACGATTCCTGTTACCTTACTGGCATTAGAAAAACGCATAGGAGTGAGTAATTCCACAGCAGCCTTTACCGTCCCTTTTGGAGCGACCATCAATATGGATGGTACCGCTATTATGCAAGGGGTCGCGACAGTGTTTATTGCCAATGTATACCAGATAGACTTAGGCTTGACCCAGTATATTACTATAGTTGGCATGTCTATTTTAGCTTCCATCGGAACTGCAGGAGTACCTGGAGTGGGCTTAATAATGCTGGCTATGGTCTTTAATCAAGTAGGGCTACCTGTTGAAGGTATAGGCTTAATTCTGGGTGTCGATCGCTTACTGGATATGATGCGCACTGTCGTTAACATTACGGGGGATGCAACGGTTACCTGTATTGTTGCACGAGGAGAAAATACTTTAGATGATGCTATTTTTAATGACCCTGAAGCTGGGGTTATTACCGAAGTACACCTGCCACATAAAGTAACAACGTAAGAAACTCACAATATAACTCCATCTATTTTGCATATTATCTGGATTCCACGGGTTCAAGGAGCTGGCAGGTGTGTGACTGATTTTTGTTGAGTTAAAAGCCTGCCCTGTCGTTGATACAGAGCACTGAAACAGTGCTCAAAACAGCCCACTTAAAGTTTCAGTGACATATTAAATTAGGCAAAAACGAGTCTTTTCACTCCCTTACCTAATGAGCTTGAATTGCCCCTATTTCTTTGAAATTATCCTTAGAACTTACTCGCTCTTGACATTACCCACCTATGGCGAAGGTCTAATCCAAAAAGTAGCATAAAAAAACTACATCTTTCAAGTGTCACTATTTGATATTTTATCCACTGTAGGTGCGAATTCATGCGCATAGTGCTGATAAAGCCCTATCTACAAAAGTAACTTGTCTAAGGTATATCGTAAACCTTCCAAAAATATTAATATAATCTATTGCTTTAGTAGAAGACAAAGCTCACAACAAATTGCTGAGTATCACTAAAAATCAAGCGAAATCTTAAATATTACTGTAATATAGGCTACCAACTTAAGACGGGACACCCTATACTTGTAGGGTGGGCAATCTTTTCTGCCCATCGAGGCTCAACCTTGAGAGTGGGCAAAAAAACTGCCCACCCTACATTGTTATGCAAGATGCTCTGTCCCGTCTTAAGTTGGTAGCCGTAATATACATTCCATATCAGACAGTCACTAAATAAATCAAGTATATAGCAGCATATATTAACAAAATACGTTATACTTTATTTAATCCTGAACGAAAATAATTTATTGCTCGTTATTCAGTCTCTTCTAACGGTTACAAAGCAGATCCTGAATATTCCAGAAACGAAACAAAATTACGACAAAAAACTAACGGCTAAAAGTTGCAACCATGACACTGGTAAATATAAATTCTAGTACATTAAGACACTATTTCTTGTTATTAATAGATTCAAGACTTAAGCAAAGATAATGACTGAGTTAATTAATAACCTTGCCATAATCAGCAAAAATGCTGCAGGAACATTGTCAAATCACCAGCACCACAGTGAAATCAGTTGCGCGCTACAAAAATCACTTTATTTTAACGAGCTAATCCGAATTTTCAGTACCAAAATACAACAATTAGTCCCTCATAACGGATATTTTTATACAAATTCAGTATTCGATATCAACATCTTCAATGGTATCCAAAGTAACAACTATTGTAGATACCGTCTGACTTCCGAAGATTTCATTTTAGGTGAACTAAAACTCATGCGCCAAAATCATTTTGGTAAAGCAGAAATTTATTTATTAGAAACCCTGTTAAGTTACCTTATCACACCCTTAACAAATGCCACGTTATTCAATCAATCACTAACAATGGCATATACCGACATTTCCACCCTAACGCATAACAGACCCGCTTTTAATGAAGCAATCAAACGAGAAATAACCATAGCCAGACGCTATTCGCTCCCACTTTCACTTATTTTATTAGACATTGACAATTTTAAAGTCATCAATGATACCTATAGTTATCATTGTGGCAATAGAGTCTTAATGGCGATTGCAGATTGCATCAAAAGCAGTATTCGCGCCTGTGATACCGCCTATCGATACGGGGGTGAAGAGTTTGCCATTGTGCTTAGTAATACCGAAATAAAGTGGGCAACATTGCTATCAGAAAGGATTCGGGAAAACATTGAAAATATTAATTTAAATTATCACAATAAGCAGATAAAAATAACAGCAAGCTTTGGAACGAGTAGTATTTCTAAAGAAGATACAGTCAATACTTTTATCAATAGAACTGATGGCGCAATGTACCAAGCTAAAATCAATGGTAGAAATCTGGTTGTTACCCGCTGAACGGTCACTCATCTATAGCCTTTCACTCGATGTTCCAGTTTTCAACTATAACTGGGCTTGAAGGCACCTAGATTTTGTTGCAATAAAAGTTAATCAATTGATTTTAAAGGTAATCTTAATTTTACCGAAATAAAAAAAAGATAATAAAATCAACATGCTACAAAAACTGGAACATCGAGTTTCAGAAAAATAAATTCGATATATTTAACTTTGCACATATTACCATTCGGAAACGTTAATGACTGAGAAACGATAGTAAGCATACCGGGTATTCAGCATAGGTGATTACCGCTTATCAATATATTAATAGAGTTGTTCTTTTAAAAAATAAAATTTAAATACTTTAAAATCAACAGATTAAAAAATGTAAAACATAGAAAATCATTGAGAATCCGATTTTTTGTTAATTTTCATAAAAATAAACACTACATAAAAAATAAGCGATAGATTATTAATGGATATTCAAAAGAACAACTCTAATCACTCCTCAAAAATAATAATATTGCAATCCCTTGGTAATCATATCCAGAAACGGAAGAACATACACTAGTTTTGAGTGCAAATACAAATTATTATCCTTCATTAAGCTTTAGCTAAGAAAATAATCTGACCCTTTAGCAAAATATTGATATGATATATGAGAGTCATCTAATATATCATATGCACCCCTTTGTTTGTGCTTTACTAACCTTTTGAAATAACAGACTCCATACAAAAGTGATAGTACATCAATATGAAAAGTCTTAATTTAGGTGACGTGACCGCAACCCTGTTTGCGTAGCATTAAGGAATACAATTAAAAGATCACATCTTTATTTCTTTATTCCAGACATTTGATATGCCCTATGTCTGGTCAATTTAATCAATAGGGCATGGAGATATAATAATGAACAAAATTATCACTGGCTTAGTACTGATGCTAATGACCACTGTATCATATGCCAACACATACGAATGCAAAGGCTATATTGATGGTGATCAAGTAGGTGAACCACAAAAAGTCAATGCGACCAAAACACCTATCGCCGAAGACAAGGCTTATGATCGTTTAAGAAAAGCAAAATTCAAAGTGGATTACGTAAGATGTAGACAAATAAGCTAAGATAGACAATAAGCTAGGAGGCTGTCCAAGAATAGAAGCCGTCGCGAGGGAAAACCATTTTGAGTCAGATTTTTCGATCATTTGAGGCGAAGTGTGTGCTCTTTAACGAAAATGATCGGGAAAGCTGACCAAAAGGGCTTTTCCGCAGTAGGTTTTCTATTCTTGGACAGCCTCCTAGGTAACGCGCAATAAAAATTGCTCTAAAAATACTCTATTTTAGTTTATAAACAGCTTTTTAGCCGTCAGGAAAAGTTGAATAATATTTATTGCGAGTTATCTTAAAGGGATTAGATATCTCTAAAGGTAACAAACAAATCCTTACTCTTATAATGATAGAATCTGGAGCGAGAATAACACAATGAATAAGCTGATAGTTTTACTTCACCTTCTCTGCTTAGGAATGGAAATAAAATAACGTGTGCATTTAACGCAGGATTTTTGTTTGTATTCGAGGCGTGGAAACAGGCGCATAGCTCGCGATGTAACTGTTTCCGCAACAAAGAATACGGACAAAAAGACAAGCCAAATGCACGA
>CAYZUM010000219.1:0-5191 GCA_964481455.1 uncultured Methylomonas sp. | reverse complement strand
GAATGAAGGTGACAGGAGTCCCTGAATTTCACGAAGTAGCATGGCGCGCCTGAACGGAAAAACCATTGCGCTTGATCTGGCACTGAGTACACCGGAAGAGGGTAAAGCTCTGATGGTTAATATAGCAGGAACAAGCTTGCCTCCCACATATCAACCTGACTGGAAACAAAGTGACAGCGAGGCTGCTAACCTTTATAAACAGCCAGCACCGCACAAGCAGGATAACCATCAACCTGGCCGTCAGCTTATCGTCCGCACCGCCATTGTAGAGGGCGAAATGAATGCAAAAGAGGGTGCTTTATTCAGTCTGGATTGTATCAGCCCAGAAAATACTGTCTGGTGTGCCGATATAGATTTCTCTGCTATTGAAGACGCAGGCGAAAAGAAACAGGCCCAAGCCCTAATGGCTAAAGTCCTTACCAAGGAAAGACAAGATAATGACAAACCCGAGGACTATAAGTTGCAAGGCATTGGCAAAACCAAGGCGCATGCAATACTCACTCAGCAAGAACAATTCTTGCAAACTCAAACCGTTGAAAAATGTCAGGGCTACTATATTATCACCCTGCAAACCCCTGGCAGACTTTTTTCCGCCCCTAATTCAATCAAAGCCATATCAGATGCCGAAAGCTTAAAAACATGCTATCAACAATACTGGCAAGATATATCCGCAAATACTTTAACACTCAGCCATTATTATGCACAGCAAAGCAAAGTGGGTGGTGAATTTTACTGGCGCTATTATCAACAGGGAGAAGCGTATCAGCCCGAATGGTTAACCACAGCCGGGAGTGTCTTTGTTCTGACGGCGAATGAAAGTTTTGATGAAACATTACTCAGCGACTGGCTAAAATGGGGGCTACCCCAAGCAACCGATAAAAAGGATAGCGACTGGAGCAACAACCCGTATATCCGTGAAAACGGCTTTGCAGAAATTCGTTTGAATGATGCGATACATACTACTTTATCCTTGCAGGCGCAAAAACTATCAGGAGAGTGGCTATGAATTATCAACGTATCAAAATAGCAGGGATAATCACTACGCTCAGTGAGATAACAGTTGCCTCCGGTTTAATAGATGAATTTAAACCATCGACGAAAAACCAGAAAAAACAACAACTATTGTCACAATACAGCGAAATTTGTTTAGACAAAGATAACAAACCCTACCTGCCAGCAAGTTCATTACGTGGCTCACTTAGTCGTATGAGTAGCACACAGCAGAGTAAGCATCATATACCCTTGTTTGGTGATAATGACAGCAAAAAAGCAGGCAAGCTAAGAATGTATGATGCGACCTGGATGGGCAAAAATAACGGGGATAAAAGGCAAGGAGACAAGCCGCCAAAATATCTGCACAGCCATAATGCGATCAACCCTATCACTGGGACTGCCAAAGACCAGCATCTGTATCACGATGCCTATGTGCCAGAGAACAGCGAGTTTGACTGGCTGCTTGAAGCCGACCAGATAAGCGCGTCTGAGCTGGAATATCTGCTGGCATTGCTTAAGGGATTAAAAAGTAATCCACTGGTACAGCTAGGGAAGGGGCAGAGCAAACAAAGAGGCTTGTTTCGCTGGGCCGCTAAAGATTCAGCAAAGCCAGTGAAAATACTGACTCAAGACGATTTGATAGCCTGGTTATTGAAGCCGGAAAGTGCCGCATTAAGTTATACCGATACAGCGGTTCAGGTAAGTGAAATTAATGTAAAGAATAGTCGGTTAATCCGTTATCCACTCGTTTTTACTGCCCTTAGCCCGATATTGATTAACGACCGTGCACTTGTAAAAGACGATAAAAAGGAACCCGATCTGGAATTTTATCGTCATTCAAACCATCAGCTTATTATCCCGGCCAGTAGTTTAATTGGCGTACTGCGTAGCCAGTGCCGAAAAATCTTATTGACCTTAATGATTGCAAATTCGGCAAAGACTGCCAAAGACGAGCATGGCGAAGAAAATACTCAGGCAGATGATTTAATCGCAACGCTATTCGGCAGTACTGCGGGACAAAGTAAAATCTGGTTAACCGATTCCGTAGCAGAAGATACTGACAATCATGAGCATATCCAGAATTTCAATGCAATAGACCGCTTTACCGGCGGTACAGCCGATGGTGCGTTGTATACTGCACATGCCGCAAGCCCCAAAAAAATCAGTAGTACACTGAGGATTGATACTCGCCAGCAAGCTTTAGAGGGCTGGCAAAAAGGGCTGTTAGTCCTGTTATTGCGGGACGCACTGGAAGCTGATTTGACGGTAGGCTGGGGGAAAAGCAAAGGCTATGGCTGTGTTCAACTCAGTGAAATAACGCTGGAGGGTCAACAACAAACGAACTGGGAAGCGGTAAAAAATTTCTATGGGATAGAAAACATGCAACGCTGGGTGGATAGTTTAAATGATAAGTGCAATATAAAAACAGAACAGGAGAAAAGTCATGGCTGAGTTTTATAATCCGTATCAGTTTATTGAATTTACCGGCAAGGTTAATGGTGAAAATGTTAGTGAAGCTCCTTTTGATGATATTAAGCAGGGCGATACACATATCAGGCATGATTACTGGCAAGCCCATGACGATATTCATCATGGGCGGATATTATGCCAAATTAAAATTCTATCGCCGACCCTGACAGGGAATAAACATAAAAAAGATGATCCAGTTAAAACAACGGTGAAACAGTATCGGTTCAATAAAGAACCTGCCATTCAAGCGAACAGTTTACGAGGCATGATAGGTAATCTAATAGAAACGCTTAGTCAATCGTCGATGCGAGTGTTATCGAACAGAAACTATTCCTTATCAGTTGGGAAGAATGAAAAGCGTAAAGAGATAGCAGAGCCAACATTCGATTTTTTTTCTGTTTCAGAAAAAGAGCCTAGCAATAAAAACTACAGCAATGCTCTACCATGGGGTAGTACCCTGAGGAATGGAAGAGAGCGAAACGGACTGACACCTGCAGGAGTATTGTTAGGTGTCGTTGCAGTAAAAGACCAGGAGAATGCGGGTTCACCAGAAACTAATAGCCAAAACCTTGCATCCAGAATACGTTTTTCAGATGCACTGGGGACTCAGATACAGGTCATAGATCAACCGATTCCACTAAAAATCCTTTCCTCCCCCAAACCCAATGGTAGCAAAGTCACTTCCTCAGAGCCTGGTTCTAAAGAGGCGAAAGCGACTCCCTCAGCCTGCATGTACTTTAAACCACGAAATGGTTCAGCTTATATTGCAAGTAAAAACTTATCTGCGACTCAACATGAAGCTAATGGCCGTAAGTTTTATTTGCCCCATAAAACGGTTGATTCAATGGGATGGCGAGAGAAAACCAACGGGCATGAAAATCAAAAGGTTGTTTGTCAGCCTATTGCGGAAAAACAAAAGCTGTATTTTCATATCGACTTTAATAATGTAACAAGCAAAGAGTTGGTATTAGTGCAAACCGCCGTTCAACCGGCAGAAAATTATCAACATACTTTAGGTCTGGGTAAATCATTAGGGTTGGGGCAAGTGAAACTCAAAATCCGCGGTACTTTTTTTATTGACAGGCAACAAAGATATAGCATGCAACCTTTTGCAGAAGGCCGCTATCAAGCGCTGAATAAAGGGGTAGATCAATTTCCCGCTGATTCACTACTCACACAGCGCTATGCTGAGGAAGTTAAAGCATTTACACAGGTATTATCACCCAGAATACTGGAAACGGACACAACCTTAATTGACAATACAACACACCAACAATTAAAAAAATTAGGAAATACATTTCAACAACGCTTGTTACCTATTTGTTTCCCCTATACCAATGATCAAAAAGCCTATAATGAAAATAAATCTTTTCAATGGTTTGTTGAAAATAAAAAATGGCATCAATTTTTGCCAACACTCAATACAGGTGACAAAATTCCTACGCTGACAACAGATGGAAAACAAAGCATTAAGCCACATAATATTCAAATAAATTTACTTAGTGCTACTGATCACATAACAAAAGACGAGTTAGTTACTTTTATTAAACAACAGCTTAAAATAAATAATATTCACTATTCTACAATAGCCTCAAATCAAAATAAAGATGTGAGATTGTTGGTTGCTGGAAGTCAAATAAAGCAAGTTTGTCAACATTTTATTAAGGTTAAAATTAAAGAGACTTATCGCTTAAATTGTAGAGAACTTTAATGACCACTAAAATCTTCTACGATAGTGAATTCACAGGTCTGCACCAACATACCACTTTAATCAGCATTGGTTTGGTCAGTGAATGCGGTTTACAATTCTACGCTGAATTTACTGACTATCAGCAACAGCAATGCGACGACTGGATCAATGCCCATGTGATTGCATATACCCAGTGGCTAAAAAATAATAATAATACTCACGCGCAACACAGCCAGCAAGGACAATTGACCCAATGTGTTGGAGACACGGCGTATATAGTGCAACATCTAAAGCCCTGGTTGGCGCAATTTCAGAGGATAGAAATCTGGGCGGATTGCCTAGCCTACGACTGGGTATTATTTTGCCAGCTTTTTGGCGGCGCTTTAAATGTGCCAAAGCAGATATTTTATATGCCCAATGATTTAGTGACCCTCTTCTGGCAAAAAGGCATCAACCCGGATTGTAATCGCATCGAATTTTCCGGACAGGCACAATTACAGCGCCATAATGCTTTGAGCGATGCCCTTATCGCACGGGCATGTTACCACAAATTAACAGCATCGTAGGTTGCGGGTGAGGCACGAACCCCAACGAAAGATAGCACAAAGAAAAAAATGCTTGATCGTTAAAGGGCGTTCAGTGTCAATAATATATAAAATATTGCGTAATGCTGTCATGTTGGGGTTCGTGCCTCACCCACAACCTACATGAGGCGTACCGTAGGTTGCGGGTGAAGTACGAACCCCAACGAAAGACAATACAATTAATTAAAACAAGGTGTTAATATGCGTTATCGGCGGGCAAATATAAAAGGCGGCACGTATTTTTTTACGGTTAACCTATTTGACAGGCAAAAAAACTTGTTAACGGATGAAATTGACCTATTACGCTCTGTTATCAATAAGGTAAAACGAGATCACCCTTTTAAGCTTGATGCGATGGTGATTTTGCCCGAACATTTACATGCACTCTTCACCTTACCTGAACAGGCGCGCCATGCTACTTCGTGAAATTCAGGGACTCCTGTCACCTTCATTC
>CAYZUM010000218.1:0-5194 GCA_964481455.1 uncultured Methylomonas sp. | reverse complement strand
GGACTAAAAATCATCACTTCGCTAAGCTCCGTTTCCCTGATTTTCAGCGATTGACTAAAGGGTATTTAACAGCGGAATGATGCTACAGTCCGATATAGTGGTTGTTATGGCATCTTTCATTTTTGTCTAAAAGTAGTTTACACTTTATTAAGATTTAATCTGGCGCAGGCGTAAAAAGCTTTCGCTTTTTCCCTATACAGCGATAGCTATTTCACTCCTGACAAAGTGTAAACTGATATATCCAGGATGCTGATGTTAAAAGGGTTTTGTTTATCGATGCACTTAGAAATAGCGGACTAAAGCCTCCCCTAGGTCATCCATATTAAAGTGGCCATGCGCCCGGTTTGTCCATCCCGTCGATAGGAAAAAAAACGCTGTTTATCTGTGACAGTACAGAAGTCACCGCCGTAAATTTTCTGCACACCTGCATTATTGAGCAATATTCGCGCAATCTGATAAATATCAGCGAGAGATTTACCGTTAATTTGTTTTTTAAATACGCAGGAAAATTGCCCAGATTGACTCATAAAAGCATTGCGTACATCATCACCTACCTCAAAACAATGCACGCCTATTGCCGGGCCTAGCCAAGCAATAATCTCTATACTGGGCATTTTAGCAAGTGCATTTTCAATAATGCCATTTAATAAACCTCGCCATCCGCCATGTATTGCTGCTATCGTTGTCCCTTGCTGGTCACAGAGTAATATAGGTAGGCAATCAGCCGTTAATACGCAGCAAACGATATTTTTTTTATCTGTATAACTGGCATCAGCTTCTGGAGAAGTAGTAACCTGGTCAGCACAAATAACGTTTATACCATGTGTTTGCTGTAGCCAAATCGGGTGGGTGGGTAATTTCAGTATATCCTTGATGCTTTGCCTGTTTGCTAATACATATTGTAAATTATCTTCGACATGATCAGCAGGATTTAAGCTGCTAAATTCACTTTGGCTAACACCGCCTGTTCTTAATGTTGTGATTGCGTGTATATTAGCGGGAGCAGGCCAATCAGCTGTAATCCAATGTGTCATTTTCCCTCAACACGACTAATAATGTTTGCATATCATTCGGAATGGCTTGCTGCCATTCACAATACTCGCCAGAACGCGGGTGAATTAATCCTAACTTTTCAGCATGTAAGGCCTGTCGTTTAAAATTGCGTAATACTTTTTCTAAGTCTGCATGGCAGTCCTTAGGCATCTGGAAGCGTCCACTATACATTGGATCACCCACCAGCGGCATACGTAAGTGTGCCATATGCACCCTAATTTGATGGGTACGGCCTGTTTCTAATTTAACCTGTAGTAAAGTATTACGTAAAAAACGCTCAATAACACGGTAATGCGTTATAGCGGGTTTGCCGCCCTCTCTGACTGAGAATTTTTTACGATCAGTAGGGTGTCGTCCGATGGGTTCATCTAATGTACCGCCCCCGGTCATACGTCCAATTGTAATCGCCAGATATTCACGATGAATTTCTCGTGCCTGTAGTTGTTCAATTAAGCTATGGTGCGCAGCCAGGGTTTTAGCAATCATTAATAAGCCGCTGGTATCTTTATCAATTCGATGCACGATGCCTGAACGTGGGATAGTGGCTGCATCCGGCAGATAATGTAATAAGGCATTTTGTAATGTCCCTGTCCAGTTTCCGGCTCCAGGGTGTACGACTAACCCTGCCGGCTTATTGACGATTAAGATATCTTCATCTTCATAGATAATATCCAGCGGAATATCTTCTGCCAGGTATTCTGTGACTTCTTCTGCTTCTGCATCTAAAATAAGGTGTTCACCACCTTCTAGACGATCTTTTGCTTTAAGTTGTTGATTATTTACAGTGACACGGCCTGATTTAATCCATGTTTGCAGTTTATTTCTGGAATAATCAGGAAATGCTTGAACCAGAATCTGGTCTAAGCGCTTTCCAGCTAATTCGATAGGTACTTCGGTGCTTAATATCGTCATTAACGATTTCTTTCCTAAACTTTAATTTATTAACTAATAAGGTGTATGTATCTACGACAATTTCTTTTACAATAATGGTCATTAATTCAATATTGCATAATCTGTTAATCTTACAACGTGTCGCTGTCACTATGCCATCATTTTTATATAAAATAGCATTTATCTTATGTTTATCGCTGTTTCTACAAGCTTGTAATTCCTTTCCCTCTTTTTCAGGATCTAATGTAAAAGAAGATGACTATGCAGGCTGGACCGTAGATCAATTCATCAGTGCCAGTAAGGAAGAGATCGTAGACGAAAATTATAAAAAAGCGATTGTTCTATTGGAGCAATTGGATTCTCGCTATCCTTTTGGCCCGCATTCGGCGCAAACACAACTCGATCTGACTTATGCATATTACAAAAATGGTGACTCAGAAGCTGCCATTGCATCGGCAGATCGTTTTATCAAAACTCACCCTCGACACCAAAATGTTGATTATGCCTATTATTTAAAGGCTCTGATCAATTTTAATCGTGAGCTAGGTTTTGTTGATCGTTATATACCATCAGATTCAACTCAGCGAGACACAGTCTTTACCGAAACGGCCTATTTAAGTTTTGAAGAGCTAGTGCGCCGTTTTCCTAATAGCCAATACGTCGCTGATTCTGAACAGCGTATGATTTTTTTAAGGAATGCATTGGCCCGTCATGAACTGCATGTTGCCCGCTTTTATATGGATAGAGAAGCCTATATTGCAGCGGCTAATCGCACGAATTATATTATTGAGCATTACGAAACGACACCGGCGGTTCCTTATGCCTTAAAGATTCAGATAGAAGCCTATGAAGTATTAGGTTTACAGGAACTGGCAGATAACAGCACTAGAATCTATCAATACAACTATCCGGATGGGCCTAGTCATCCTGAGGCTGACCCTAGTCATGTGGTAGTGGTTCCCTTTATTTGGGATGTGCTAGGCTTTGATGACTAATTTTTCTCTACTTTATAGACTATAAACAATGTATTTTCGCCAAATTTTTTTAGTCGCTAGTTTGACTGCCATCATTGCTAGCATAGGCTTTAGCCTATACCAGTTTTACTTTGTTAACCCGCTGATATTTGCAGCTGAACTATATGAGTTAGCGGAACCAGCAGATATTAATGCTATATCACAAATAGAGGAATGGTCTCCAGATGACGGGGTGGAGCGTAGTTTTTACACATTGTTAGCTAATTTTCTAATGAGTCTGGCTTATAGCTTACTCATCGCTAGTGCCATGGTTTTTTGTGGGAGTAGCTCTACTATTAAGGGTTTTGCTTGGGGAATGGCGGCGTACTTATCTTTTTTTGTAGCGCCAGGACTGGGACTGTCACCTGAAATTCCGGGTATGCAAGCAGCTGACTTAGCAGAACGTCAAAACTGGTGGTTTCTGTGTGTGGTGCTAACGGCAATAGGTTTAGCTGTGTTAGCTTTCAGCCCGCGTTACTATAAAGGGGCGGGAGTAATATTAATCATCCTGCCACACTTGATTGGAGCCCCAGGGGCTGAGTTACATGGTTTTAGCCACCCTGACCCAATGGCTATTGCACAGCTAACAGAGCTTTGGCAGCAATTTATCCTGCATAGCAGTATTGCAAATGCTTTGTTATGGCTTATAATCGGTACAACAACAGGCTTTTTATGCCATAAATTTATTGATGATACTGCACATTACAACCCACCTTCAATTGACTAGGGCTTGCTATGAACTTTAATAACCTTGATGCTCTCGAAAGCGCATCAGTCAGCACAACGAAAAACCTGCAATTATTAGCTGCCGCCGCATTAGGCGTGATTATTTTGTTTGGTGTCGCCTTTGCACCGATGGATATGGCACACAATGCTGCGCATGATACCCGGCATAGTGTTGCATTTCCTTGCCATTAATTTAATGGGCGTCCATTTAGGTAGGAAGGGGGGCTTTCAAGCGCGAAATAAATAAGCTAAAGGCATGTTCTATTTCGCGGCTGAAGACCGCTCCTACACATTAAAAAGACAGTTTTATTACCGACTCAGTCGTTAATCATATAGTGTAGGTATGGCCTGGCGTTTATGTTGCGTTTTTTGAAATGTATCAATAATGAGCTGGCAGGCGGCGCCAGAAATCTCTTTCCCTTCAAGAAAATCATCTAATTGATCATAACTAAGTCCTAAAGCATCTTCATCCGTTTTTCCTGGGTCGAGATCTTCCAGATCTGCCGTGGGGGCTTTTTCAATCAATAACGGTGGTACGCCAAGTACTTTGGCCAGTTGTCTCACCTGGCGCTTATTCAAACCAAAAAGTGGCGCTAGATCACAGGCACCATCTCCCCATTTTGTAAAAAAACCAGTGATATTTTCAGCTGAATGATCAGTACCGATAACCAAAGCACTTAATAGTCCTGCTATTTCATACTGCGCGATCATACGCGTTCTAGCCTTAACATTCCCTTTACTAAAATCCAGTGCAGCTGTTGAGGTAGGTAAGAGTCCTACTTGCTGGAGCGATTGAGCTGTTTGTGCATGTATAGCATCAACACCTGGTTGAATATTCACCGCAAGACTTTGGGCCGGCTGGATAAAACCAATAGCTAACTGAGCATCACTTTCATCTGCCTGAATATGATAGGGAAGGCGTACTGCAATAAACTGATAGTGCTCCACTCCTGCCTCTTGATTAAGTTGATTGATAGCCAGTTGCGCCAAGCGGCCGCAAGTCGTCGAATCAATACCACCACTAATACCTAAAACTAAGGTATATAGGGTTGCTTTTTTTAATTGTTGTTTGATAAAGTCGATGCGGCGCTGGATTTCAAATTCTGGTTCAATGACTGGCAGCACTCTCATTTCATTAATGATGGATTCTTGATTCATGGCTTGTCGGTAGTGTTATTGTGGGTGTTAATTTTATCCTTAAACGAGATGGAATTAACATGGATGTCAGTTTGGTCAAAGGTACTTTTTTTGCCCCATTGTTTTAGTAAACATAGTGGTTATAAGGCTTAAGGATCAGTGTTTCAGGGTAAAAACTGTCCTGCTTTATATGATAGGAGCGTACTTCAAAAACGTGAGTAACTTTTAACGCCAGGGAACAGGCACATAGCAGGCTACGTAACTATTTCTACAACGCAGAAGACGGACAAAAAAACAAGCAAGATGGGTGGGTTATTTGTTGCGAGTTACCTTAGTTGCTCAAGTGTGTTGTGCAAGGTTCTTAGCCAGTATTA
>CAYZUM010000217.1:0-5205 GCA_964481455.1 uncultured Methylomonas sp. | reverse complement strand
AAAAAATCAATTCTTTTCAGCCAAAACATTAGTACTTGCTGGCTTCTTTGCCTGAATATCAAGCATAAAATCGGACATCGATAGTTTACCAGCCCCTAACTGACGTTGGTATATAAGTGCATAGGTTAATACCGCAGAGACATAAGCCCTTGTTTCTTTGAAAGGTATCGTTTCAATCCAGACATCAGCTGCATAGTTCCTGTCTATATTAATCCATTTATTGACACGGTGAGGTCCGGCATTATAAGCAGCAGCAGCCAGCGCAAAATGTCCATTATACTCATTCAACATTTGCTTATAATAATAGGAACCAAATTTTATATTAGTAGGGGCTTCCAATAAAACAGACTTTGACCGCCAAGGGAATTTAAGTTCTCTTGCAATCTGCCTACCGGTTCTAGGCATCACTTGCATTAAACCCAATGCACCAACAGGAGACTGCGCCTTTTCATCAAACATACTTTCGCGACGTACAAGTCCATAAATAATCGACTGATCCAGACCCTGCAACTTAGCATGTTCTTTAATATTGTCTACATAATTTACTGGAAACCGTAAAGCCACATCATCCCAGTGCTTTGCCTGTGCCACCGTTAAAATAGCTAACTTATTCCACTGCCATAGTTGTGCAATTTTAGCAGCGTTTAATACCTGACTTCCTTTAAGGCCTTGAATAGCGTCCCACCAGTTTAACTGCGCTTCTTTATCCATCTGCAGAAATCTGAATTCATTCATCATGATAAAGGTTTTTGTCGATAATAAAGCCATCTGTTCTTTTTCATTTACTTGTATCGGCTTATTTTCTAAAAGATAAGCCTGATGTAAATAATCAGCGGCAATAAAACCATAATAACTACGCTGTTTCGCTAATTCAGTAAAAATCGCGACACCTTTCTTCTTCTGCTTGGTCTGAAAATAAGTTCTGGCTTGCCAATATTTCCAGCGTTGCTTCTGTTTTTCCTGGCTTGAGAGTTTATTAAGCGCATTCTGCACATGCACCCAGTCCTGTTCAATTAATGCCGCCCTCACAGCCCATGTCCTTGAGACATAATCTAATGTATTGAGTTTTGTGAAGCGCTTATAAGCTAACTCTGATTTTTGAAAAGCAAGTTGTAATGCAATAGAGCGTTCTAATGTATTAATTTGCGCTTGACTCAATTTGTAATGCGCTTTTCTTTTTTCCCAGAGAGGCAATCCAGTATCCACGTTATTCGAGATGAGTCGCCGCATTGCATAAACAAACATAGCGGCTTGTTGAGTACGTGAAACACCCTGTAAAAACGAGTCTTTAGCAATTAACTGAGGTTGTTTTGCCAGCATGAGCCACTGACTAGCAAGATTTTTAGTGTCAGTGCTGCTCAGTTTTTTACTTAAATACGTTGATAAATTAAACTGTCTGGCCTTAATCGCCAGTTCATATCGTTGCCAAATAAGCGCTTGAGTCAAAAATTTAGAGTGAGTAAATTTTTCTAACAAGGGATCACACACTTTTGGCAAAGAACGGCCTGTTAACCAGATTTTTTTAGTTTCAATCAGTGCTTTAGTCCTAAAATTAATGTTATAGCGCGCCCACTGATATCGGCATTGAGAAAATTTACTCTTCGATGGCCTGGCATAAGTAACAAACTCTTTCCAGTCCTGATGTTTATATAAATAAGTAAGCCACTGCTGACGTAACTTACGCGCATATCGTGACGATTTATTTTTTTTTAAAAAAGCCTTGATTTGTATTTTTTTATCTAAATGCTTATTCAGCCACTGATATTCCAGATATGGGTATAAAGGGTAGTCATCCAGCCCTTTGCTAATAACAGAAAAATCTTCATCAGCACCCGCCATAATACTCCCCTCGGCTCGCAAATAAGTTTGACGTTGCTGTTCAAGGCTAGTTGCCGACACTCCTCCTTCTGATACTAATAGAGTTACCGCAAACAAAAATTTATAAAACTTTATCCTCATACTATACTTCCATTCGTCAAATACTCTTCCAAAAAAACTTCAGTAGCCATTTTTCGACACACTAAAACGGGTAATTCAAGTTATAATTCATACCAGACACTGCCAAACTCATTACATAAAACAAGAAAGACGTGCAAAACCAAAATTCTACAGCAGACTTATATGACTGGTCTTATATTTACAGCATTATTAAACAGCATAAAAAAGAGCTAATCTCTGCTCAACTACTGGCCATTCTAGCCACTATTGCAATAGTACCTGTCCCACTTTTCATGCCATTACTGGTGGATGAAGTTTTATTAAACAACCCAGGCATCAGCATCAATACTATCAATCAATATACGCCTAATCATTGGCATACCCCACTACTTTATATTAGCGTTATTTTGATTACCAGTTTATGCCTCAGGACCTTGGGCATCATTTTTAATATTATCCAGTCACGCCAGTTTTCTCGTATCTCTAAAGATGTTATTTTTCAAATCCGGAAAAAACAAATCAACCACCTCAAACATATTTCTATGGCTGAATATGAAAGCCTGGGAAGTGGTACAGTCATCACCCATTTAGTCACCGATCTTGATACGCTAGACACCTTTATAGGGAGTACAACCAGCAAATTATTAGTCGCCACCCTGACGATCATTGGAACAGGTATTATATTATTATGGATGCATTGGCAATTAGGGTTATTTATTCTTTTACTCAATCCGGTCGTCATTTTCTTTACCCGCAGTCTAGGCAAAAAAGTAAAAATGCTTAAAGCTAAAGAAAATTCAGCCTATGGCGTTTTTCAACAGGCATTATCCGAAACATTAGAAGCCATACAACAAATTCGTGTCAGTAACCGAGAATCGCACTACTACAGTAAATTGATTGATTCTGCAGCAAAAGTGAAAGAGCACTCTACCGCATTTGCCTGGAAAAGCGATGCCGCAACACGCTTCAGCTTCCTGATTTTCTTATTTGGCTTTGACATTTTCCGAGCAGCCGCAATGTTAATGGTACTCTATTCAGACTTAAGCATTGGTGAAATGCTCGCTGTTTTTGGATATTTGTGGTTTATGATGGCGCCAGTACAAGAAGTTTTAGGTATTCAGTATGCCTTTTTCGGCGCCAAAGCTGCTTTGGGTCGCATTAATCGTATGCAGGCACTACAACAAGAACCTAAATACCCGGCACGGATAAATCCTTTTAAAAACAAACCCACCGTCAGCGTTGATATCCATGACTTACATTTCAGCTATCATAGCGAACAAGATGAAACGTTGACCGGCATTAATTTATCAATCAAAGCGGGTGATAAAATTGCCCTGGTAGGCGCAAGTGGTGGTGGAAAATCAACCCTGATTCAAACTCTGATTGGTTTATACCCAACAACAAGAGGGACTATTTCTTATGATCATGTCCCCATTAACAAAATTGGTTTTGATGTTGTACGAGAACATGTCGTTACCGTACTCCAACACCCCGTTTTATTTAATGATACGATTCGGGAAAACCTGTCTTTAGGCAAGCAAGTGGCAGATGAAGAATTATGGAATGCCATTGAAATTGCACAATTAAAAGAGACTCTTAGTGGGTTAGACAAGGGGCTGGATACTATTGTAGGTCGGCAAGGCATGCGCTTATCTGGAGGGCAACGGCAACGCATGGCCATTGCACGCATGGTTGTTGCTAAGCCCAGTGTCGTAGTCCTTGATGAAGCCACCTCGGCATTAGATGCTGAGACCGAACGCAAATTACACCTGGCACTGGCCGGTTTTTTAAAAAAACGCACGACTATTATTATTGCCCACAGATTGAGTGCCATTAAGCAGGCAGACCATGTTTACGTTTTTGAAGAAGGAAAAATTTGTGAACAAGGTAGCCACAACAAATTAATCAATCAAAAAGGACTCTACGCAAAATTGTATGGAGAATATCAGCAATGAAAGAACTTAAATATGATTTACATTGCCATTCTAGTTTTTCCGATGGCGAATTGACTCCTTCCAATGTCATTTTACGCGCAAAGGAACAGGGTGTAACCAATCTTGCCCTAACAGACCATGACACCGTTTTAGGCTTAAAAGAAGCCAGACAAACCGCTGAGCAGAACGGACTCAACTTTATACCGGGAATTGAACTATCTTGCCTCTGGAATAAAAAAACCTTTCATATTCTAGGCTTAAATATCGACCCAGAAAACCCTTTGCTTTTAGCAGGTACCCATCAATTACAAAATATACGGCTAGAACGCGCAAAAAAAATTGCCTACAAATTAGAGAAAAATAAAATACCCGGTGCATTTGAAGCGGTTCAGCTTGCAGCAGGAAAAGGAATGATTACACGCCCTCATTTTGCAAATTACCTCGTTAAAAATAACTATGTCACGACTATGCAAGCCGCTTTTGATCGATACCTTGGACAGGGGAAATCTGCTTTCGTTAATACCGAGTGGGTCAATATGGAAGATGCCATAAACTGGATTAATTCATCAGGCGGTATTGCCGTTGTTGCTCATCCCTTGCGCTATAAACTCACTGCAAGCTGGATGCGCCGGTTTCTAAGTGCTTTTAAAGATTTAGGGGGTAAGGGCGTCGAAATCATAACAGCACGTAGCAACCCTGACGAAATCCGCCGAACAGTACATTTTGCCAAACAATTCGAACTGTATGGATCGGTAGGTTCTGATTTTCACACACCTAAAAACCAATGGGTAGAATTAGGGCGTCTAGCGCCCTTGCCTACTAATATTAAGCCTATCTGGCAGTTATTTAATTAATTTCTCTCCTATAAACAAGAGATTGCAATTCACCCTAATCATTAACAAAAAAAAGAACTAGGCAAACATAAATTAATCGTTATAATAGTCTCTTCTCTAAGGAGATTGATGCCTCGGTGGCGAAATTGGTAGACGCAAGGGACTTAAAATCCCTCGCCTTCTGGGCGTGCCGGTTCGATTCCGGCCCGAGGCACCACAGAACATTAAAGGCTTGTAGCGGCTTCCGTGACAGGCCTTTTTTATGCCTGTCGTTCTATGGGACACTCTCAAATAAAACCCCGCCACAAACAGCAACAAAAACACCTACCTTTATTCTGCTAACAAACTTATCTATATTTGGTGGTGAGTCAAATCTGTTATTAGGCATGAATGTCTCGTCCAAATTCGACTTTATTAATGAATAGCCCTATGACAATATCGTGCATTTTTCTATTTTTGAAAAACAGATTGTTCGACGTGTTAAACGCTTAATCCATGTT
>CAYZUM010000216.1:0-5267 GCA_964481455.1 uncultured Methylomonas sp. | reverse complement strand
TCACAGGCGCTAGAGGTCTCATCGTGTTGTAAGCAACTGGACTTTGTGATTTGTGCTATCCCTAGACTCTTCGCCGCGATGGAAAAAAGTTTCACCTTTGGCAAATTTTTTAAATATCAGGCGGTCAGCAATCGCTTGTAGTTCTTCGGCAGGCAGTTGAGCAAAAAATTCAAATCCCTTGATATGTTTTGCTGCTGCACAAAAGGCTGTGGCTTTATGCTCAATACTGATTGCTGACGAATATATGCCTCGGCGCGCTATGGTCTGAATAGCTTGTTCTTGCCAGGACTTAATTGTCTCATTGGATAAACCATGGCGGGTATTAAGATACTGACTCACTGTGGAATCTCGTAGCCAGCGCTGTACAGCATCAGCTAAAGTTGGTGATTCTTGTAACAGGCGAAAAAATGTTGCTTTGGGTAGCACCCATACGCTGGTATCTTCTGCAGTTCTGGCAGTAAATCTATAGGGCGTACCGGTGAGAAAGGCTAGCCAACCCAAATCATCACTATTCCTGAGTGTTTTCGTTGCTACTTTATTGATAGGGTCAAGTAGCAATACGCTGCCTGATTCAATAAAATATAAATTGTCACAAGGGTCTCCCTTGGTGAAAACGACAGCGCCTTTTTTAATATCCTGATGGTGAATAGCGGCAGCTAAAACTTTAAAATCAGCATTACTTAATCCACGAAAGACGTCTGTGCGTTTTGCCATGGAAAGTATTTTTTTAAATTTACGATATTCCTGTTTACGCAAGTGGTACATTGTTGTGGATGCTTTTCTTAAAAAGCCACCAAAATCGTTAACAATATTGTTTAAGCTAATAAAGAGTAATCCACCCGTTATGCAACCAGCTGCCAAGGGATAGAAATCTCCTTTAGCAACTGTACCTGCCACTAAATCAAGCGTTAAAGCAGCTAAAAGAGCCCCCCCGCCTCCAAAAGACATCAAAAAGGCTATAGAGCGATCAGAGGGCTTCCAGAATAAAGTGGTCAAGGTGCCTAACGGGAGTGAGGAGGCACTGATTATACCCAGTAAAAATGCAGTAAAAATAATAGAGTCAGTGGCAAAGGGCATATATTAGATAAAAGAAATTGGGTTAAGTTTGGTATGGACTAATTGCATTATAAATTATAATTCTAGCAG
Organism: uncultured Methylomonas sp.; assembly: GCA_964481455.1. Taxonomy (GTDB): domain Bacteria; phylum Pseudomonadota; class Gammaproteobacteria; order Methylococcales; family Methylomonadaceae; genus Methyloprofundus. The sequence goes on along the minus strand of CAYZUM010000216.1, from coordinate 4,121 downwards.
TGAAGCTGCTAGTGTTTTGGTTTCCGTGTGGGGTTACGTTAAGCTGTTGAATGGCACAGCCCATTCATGAAAAATTCCTTCAGGTTGCTGATGCAAGCCCAATGTATACTCTTCCTCCCCCCTCTCTCCAGCTTTTGGCTAGGTGTAAGAGTGATTGTTTTATCATTGCCAAAATGTTTGGCTGATAGATGTATCTGTATTATGCTTTTTTCAGATAAGTGAATTGTTTGAATCAATTCTCCTGCGTCAAGGGTAGCTTCGTTCATTCCAAGCTCACTTAACGAAGCGGGGTAACTTCCTGTTTCCTGAAAATGCCAGGCTACCTTCAATTTAATTGGCGTTACTTCATACAGTACCTCAGAAAAATTGGACCTCATCCTAAAAGGATGGACGGCTGAAGGTTCCAAGTAAGCTTCGCTCCTGCCGGTGTGCAATTTTTCGGGAACAACTGCAGTTGAAACACACTCACTTGAAATCAAATATTTCTCTAGATTGCTGGTGCAATCCCAATGCAAATTCATTCCCGCCATCGTGAATCTTGGTGTAAGAGTGAGTGTTTTCTCGTTGCCAAAGACATCAGGTGCTAGATGTACGAGTATTAGGCCTTTTTCAGTTATTTGGAGCGCTTGTATCAATTTACCTGTGTTCAGGGTAGCCTCATTAAATCCGAGCCCACTTAACGAAGTGGGGAAACTTCCACTATTATAAAATTGCTCGGTAATTAGCACTTTAATACCTGATATCTCAACAAGTACCTGACTAAATTTAGCTTTTGTCATAAAAGGGTTGACGGCTGAAGGTATCAAGTTGGGTTCAACTCTATCAGGCTGCAATTTATTTAAAATAGCGTCAGATGTATTTTCAATATGCTGATAATAGGCAAGAGGGCTTATTGCCAGCAGTATCATTAATAATAGAGCGAATATGAGCTTCTTTTTAGTTGTCAGGTATTGCTGGTGTATTTTAAGTTTATTGAGTTGTCCCCCACAATTGATACATTTATCAGTTGAAAGGTGCTGTATTACTCCACAGTATTCACATTTTCTGGGTTGCATGGGGTTTAATTATTAATTAATCAGATTTAATTAATTATAGTTTCTTTTTACTCATTTATAAGCTGGCTAGTAGATGCAGCTCCCTCTGTTTCAATTTAGGCTATAAAAATATCATCATTACTTGTCTTTTACCCAGGGTTGAAATCCAGCACACATAACTCCTTTGCGGCATGTAACTGACCGTTTAAGAGTAAATTTTTTAAATTTTCAGTGCGTTGCATATAGGTATCCGTTAATTCTTTAAAGGCTTCTGGTAAATGATGGCGTTCCAGTTTAGATAAATGACCATCAAAAGCGGCAGAGACACTGAGTAAATCCAGTAAAAAATAGCGTTCTTCTGCGGAAACTTCATCTAATACGGTCAGAAAATCTTCCCAGCTATCATATTCGTAACTATCATCAATTTGAAAGGTATCGCACAGCCTGAGTAATAATACCAGCAAGTTTGGGTGGTAATTTTGTGCCAGCACCATCATGGTCGCAACCGCTCTTACAGAGCCTTCACGCGCTTTAGGGCTAAGTTGCGCAATGAATTCATCGGTTAACATCTCACTGACAATATGTTCTGCTAGTTTATTGCCAAACAGTCGTAGCCGTGCCTCACGCGCTACTTTGTATAAAGTAAATGCATCCCAGATTCCTGTAATAGGAATAGCAATCCAGCTAAAAGCATTACGCGTCTCGCCTTTACCGAAAAGGCGGATTAAAACAAATTTCACTGCCAGACCGCTGAGCACTACTTTGGCTTTATATAAGAAAGCCACCAGAAATAATTTCGATTTTGATAAATGTTTGAGTGGGTCTATGCCCAGATAATGGATGACAGGATCCGGTACTTCTAATGCCGCACGAGCCAGAATATTAGGTATGGCATCATCACCAGGCAAGAGTGAATCTTTTGCGGAGCGGTTATGCCCAGTTAGGCATGCTAGGCTGTATACGGTTTTCAGCCCTAACCAGAACAGCACTGACATTTCAATAGCCAGCATGATGATAAGGCTACTGCCGTACAGCAGATAATACGAGGTAGTATCCATTGAGCCCTTATAAGTCCATTCGACCCAGATAGAAACGAACGTGGTTATTGCGCCGATAGCAAAGGCAATCACGGCAGCAAAAGATGTAATATTACTCGCTAGTGCTTGTAATGTAGCGTCGGGGGGCAGGTCATCTATGCTGATATTTTTCAGGGCTGCAGTACCTGATTTTTCTGCCAGGTAACGGTAGTATTTAACGCCTAGTTTTTCCAAAAAGCTGGGGTCTTCTTCTCTTTTGTAAGAAGCATTTTTTTTATTGCTTGTATCAGACATATTTTTATCCTTTGTAAGCTTCAGGCGCATTATTTTCGATGACATTTAGCCATTGCTGTTTTAATTCTATATTAGCTTGATGCAGAGGGATTGCGTTAATTATATTATCACAACGGGAGAGAAGGTTTGATTTTTGTAATTTATCCAGACCATCATCAATTTCAAAGTCCATCGGTATTGAATACTGTTTCTGAATATACTCTTCAATGCTTTTGTCTAAATGAGTGCGACTGCTTTCGCCATTGACGAGCAAGAAAAAGTAAGCAAGGATTGCCTCTTTACACTCTTCCGCTTCGGCAGAGTCAATGAGATGGGTTAGGGCGCCCATATTATTATCCAGGCTATAAAAGTACAAATTCTTGGTAAGCGCAGCGCTATATTTTGCGCGCTGAGAAATGACTTTTGCAATTTGTCGCCATATTACACCTAGTAAACCGCCAATGGCAATTAAAGCGGAGACCGGGTCTATGGCTGCACTGAATTTTGTCAGTGTTGCCATTACACCTCCTGCGGTACCGCCACCTCCCATTATGCCCAGTTTTATTTTATCAAATAAGCGTATTTGTATGCGTGTATTTGGGAACTGCATTTCTAAATCGGCTCGAGGAATATCTTTAAACAGTTTTAAATAAATCACGTTTTCTGAGTCGCCTGTTGATGAATTTTTACATGCTTTATCTGCTTGTTGAGCCGCTTTTTCGGCGTTCATTTTTTTTGTTTTAATAAAATACTCTAGCCATTGTTGCCTGTTTTTAGGTTGTAGTAAAACAAATAAGCGGCGATAGATCAGCACATCTATAGATTGTTTTTTAAAGCTAAATTGTTTCCAGTTTCTGTGTAACTCTTTTTTAATCGCTGAGCCTCTATAAAAAAGAGAGACTTCTGCAAAGTCGTCAAAATCAACTGAGACTTTTACACCATGTGGGGATGTTTTGTTGAGTGCCTCATTGATATCGCTCTCTGAAATTCTTTCATAATTTGCATTTTCTAAAATAGAATAGAGCTCTTCTTTAAGCTGAGGTTCTGCGCTGTCCTGATTGCTGATAATAGTCTCTCTATCTGGGTTGTAAGGTTGATAGAGTTGCTTGACAGATTGCAGTTGAATATGCGATTGAGCATGGAACAAAGCAATATACGTGGTACAAAATTGCTGGAATTCCTGGTGCTTTTCTTTTGCTAATAAGCCTGAATTTCTTAAGCTCTCGATTAGCGTATCTAGGCTAACTGGGATAAAGCGCTCAAGAATATCGGATTGATATTGTGTTGACTGGTTCATTCAGAAAATCTCGCTAGCGTTTGGTTATTAAAATTAAAATTGAAAAGACTGAGTTTGCCATTAGCACTTTTCAGTCTACTGATATAGATGACTAGTATAAAGCTTGAAAATGATTTAATATCTCATTTATTGTACTTTTTTAGAAGCAAATTATATATAAACGGAGAAAAGGAAATGGGATTATTTGATTTTGCCAGCAATATTGGCAGAAAACTATGGCTCTTTTCCTTTTGGCGTGACGGTAAAAAACATAATAATCAATAAGTTAGATAGTATTTAATCAGCTCTGTAGCACTATTTGTAACCCGTTTCCGAGCGTTAAAATACCGCAACAACGTCGCTATTACTGAGTTCTTCAAGAAAACTACCCTTAAATCTAAGAATAATAGCAAAAATAATGGTTATTTTTTAGAAAAAACTCTAGACTCAAACGCTGAAAATCAGGGAAACGGAGCTTAGCGAAGTGATGATTTTTAGTCC
>CAYZUM010000215.1:0-5351 GCA_964481455.1 uncultured Methylomonas sp. | reverse complement strand
ATTGCTGTCGAGCGACTTTATTATGTTGCTGCTGATGAAATTGAATGGCAGTACGCTGAAAAACATCATGATTTAATGATGGGGATGACGCTAACTGAGGATCAGAAACTTTTTGTTAAAACCACTAAAAATACCATTGGCAGCAAGTATAAAAAAGCAATCTATCGCGAACATACTGATTCTTCATTTAGTCAATTAAAACAACGTCCAGCCAGTGAGCAGCACTTAGGTATGCTAGGGCCATTAATTCGCGCTGAAGTCGGCGATACTATTGGAATAAAAGGAAATAAAAGGAAATAAAAGTAGGAATAAAAGGGACGCTACCCAATGCCATTAAGTTAAGTGTTTTTTGCTTTTGTAGGGTGGATTAGCGATAGCGTTATCCACCATGTTTCAAAGACTTGTCGGGTTACGCTATCGCTAACCCAACCTACATTTTTCTTAACTTAACGACATTGGGACGCTACCCTTTAATATAATTGGCTTCAATATCGATGGTGTTGGGTAAAGTATATTTGTCATTAAAATCATCTACTTTATTTAGGTGCCTTTCAAAAGAGATATTAACTATTGTCAAAACCTTTGTTGAGAAAGTTGTTTATCGACAGCATATGATACAGGTATAAGGAAAAGCAGTAAAAGATGTAAAAAGTTGTAGGGGTAGATATAAATAAATTTTAGATCTTAAATTTAGGTGTTATCTAGGAAGTTTTAGATCAAGGGAGAACAATGATTAAATTAATAGTAATAACAAGGGCTTTAATTATATGTGGATTCATTGTCAGTTCTGAACTAATGGCTGAAGAGTCTGGGCGAGATGTAGATAGCACGGTACAGCTCGAAGAACTGCAGATAATTGGCAATAAGACAAATAGTAATGTTAATACTTTAGTTCACAGTGTTAGCATAATAACGGCAGAAGAAATAGAAGATAGTACGATACTGGATTTGCGAGATATTTTCAGTAGGACAGCTAACATTCAAGAAGATTTTAATATCCGAGGCGTTGGGGCGTTTTCTATTGCAGGGGGACCATTAACGGCAGCACCTTTGGTAGGTATGTATATAGATGGCGCAATAGCATCGACTTTCAGTGTAAGGAATGGCCCACTGGAAGTCTGGGATGTGCAACAAGTGGAAATTTATAGAGGAACACAGTCCATTAATTTAGGGCGTTCATCCCTCGCTGGTGGCGTGGCTATAAAAACAAATGACCCAACCTATGACTGGACACTCCACACTAGAACACAGTTTGCAAGCTATAATACTTTGATAAACTCGTTTGCAGGGGGAGGCCCAATTATTGAGGATCAGCTTGCATTTCGTATTGCATTCGATCACCAAACAAGCGATGGATATGTAGAAAATCCGACGTTGAATACCAAGAGATCTAATGATAACGCTAACATGCTAATCAGAGGAAAACTGCTTTTTGAGCCGATTAACTTTGTTGGTTTTAAGGCGCTGGCTTCGTTAAGTTACTCAGAAAATCGTGAAGGTGATAATCTAGTCGTTAGGATAAAAGGGGATAGCAGGCTCGAAAATGCAGACAAGTACGATGAAATAAATCCTGATCCAATAAGCCCATTTAAGCGAAAAATATACTCCAACCATGCATATTATCAAGATGTAGATAGTCTTATTGCTATTCTAGATTTAGAATACCAGTTGAATGATGACTGGAGAATTCACTCGGTCAGTACATATGGAAATGATGAATATAAACGGCACGAAGATGGTAATAGGCGGCCTGATATTCCTGTTGGCCCTGTAAATTTTAATGTGGCTGATAAGCGTATTAGAGATAACATAACAAGTACGTACACAAAGGACATTCGCCTTCATTATGAGAATAAATTGCTTCGCAGTCAGATAGGTGCCTACTATTTCAGCCAAAACAATCAAGATGAATCGCTATTTTCACAGGGAACTCTTAGTCGAAATCAACGTTTTACAGCGGAAACTGAGAACTGGGCAGTCTTTGGAAAACTAGAAGTGGATTTGACGAATTGGCTAACTGTTTTTGCAGGCGCTCGTTATGATAATGAAACTCAAATACTTAGCGATTACCAACGGTTTAAATTTGTTATACCTTTTAGTAGGCCATCTGGGACTGATCTTCATGTTGATCAAGTTCGTATAGATAGCACAACCAAAACAACATTTGATGCTTTTCTTCCTCAAGCAGGTATGACTATACATTGGGCCGATGATTTTTCTACCAGCTTTGTTTGGAAAAAAGGTTACCGTCCTGGTGGGTCTGATTTAAAAGTCGGAGAGCCCAATTCATTTGAATCTGAATTTGTGACCAATTATGAGCTTTCGTTAAGTACTAATTGGTTTCAAGACCGGTTGCAAATCAATGCTAATGTTTACTATACCAAATGGAAGGATCAGCAAGTACTGACTTTTACTAACGAACCTACTCTGGGGCTTGTACCGCGCACTTTTAATGCGGGGCTGTCAGAGCTTTATGGTTATGAGATAGAGCTATCAACACGCCCTTTAGACGGCTTGTTTTTATTTGCTAACCTTGGTTATTCACGAACAAAATTTATTGACTTTGATACAACAAGTACCGGAGGTGGAATTGATTTTTCTGGTAAGGAATTTGGCAAAGCCCCCCGCATGACTGCTTCAGTTGGAGGAACATACAGGCATTATAGTGGTGCTTTTTTAAATGCAACATTAAATTATAAATCCAGCAGTTATAATTTCATTGTTCGACAGGATGGTGAATTTACAAATGAAAAGCTTGATCCTCGGTCAATATTAAACATGAAGCTGGGGTATGAATCTGAACATGCTGCTATTTATCTATATGCGCGTAATTTACTGGATGAAGAGTATATTACCCACCGTAATACAGGGCCTCGTTTAGGGCATACATTGCAGGTGGGTGACCCAAGGGTTTTAGGAATACAGTTGACTACAAACTGGTAAGGCAAGGGAGATAGGTATAGAAAATAAGGCAAAAAAGCAAGGTAGAATGATTCTTTCTTGACAGTACGAATGATTATCATTATCATTGTCATTGTATGTAAAATGTACTTTATCTATTTTATTAAGATAGTTATATATACTTTTTCGGTCACCTGTGCAACACCTACAAATCTCTAATTTTTTGAGAGAAAGGTTCTGTACTAGGCTCTTCTAAGCATCGTTGAAAATACCCAGCCGATAGAAGTTAGGCCGTTCATAGCCGCACAAAGAACAATTTTTGTGCGTTAATTTTGTACTTTTCTAAGGAGAAGAAATGAATAATAATATTAAACATACAGTTTTATTGTCAATATTGACTTTACTGGGAGGAACAGGGAACGCTGTTGCCAACACCGTAATTGAAGCCGTTAACGGGGGGTACTTTTTAAATGGTTATTTGAAAGGCGCAAACCCAAGCACAGGGGAGCATTTGGAAAGATTTGATCCTTTTCTCGGTGGGCTTATTGTTGGCTATAAGTTTAGAAAAGAACTTGACTTAGGAGTTGTTGTATTACCCGCTGCAACGGCCAATTATAGAACTTTTCTCGAATACGACTTGTCTGGAGTCAAAAGTCAAGTGACAAGTGCAACGTTTGCCTTACAAGTTGGTGGAGTAAAAGGATCTGCGACAGGGCAAATTAGTAATTCATTTCATTCCGATACGGGTACTGAAAGACTCAATATAATGGAGTATTCAGGAAATGTTTCTGATTTGACGATAGACGACCCCAATTCCGTACCCAATTTAGACGTTTGGACTGATTTAGGGGATGGCCAGACTTGGGCATCAATGGACATAACTGCCGATGTAATGGATGCTCCAACAGAAGGTGCAATTCATGGACAAACCTTGGAATTTGTACTAAGTTCAGCTGCAATAGCTCAGTTAAATGTCGCTAGATTAGCTGGTGAAAACTGGGCGTTTGGCATTACAAGTCCATTTGAAGAGAATGAGATAAACCAAGGACTTGATTCTATGGGCTGGGATCCAGCATTTGTGCCAAATGTTTTTACTCCTCAATTGAGAGTAACAACAGTCCCTGTTCCGGCAGCTGCTTGGTTATTTGGTTCCAGTTTAATCACTTTAGTGAGCGTAAGACGTAAATTATTTAGTTAAGGCGGCTCGCAGGAAATAACTTCAATAATTTGCGGGTCTTCTTTTTATCTGTCTTAAATGTCGTGGTAGCAAATTATGTAGCTCTACTACCGCATTTTGAAGACAAATTAGATACAGGCCTGTAGTTGGAATTATTCTTTGCGTGTTCCTAGCAATATAGCGATACGTTCCTTTTTTTAATTTTTTGAGAAACAATTATGTTTAAAACAACTGCTTTATTATTTTTATCCTTAAGTTCTGCGGCCTATGCAAATTCTGTGGACTTAACACATACGGGTAGAGGTGCATTTAACTCGGCAGCATTCGCTCACCAAGGTAAAGACTGGAAAATAATGGATGGAAACTATAATATCCGTTCTATTGGTGCAGGGCCTGTAAATATTGATATTTCGCGTAATTATCATTTTTTTGATATCCCTACTTTGCAAGCTGGAGAGACTATTTCCAGTGCAACATTAAATGTTTTTCATCCAAATGGAAACTTTCCTTCCTATGATAGTCCTGATACTACAGAAACATTTGATTTTTATTCTATAGAAACTGACGGTAGTATTGTTAATGACGATGCTTGGGTAAGCACAGATCCAATCGGCTACAATCAACAAGACCTTATTACAGTTTTTAATGATTTAGGTGAGGGTGATTTTTATGGGAGCTTTACAGCGAGTGCAGCATCAAATGGGACAACAGAGTCTACATTATTAAATCAGAATGCGCTTTCTGCGTTGACAGAAATAGGTTTAAATGGTGGCGGTGAATGGGGTATTGGCGGCAGTATTGCGACGAACACCATTACCACACTAGGTGTGTGGGAAAGAGCTTTTAGAGGTTCGGCTAATCAAGATACTTTTAGCACATTAACACTTGAAGTGGCTGCTGTGCCCGTTCCAGCAGCAGTATGGTTGTTTGGTAGTGCGCTTGTTGGCTTAGTTGGCTTTAATCGCAAGAAACACCTTACTTGTTAACGGTGAGTAATTGATGTGTGCTGGACAGAGTACATAAATACCTGTCCAGCGCTTTATACATCTTGTGATGTGCTTTAATGTCAGGTTTCACTACGTTGTACCATGATTTTTTAAAAGATCAGCTCGAAACATATCGGGGGATTTTATAAAAATTTCTGGATTCATTCTATACCAACATTGGACAGCTTCAAAGGGTGTTCTAACCTTTAATTCTCTTTTTAAGCTCCCATGCCTTCGGTTAACGTTGTAATACACCAAGAACTTATCTAAATCAGCTTTTAATTCGG
>CAYZUM010000214.1:0-5458 GCA_964481455.1 uncultured Methylomonas sp. | reverse complement strand
TAAACGTCCAATATTGGGCAGTATTTTTGTTCGTATTCAAGGCTTAGTAACAGGCACATAGCTAGGCTACGAAACTGTTATTACAACGTAGAAGACGGACAAAAAGACCCGCAATCTTGGATGATTATTTGTTTCCATCTCCCTAATACTCGATGTTCCAGTTTTTGTAGTATGTTGATTTTATTATCTATTTTTGATTTCGATAAAATTAAGTTTACCTTTAAAATCAATGCACTAACTTTTATTGCAACAAAATCTAGGTGCCTTCAAGCCCAGATATAGCTGGAAACTGGAACATCGAGTAATACATAGTGCAAGTATAGGATGCGCTTCGTGTCTCAGCATATCCTAAATTCCCGATACGGTAAAAATGTATCTCTTTTAAAACGACCGGACCAAGAGGATCGGTCAGATAGGAACTTAAGATGCCTAAATATATTATAGAGCGAGAAATTCCAGGTGCTGGCAATTTAAGTGCTAGTGACCTACAGCAAATTTCTCAGAAATCATGTTGTGTTCTGAGTGAAATGGGACCTCAAATACAGTGGCTGGAAAGTTTTGTGACGGCTGACAAAGTTTATTGTATTTATATTGCTCCGGATAAGCAAAGTATCAGAACACATGCTGAACGAGGTGAATTTCCAGCAAATTCCATTGCTGAAATTAGCACGATTATAGACCCTACAACAGGAGAATAAAAACCAGTACTGCAGCCCCGACATAAGTAATAAAATAATGAGTTATGCTATTTTTTATCACAAATTTAAGGGGTGCTGTACACGTTATACCCATAATAATAAAAAATATATAAAACGAGGAAAATTAATGAATCTATATACTAATACTGTGACGCATTTATGGCGTACCTTTGTATTTACCTGTGTGATCACATCCCTTAGTCTGGTAGTGACTACTCCGGTATACGCTGATGAAACCTGCCAGTCTCCCTATATGGCAAAAATTACCGGTCAGGAGGATTTTGTTTATGTTTGGACTTTAGGAATGAAAGGCGTTGGCGATGAGCAGGATAAACTGGTGACAGTCGATGTCAATCCTAAATCTGCTAAATACGGAAAAGTGATTAATAGCCTATCGGTAGGAGGGCGTAATGAAGCCCACCATTCCGGGTTTACTGATGACCGAAAATTTTTGTGGGCAGGGGGGCTAGATACAAATAAAATTTTTATTTTTGATGTGCACACTGATCCTGCAAAACCAAAATTAACTAAAGTCATTACTGATTTCGTCAAGAAAAGTGGCGGGGTGGTGGGTCCTCATACGACTTATGCCTTGCCGGGACGTATGTTGATTACAGGGCTTTCCAATAACAAAGATCACGGTGGTCGAACCGCATTGGTGGAATACAGCAATAGTGGTAAGTACATTACAACACACTGGACACCGACTGATAGTGACTTGCGAGGAGCTATTAAAACAGGTAATTATGCTGATGGCTACGGTTATGATGTCCGGGTATTACCTAGACGAAATGTTATGATTAGCTCATCATTTACTGGCTGGAACAATTATATGATGGATTTCGGCAAAATGCTCAGTGATCCCGAAGCAATGAAACATTTTGGGAATACAGTTGTTCAGTGGGATTTACATGCACGCCAACCTAAAAAAGTATTTGATGTTCCCGGCGCGCCGTTAGAAATTCGTTGTGCCTGGAACCCGAATCATAATTACTGTTTTACAACCACCGCTCTCACTTCAAAAATCTGGTTGATTTATGAAGATAAAAAAGGTGAGTGGCAAGCAAAAGATGTCGCTGATATCGGTGATCCCAGCAAAATTCCTTTACCCGTTGATATTTCTATACAAAGCGATGATAACATGCTGTGGGTAAATACCTTTATGGATGGCAAAACACGTGGTTTTGATGTTTCCGATCCTTTTAATCCTAAGCAGGTTTTTGAACAGAAAATTGGTGCGCAGGTCAATATGGTGTCATCTAGCTGGGATGGTAAGCGCTTATATTACACTTCATCTTTATTAGCAAACTGGGATAAAAAGGGACAGGATAATGATCAGTATCTGAAATTATTTTCGTGGGATGGTAAAAAATTAACTGAGCAATTTTCGATCGACTTTATTAAAGAGAAGCTAGGTCGAGCTCATCAGATGCGCTTTGGTGCCTATTCTCTATATTCTGCAAATACCAATAATGGTAAGCCAATAAATTTACTGGCTAAATTAAATCCATAAATTATATCTAGATTTACAATCGTTCCTTTTCTGTAGGAGCAGTCTGCAGTCGTAAAATAAAACATGATTTTATTTCGTGACTGAAGACCGCTCCTTCAGGGCAAAGAATATTTAAACTCAATTGATAGGTTTTTTTATTATGCAGGTATTTGTCATCATGCTTCTTGGAGTTCTGCTGACTTGTCAACAACTATATGCTGCCCCCAGAACAGTACCGTTAGCACCCGGATATAGTCCTTTAGCCTTTAAAATTCCTGAAGTAGGCAGCTATGCTTTGCCTGTTATAGGCGCAGCTGCCGATGGCGCAGTTTTAACGGTCAAGAATCAGCCGCGTCAACTACATCAATTAATGGGTGATAAAATTGTCTTACTTAGTTTTATATACTCTACGTGCAGTGATGTGAATGGCTGCCCATTAGCGACGATGGTCTTCCATAAAATCAATCGACGCTTACAAAAAGAACTAGAATTGTCAGGAAAATTACGTTTATTGACGCTAAGTTTTAATCCGGAGCATGATACGCCTGAAGCGATGCAGCACTATGCTGCAAGTTTTCAAAATGAAAGCGTCGATTGGCAGTTTTTAACCACACAGTCAGAACAAAAATTGCAACCGATATTAGATCATTACCAGCAGGCAGTACAGAAAATTTATGATGAAAAGGGTAACAGTACCGGCATATTTTCCCACATACTGCGAGTTTATCTTATTGACTCTGATAAACAGATACGTAATATATACAGTGTGTCATTTCTCCATGCAGACACATTGATAAATGATGTCAAAACCTTGCTGAATGAGGGGAGCATTCAGGAGGTAGTAGGTGCAAGCAGTCATAAATTAGTGTTTCAGGCGGGAGATAATAAGCAACAGTATGAGCAGATAAATTTTCAAACTAAGAGCGTCGCATTAACTCAACGCCAGGGGCAGGTTGCTGATTTATTAGCCAATATTACTCAAGTGTCGCTGGGATTGCCAATCGTTCCAGTCCCCGAAAATAATCCAGTGACGGGTGCAAAAATAGCACTCGGCAGAAAACTGTTTTATGATCGCAGGTTATCGCTGAATAATACTTTTTCTTGCGCAATGTGCCATATACCCGAGCAGGGGTTCAGCAGCCATGAGATGGCGACTGCCGTTGGGATTGAAGGTCGCACTGTACGGCGCAATAGTCCTACCTTATATAATGTAGCCTATGCTAAGCTGTTGTTTCATGATGGTAGAGAAGATACTCTGGAGCAACAAGTCTGGGGACCATTACTCGCACAAAATGAAATGGGGAACCCATCTATAGGCTACGTTATTAATAAAATTAAGTCCTTAGATAATTATCAAGAGCTTTTTATTAAGAGCTTTTCTAAGGGGCCGGACATGTTGTCTATTGGTCAGGCAATAGCCAGTTATCAGCGTAGCCTGAATTCTGCTAATTCTCCTTTTGATCAATGGTTTTTTGGCGGCCAAAAAAATAGCGTTAGTAACTCAGTTCAGCGAGGTTTTAAACTATTTACTAGCAAGGGTGGCTGTAGTGTTTGTCATACGATAGATAAAAATTACGCCTTATTTAGCGATAATAAAATGCATAATACAGGTATTGGTTTTCAGGAATCTATGCAGAAAACAGTGACTCAGCAAAAAATACAAGTTGCGCCTGGTGTGTTTATTCAAGTTGATCAACAACAGCTTGACATAGTTTCTGAACCAAAAGTCAATGACCTTGGTCTTTACGAAATTACTCAGAACCCAGAAGATCTCTGGAAATATAAAACTCCGAGCTTAAGAAATATCGCTTTAACGGCTCCCTACATGCACAATGGTTCATTATCAACTTTGGCTGGAGTAGTCGAATTTTATAATCAGGGGGGGGGGGGCGAACGAAACACTGGATTTTCGTATCAAGCCGCTAGCATTAAACGCCACAGAAATGAGTGATATAGTCAATTTTTTAAATTCACTGACGGGTGATAATATTGAGCAATTAGTAGCCGATGCGTATGCGGCACCAATAGGAAATTAGGCCACATTACTTCTGTGCAAGGTAAAGCAAAAAAAAGGTTCATCACTAAAATACCGAAAAAAGGGCTACGCATTTTAGACGGGACGCTCGATGGGGAGTAGGCTTTAGCCTAATGGCACGACTTTAAGAAGTTAATTAAATAATTCAATTGGTTACAGGAATTTGTATACATTTTTTTGACTTTATAACGGGAGAGTCAAAAGTTCTCGTAACATACTGAAACAAATGAATTTAAAAAATTTTCCATATCTGTTGATGAATTCGAAATAGATCATTAAATTCAATAGCTTAAAAAATATAGCATGTATTAAAGCTGTAAATTTCATGAGAACTTTTAACTCTCAAGTTTTATAAAAATGGCTGATTTAAAATACTCCTTTATTTATGCTTCATTATGAATCTCTGACATTCTTTTTAATACTGGAATTAAGATATAACATATTGTTTTTAAATTACTAAATCCTTAAGGTCGTGCCACTAGGCTAAAGCCTGCATGTGTAGCCTGTGAATTATACGGGTAGGCTAAAGCCTACTCCCTATAGTGCCCCGTCTTAAGTTGGTAGCCGAAAAAAGCACTGGATATTTTATTTTAGTTCTTATTGCGTGTATCGTGGATGGTTATCAATCAGTGTGCTACACATTTAAGACGGGATAGATTTTCACCATGAAGAATATGGAGAGAATTAAGGACTAATCTTTTCCTTCCTTCGCTTCATGGAAATAAATAATCTTCCCCTGAGGCTATATTCCCTAGCGTTTCGTCATAAATAGTAGCTAATCAATTTACTGTTGTTTAGTCTGCTTGCAATGCCTATTTACCCCATACTTAAATAACGTTCACCTGTATCATAATAACCACTGTTTTACCTGTACCTAGCTGTTTCGCTATTCTTAATGCTGCATAGACACTGGCTCCTGTCGATATGCCTGCAAGAACGCCTTCTTCTTCCACTAATCGTTTACGCATAGCAAATGCTTCATCAATATTAAGGAATGTGAATTTTATAACTCGCACATTTGACTTACCTTTTTGTCCGTATTCTTTGTTGCGGAAACAGTTACGTAGCTAGCTATGTGCCTGTTTCTACGCCTCGAATACAAGCAAAAATCCTGCGTCAAATGCACACGTTATTTTATTCCCATTCCTAACCAGATCGATGCTATCTATTAAAGCAACATCCAGGCGCGCCATGCTACTTCGTGAAATTCAGGGACTCCTGTCACCTTCATTC
>CAYZUM010000213.1:4385-5513 GCA_964481455.1 uncultured Methylomonas sp. | reverse complement strand
AAATGCAAGCGTTTTACTTTCACCCGTATCCACTTGTCCTGTTCTTGTATAAGTACCTGAATAGGCTGCAAAAGGGTCTGGATTATAAAGATCGTGCGATAGAGTTTGTAAATTGTCTGTTCCGTTATCAGATAAAATCCAACGCTTTTCTTTTTCTATAGAATATTCAGCACCTATAGAAAAATCATGCCTTCCAACAGAAGCGATATAGGCAATTTGTAAGGCGGTGATAGAGTTTTTTTGTTCACGTGATTTTTCTCCTCCCATCGCAATGCCATTCGCGCCATAAACCCTTACACCAGCAATTGTTTGATAAACAAAACGGGGAGCGGTAACAATTGATTTGCGTTTGACACTACCTATACGTGCTTGAGCTAATAAGGTACTAGTATTGCTTAGATCAAGTTCATAAAGACCTGTAATGCTTGTAGTATCTATGTCTTCAAAATCACGGTGAACATTACCATAAAAATTATCAAAAGATACCGGTGCTGGGCCACCAGAATATTGCTGAAGCGCAGGAACAATTTCTCGATCGGTACGATCAGAATAGTTAGGTACCCAAGGTATACCATAATCGGGCATTCTGTCATGACTTTGATACTCAGCTGATAGAGTAAAGCGCGATTCTGTGCCTAACCCCGTAGCAATAGATAGGGCAACGGCATCCATAGCATTCTCTACTTCGTTTCGTCCGGCAACTTCGCCATCTGTTGTGATTGCATTGACGCGTAAGGCCGTGTTATCACCAATAATAGTATTTTTATCTACGGTTATACGGTAATTTTTTTCACTGCCCATTAAGCCGCTTACATCAGTAAATGTGTCTAATCGTGCTGCTTTAGTGACCATGTTTATACTGCCACCAACAGATCCACGCCCAGTTACACTAGAGCCAGGGCCTTTATTAACCTCAATATTTTCAGTGTTATAAACATCTCTAGAATAACCAGAAATATCCCGAATGCCATCAACAAAAATATCAGTGCGTGCGCTAAAACCACGAATACTTAAGCTATCGCCAGTTGGATCTCCGCCTTCGCCCGCAGCCATAGAAATTCCTGATACACCACGCAAGCTATCTTTCAAGCTAGTAATGCCACGGTCTTTAATAACAGATTCAGAAAT
>CAYZUM010000213.1:0-4285 GCA_964481455.1 uncultured Methylomonas sp. | reverse complement strand
TAAGTATGTATAATGCTTCGGTCTTTTAAAGAGAAGCTGAACCAGCCCATAAAATTTTATGGGCTATAAAGTCGTTCTCCTCTAGGCATAACTTTCACTAATGGAAGTGTTTTTAGCAAAAGATTGAATGATCCAGAGAATGGATTGATAGCGAGATTGATGAATGATCCATACATAAACAGTATTGAAAACGCCCATGTGGCTTGGCTTTTTGGCGCTGCCAAAATTACGTCAACGTCATTATCGTGTTCTGTAGTATTTAATGGATTTGTTCAATATTTTTATAAAGCAGTTAATTAAAGGGTTTTAGCTATGAAAACTCTTATTTCCATCATAATTTTAGCGACTTTGGGAGGCGTTATATGTATTTGATAGCAGTGTTTATATCCGTATTTTTGTTGTGGTCAAAGCCAATTGTGGCAGTGGATTTAGAGCAAACAGATGAACTTATTTACCAGTGGCTAGAGATAGAGCGTCAAACATCTATGCTTGAATCTGACTGGCAATTACAAAAACCTTATTTAAAACAGCGCATTTCGCTATTAAAGGCCGAGAAAAAACAGTTACAAAAAATATTAGAGACGAGCAAAGACGGACAAGGGTCTGTTGATAAGCAACGTTCCATTTTGCTGGTTGAGCAAACAGAAATGGAAGTACAACAAAGTAAATTAAAGTCATACCTTGATCTTTTGAGCAACAAAATTCAAACGATCTCTGTATTGATTCCACCCCCACTTCAAGCCCCTTGGCAAAAAGAGCAAGCCATATTAGGGAAGTCACCCGATACCGCGGTTGCATTACAGGTTGCGCTATCTCAGTTAGCTATGTTGGCTGATTTTAACCAGCGAATTAGTGTGCATGAAACCCTGGTGAAAGCCCCAGATGGTGATGAGGTCTTAGTAAAACAACTGTATTTAGGTGTCGGTGCAGCTTGGTTTAGTAACAAAGATGGCAGCTATGGGGGATGGGGGCGTGTGACATATGAAGGCTGGGTTTGGCAATTTAATTCGCAACAAGATAATCAAGAGATCGTAAAAGCTATCGAGATTTTCGAGAAGCAAAGGGACGCTGACTTTGTGCATTTACAAGTGCAGTTAAATAGCACCAATGAAAATAAATTAGAGAAAAAATTATAATGAAGCATTCCATCATCAAGTGCGCTTTTATAATTATTAGTTTTTTAATTTCGACAACTATTTTTGCGTCGAGCACGGTAGACAGGGCAATCCACAAAGATATTAAGAAGGCACAAAAAAACCTTAACATAACGGAAAAGCGTATATCAACAAAGCGAAGCAAGCTTGTAAATCAACTCAATAGGCTAGAAAACGATGTCTTGAAATTGCAACAAAAAACATCAGTAGCACGACGGTTAGCAGATGAGAAAACACTGAGTCTGACTCAGCTCGAACAGCGTTTAAGTGTTTGGCGCGAACAACAGGCATACCAACAAAATTTGATTAACCGATTTTTACGTCAGTATAAGTTAGATGCAACAACGATTGAAAAACTGTCAGAACAAATCGAGGCAGTGGTGAGTGTTGGAAGTAAGCTTGAAAAAGGCTTTCATCCCTCATGGAATCAGCGCGAAGTGGTGATGGAAAATGGTAAGTTACGATCTCTAGAAACCTTGTCTTTAGGCCCCGTTACATGGTATTGGCAAGAACAGGAAAGACGTGTAGGGATTGCCAATATAGAACAGTTTGGGTTAAAGGCTGGGGTACTATTAAACGTAAGTGATAGTGAAAATATGGAACAATTAATAACCAACCATCATGGTGTTATTACGTTTGATCCCACGCTGAATAAGGCGTTATTGTTAGAGCAACACAGTGAAACCTTAGTTGAACATATCACTAGAGGAGGCTTATGGGTCGTTCCAATTTTATTATTTGCAGTCTTCGCCCTTAGTATTGTTTTGGTTAAAGGCCTACAGTTGTTGCTATTACCCAAAATAGTTCGCTTTACGCCACATCATTTGCAAACGTCATTAGGTGACCCGAGTTCATCCGCTGTTATAAAAATTAAAGGAATGCAAAAGGAATTACTGCATATTTTTATAAAAAACAAATCGTCACGCATTTTAGATGACCAGCTATTTCTTCAGCTACAGAAAAATAAGTACTGGTTAGAGCGTTGGATTGGGGCTATTGCGATTACTGCCTCGATATCACCATTATTAGGTTTACTTGGTACCGTCAGTGGCATGATTGAAACATTCAAAATGATGACTTTATTTGGGTCTGGAGATCCAGAAGTGGTATCTGGCGGTATAGCCCAAGCATTAATAACCACCGAGTTAGGTTTGGTGGTAGCAATACCTTCTTTAATTTTTTATGCGATTCTTTCTCGTCGAGCTAAGTCATATTATAGCGACCTAGAAGGCTTTGCCATCTTGCTTAGCCAGCCAGAAAATAAGCAAGAGGCATTACCAGATCAAGAGCAGTTTGCTGCAAAAGAACAGAGGGTAGAAACGTGACCGGTGGCACTGATATTGTTGAGCAAATGATGTCTAACTGGGTAAGTTGGGCTATCGTGATTTTGGCCTTGATATGCTATCAGCAATTGTGGGAAGAGTATTTAGCCGCTTCTGATAGTGATAATGAAGGCATAAAGCATGAATTCTCAAGTATCTTAATTGGTGCTTTGCCCTTATTAGGCTTGCTCGGAACTATTATCGGTTTGCTAGATAGTTTTTCTACCATTGCAAATGAAGGTGCAAGTAGTTCCGTCTTAAGTGGAGGCATTGCTGATGCACTTTTCACCACCCAATTGGGCTTAGTTTGCGCTGTTCCAGGCTGGTTGCTACAAGCTTATGTTCGTTCGCGAATGCCTAGATTTAATGAATCAGTGATAGCGAGATAAAAATATGTCATCACGATTACAAAAGCGCTTAGAGCTGCAAGAAACACATACCATTGATATGGCACCCCTATTAGATGTGGTATTTATCTTGTTGATATTTTTTATTGTAACCACTGTTTTTGTTCGTGAGACGGGCGTAGAAGTCGATAAGCCTCAAGCTATAACGGCACAAAAACTGGAGCAAACTGTGATTCTTTTAGCCATCACAGATTCTGGAGAAGTGTACTTTGATGGGAGCCAAATTGGTGTCGCAGGTGTCAGAGGAACCATTGAGCAACTACAGCGTAAACAACCTCGCCCTGTTGTTATTCAAGCAGATAAATCAGTGACAACACAATTGCTTCTAGAGGTGATTGATGAAGCAAAACTAGCCGGTGCAAAGACCGTAAACTTGGCGGCATTAAAGCCATGATGTTACGACAAAACCTCTTATTTCGCCGAGTATCTTCCATGTTATTAAGTGTCGTGGTGTTAGCTATTGCACTGAGTGTTTTATGGATAGGTCACAACCTTAAAGCATCCATGCCAGATACGGTGACGGTGAGAGAAATTGCTATTTTTATGCCGCCACCGCCACCACCACCGCCGCCATCTACCACTCAACAATCAATGATAGATGTACCTATAACCGTGCAAGTTCAAGGAAAAGGTAGCGCTTTAAAAATGGTTAATATTAAAAAGCAACAGATAGATATAGCTAAGCCAGATGTGTTAACTATTGATATAGCATCAACTCAGTGGCAATCATTAGAGGTGAACTGGGATGCTTTTGATCTCAATGATCTGGATTCATTTCCGACGCTATTGAGTTCATTGCGAGTTGTTTTTCCAAGGAGTTTGACGCGAAAAGGGATTAATTATGCCTTAGTAAAACTGGATGTGTTAATTGATGAAGAAGGCTCGGTTTCTTTAATCAGTGTGGTTAAAAATCCTTATCCTGAATTAAACCCTGAAATTCATAAATTGGTACGTAATAGCCGGTTTACTTCACCAACAAAAGACAATCTTAATGTGCGTGCCCGCTTTATTTGGCCCATTGAGATTAAATCATGAGTGAGTATTTAATAATGAAAAGGTGTATTGGAATGATTAACCGTGTAATTTTTTTAACCGTAATTTTATTATCTATGCAAAGTGTGGCGGCTGGAATTCAAGTCAGTATGGCTGACCCAGAATGGCATTTTTTATTGCAAAATAACCCATTAAAAGAGACTGAAGCCAAATTAAAACCGGAAGAAAGAACGTTCGCAAAAAAAATTCAGCCTCTACTCGCTAACAAAAACTATACCGCTGTTTTACAACAATTTACTAATAGACCTATTCAAGAAAATAGCGCAGCTTTGCGGCAACTTAGAGGCCAAGTATTACTTAGCTTAAAAAAATATAATCAAGCGGAGCTGGCTCTAAAGTCAGCGTTAAA
>CAYZUM010000212.1:0-5515 GCA_964481455.1 uncultured Methylomonas sp. | reverse complement strand
CAAAAATAGATAATAAAATCAACATACTACAAAAACTGGAACATCGAGTATATAGACTTATTTCAGCTATCTAATGCTTCCCTTTATCAATGCCTTCGCCAAAAACAGAATACACCATGAAGAGCATGAAGAAAACCAAATAGTTACCAAACTCTAAGTGAATAGCCAAAATGACATCATAACCTATTGATTAAAAAATACTTCATGCTCTTCGTATCCTTCATGGTAAATGATTTTTTTCAACTTGGCGAAGGTATTGCTTTATAAAATAATTAATTGCTGAGAGAAACATAGATGTCTTCAGACGATCAAAATCTAGCTCTATTTTTCTATAAAATTATTTATATTATGGATTGCAATCGTGTAGATTGTGGGTGAGGTAGAAACCTCAATGAAAGACCTATCATAAGCAATAAGTGTTGAAGGCCATGGCTGACCCTAGTTTACGCGAAGTTACTATTCAATATTTTAAACCCTGTTTTAGGAGCGAGAATTTAATAATATCCGAGTTTGACTTGTTTTTTAGCTCCACAGCCGCGCTAGAAAAGCAATTATGTAGCCTGCTATGCGTCTGTTTTCCTAACACGCCAGTGAAGCCAAAAGACTGCGCCATACTTTCGGGTATTATTAAATCCTCGCTCCTTAATGTCATTTCTGGAGAACTAGATTTTTTCTATCTCCCTTAAACCTGATGTTATACTGCATGCGCTCACGGATACGGGTGCGCATTTCTAGGCAAGTAATACCGGAACTATCGCGACCAGCAGTAAAGTGGTACCCATCGTGGCGAGGGGGAGCAATATTTTTTCGTGTCGATACCAGAAAGTGTCACCTTTAACTTCCAGTGTTGCTTTTGAGGTTTCTTCATACCCGACCATCTGGCGGGTTAGTAAATGATTCAGTGCGACTGGCGGGGTAAGATAACCTAGCTCAAAAGAGACTAAAGTAATCATCCAGAAATGCACAGGGTTAATGCCATTGTTATAGGCAATCTGGGCAACAGTGCCTGACACTAAAACAACTGCCCCGAACGGGTCCATAATCATACCGATTGCAACCAGAGTTGTCACCAGAAAGCCCAGAGTCAACCAGACAGAAGCAAAGCTGTTGGGGATATGGTTTAATAAGCCAGAGCGTTCGATTACTCCACCCAATGCAAATGAAAGCCCCATTAATAAAAGTAATGCGCCAATGTGAATAGTGGATTCGGAGGTCGCCATTCTGATGGTGTATTCAAATTTATGGGCATCTTTTTTAGGTGATGCAACCAGAACCATTCGCACAAAAAGCTTTTCATAAATAATAAGCCCTAGAATAATGACGGGGAGTATGACCGGGGCAGAAAATTCATCCAGTTTTACATTTAGCAAAAAGTAATAGGCAAAGTAGATGAATAATACAATCAGGGTATACGGTATTAAGGGAATAAGAGCTTGTAGAAAAGGTTTAAAGGCTACTTTGAAAGGCGCTAGGCGTATTTTTTCACGTTTCGTAAGCATGGTGAAAATAAAAAACACACAGGCCGTGGTCATAAAGGTTTTTAGGCCCCAGTTAAAGAGCTGGTCGGTGACGACTTCTTTATTCAGTGCTGCGATCAGCACGACAAGTAAACAGGGGCGCAGAACGACTCCGGCACTGCCTGTCATTGCCGTTGCAGCTAATGCAAGTTGCCTGCGGGCTCCGGCACGGCGTAATTCTTCATAAACAATAGCGCCCATGGCAATGATAATGATACCTGAAGCACCTGTATATGCAGTGGGTACAGCCATGACGATGATGGCAACAAAAGCGAGTAATTCGGGTGACATACGCCAGGGAATAAATATCTTAAAAACCAGATCTCCCAATTGAGTTCGTTTAAGAAGCATACCGACCCAGATATAGAGTCCGATATTTAGAAACAAGCCTGCCTGATCAAATAACAAAGTAAAAAAGATAGCAGGTCCCGCCCAGTGACTTTCAATAAGGAAAAAATAAGCGCAGACAATAACAGCCATATAGATATACAGAGGGATTGTTAACATGGCATGCAAGATACCGTGGCCTGTTTTGTTGAATTCCTGGAAATGACGGGGATTGATCAATTGGAATAAGCTTGCGATACTTAAAACAGCAAACCCTAAAATTAACAGCAAATATATTTCCGGGTGGTCAATCTCAGTTGCGGATTGATACAGACTTTTTCGATAAATCCAGGCAGAAAAGAGCATAGTACTATTGCCCAGTAATTGAGCGACTGTTGAAACATAGTGATCTTGTAATGAGATCACCGGCCTGAACGTAATATGATGTTGCTTGAGAGTTGTCGTCAGCGCACAGGTAAAAATGGTCAATATCAGTAATAGGCGCTGTTTTTCAAACGCAAATAAACTAATGCCTGCAACACCTGTTTCCAATGTCCGAAAAATAATGACCGAGGGAGTCATTCTTGACTGATTACTGTGTGCCAGACGGTGTTTTTCCTGGCAAAGTTGGCGAGAGTTTTGTAGCGATTTCAGAGATGCCTGGCGATCAAAAGGTTCTGCCTCAAATAGCGTTTCCAGACCGTCTAAGTCACTAGACTCAGTTTCGAGCTTTGTCAGTTCAGCTTCTATATCAGGGTTGGGATGACATGCCGGGGTGGGGATGTCTGCTCTTAGGGAAAAATAATCATGCCATAATAACTCGCCAATATTTAACAGTCGCGCATGAATTTGTTCACCATTACCTGCGATAATGACTGCCATTAGTAGCAAAAAAACGGGTAAGGTAGAGAGCCAGTCTCGACAGCTCCGAAATTTAATGATTTGTTGTACAATCATCTCTTTTCGTTGCTCATAATGGCCCATTCAATTATGTTCACGCGTGGACCTACTCTTTATCCTCTGCGGTACATTCAGACTGTTGTGGCGCTTTTTTACAGCGCAATAATCTCATAAGTTTGAGCATTTTAGCATTATAAATACCTTTGTCCCGTAGCCTGATTCGCGATTGTCTGAAGACTTCGAGATAGCCTGTTTTATCAGCTTCAGAAATAGTTACCCACATCTTTTCCGGAATTTTTTTCTCGTATCTTGTGATTTGTGTGACCACGGAATCAAATTGACTCAAGGCATATTCCCGGGATTTCTGCCCATAACCTTCAGGGAAAACCGCCTGGCGTATCAGTATTTGCATGGTGAGTTGAACCAGAGAAAAACGGATAACACCGCCATTAGGCTCGAGCCCTTTATAGAGCTCCATTGCTTCATAGACTATTGCAGGACCATAAGTCACATCAACAGAACCATTATTAAATTTGCTGTACATATTGGCTATTGAGGTGCCAACAGGAGACGCACCGACAAAAGTGACCATTTCAACCTGAGCCGGGTCTGAATCAAGTATGGCAATGCGTTTGCCCGCTAATTCACCGACGGTATCAATGGTGCGATCATTGACAAACATATAGGCGGCCCCCCCCGGTAAAATACCAACCACTTCATAAGGCGTGCTGAACATGAACTTTGCTGCTTTGGGGCTGCTAAGAGTAGTAATAACGGATTTCAAGTGCTCGTAGCTTGGCATTGCGCCGATGGCATCCAGACTCCCGGTAAAGGTATTGAACTGACGTGCACGTATGCCCGTAAAGCTTACCGCATCACATAGGCCAGATTTAAAATCTTCAGCAGCGACGCGCTCGTTGGTATAGGGTTTAAGCTCCAGATCTACCTCCCAGGCGAGTGCTGCTGTTTTATAATCTTTCATTTGGGCATATGCAGGGCCATTGGCACCGAGTAGGTCAAAGACGCACATTTTTTTTGATTCAGCCAGCACAGAGTGACAAGGGGATATTAAAAAGGAAACAATAAAACACTTTAATAGGATATTTTTATAGGCAATCAAAGGTATTCTCCGCGACGTCGAGTGCATTCCTGGATGCTACGATTTTTTGTAGGATCTGCTAAAGTTTTTGATTGACCACCAATACCGCATTTGAAAATACCGATGACATGTCAAACCTTGTCTATCTTACTGCCATTATTTTTTTTATTAAAGAGGAAATTTAAGATAGGTTAAAAAAAATTGACTATTTGCAGCAGTCTGTCGCTGGACAGGGTATTTACCCCACGGCTTTCTCATAAAAAACTGGCATGATATTTGTCCAGATTACAAACTCAATAAAATCAGGCAATACAGAATTTATTACAATTAATTTTCTATAAAAATGATTATTGAAAAATAAAACTCAATGGCATTAAAAATAAATAACCTTAAATATTATTATGTTATGTAAATTAAAAAATATGCCAAGTTTTTATGAGAAAGCCGTGGTATTTACCCTGCCCATAACGTTTATTGTTACTAACACATTAAACGATAAACGAAGTGAATATCCCGTTTCAAAAAGTGTCACCTCTTATTGTGGTGGTCGGAATGTCAGCCCTTCCGACGGCCAATAGCGGGAATCTGCGTTGAGAATATTCCTGCTAAAGGCAGACAGGAATGATGAGCACAATAAGATTTAATCATGAGAAAGTGCAGAAAATCAAAGTATTTCGCTAATATCAATATATTAGCGGGATCATCCCAAAAGGTTCCCAAACCGCCAATAGGAGTGCGCCACCCAGTTGCTTCTGTCCACATAATGTCAGAGATTGCCTGCAACTGAAGGTTGGATACTTGGTCCAGAAATAAAAAATTGGGGTTAGTTGCTATGCTCGTTCTTGTTTGTATATTGTTGCGGGTTATTTGTTTAACCTAGCTTGAATTACCTAAGCCAGTATGAATTTTCGCAGCAATAACCTGTGCAATGCGCATACCTTGTTGTAAGCCTGTCTGCATGGCCTGACCCAGCAATGCGAGTGGTTGGTCTGCAATCCGGAAAGCTAACCCATATTGCTGACTGAATAGCATCGGGTAAGCCCCACCAGTGTTGATTATTTAGACAGCCTGCTCCTCTTCCCACTTTAAGACTTATATCCAGGGGAACGTTGCCCCCCCCCTTCAGATGTTAGATCATTTAGGACTGCCTGCAAGCCATCCATAAGTCCAGCCAGCCAGTAAAATTCATCATTCCAGTTAGCAAAGGCAGGACACTGCTTTCCCGGGATTTCAGGAAAGGCAAGCTCAAGATTAAGATATCCTTTCAGTTGCCTCTGTGCAGCCAGGTTTAGATATCTTTTTTTTTGTAAAATTCGGGCATCTTGCGCTTCAGTGATATTTTTAATATATAGAGCTCTAATATAGCGGAGTTCTTCTTCTCTTGCTTTGAATTCGGCACAACTACCAGGCAAAAAGTCGAATATTATCGCGAGCTTATAAGGGGAAGCATTTATCTGATTGAGGCTAGGAATGATGAGCGTCAAAGCTTCTGCCACCACGCAGCCCATGGCAACATCATCTGTTTTTAAGACATAAGGAACAGCATGGTCTTCTATAAAGCTAACTAATATTTTACCGGTGTTTTTAATTGCAAAAGCCACCGCTGATAACAACAAGAATCCTCGCGTCAAGATAAATCCAGAACTTTGGAATCGACCGATAGGTTGTAAAA
>CAYZUM010000211.1:0-5537 GCA_964481455.1 uncultured Methylomonas sp. | reverse complement strand
TGAATGAAGGTGACAGGAGTCCCTGAATTTCACGAAGTAGCATGGCGCGCCTGGAGATTGTGCATATTTCAAGCTCCGGTAAGTGGACGGCAGTCAATGCACATTTTATTAAATTCTCTTTCCTAGGTAACGCGCAATAAATAACCTACCCATATTGCGCAGAATTTTTGTTTGTCTTCAAGGCGTAAAATAGGCGCATAGCAGGCTACGCAACTATTTTTACAACGCAGAAGACGGATAAAAAGACAAGCAAGGTGGGTGGGTGTGGCGAGTTACCTTAAGTAAAAGCGCAAAAAAGTACCTGATGACTCATAACGCTCAGCTATATTCGTCATTCTTGCATGCTACCCAGTCAAGCGGGGGCACAAGCTTTAGCAGGAATCTCGTGGGTTAAGCTAAGATTCCCGATAAAGCTTTTGCCCACGCTTGACTGGGTAGACTTCGAGAATGACGAAGCTCTTAACATACTGGTATTCAAAATTTATATGAATATGGCTGTGAGTTGTACGTCATCAGGAAAAAGTATTCATGCCTCAAAATCAAGCTGATTTAAGCCCATGTTAAATATAGTTACCCAATTAAAAAAATTCCACCAACTTTCAGAAGATGAGCAACAAATTCTTCTTGCACTTGCAATTTTGTTTGCCCCTACGGGACAAACCAGACTGAAAGAAATTTTAAGTGCGCTAAAATGTGTAGAACCAAAAGTCTATAAGCAGATAGCAAAACCCTTAAGAGAAAAATTGCTACAGCAGGGCTTAATAGAAGCGACCCAAAATGGTTGGCGCTGTGTTGTCGGTGGTATGAGTGAAGTGTTATTGAGAATAGCCATTAATGAATATCCAGATCTATTTGCCAAATTAGCCAAATTTAGTTTGGCCAGCCGGGAATACATACCTAATCACTTACAGTTGATTGATAAAGTCAGGCGGTTGCGTTTTTTTCTTTATCTTGATGACGAAAAGGGGTTTGAGGTATGTTTTCAGAATATAGAAAAAGCGTTTCCGGCAGAAATAATGTCTGTATTGGGATTGCTTTTTTTCTCTCCTTATGATCAAGTCTGGTTTGAATCCTTAAATAGTCATCTTAAAGCATTTGCTTTATCTCGTTATGCTGAGTTCAGTTTTTTAAATCTACAGGATATCAGTTTACCCTTGGAACTCATGCAGGATAGTATTAAAACTGACGATGCTAGTACAAATGAGGTGCTTCTTTCTTTTGTAGAATATAAGATTCTGCTGGGCTATAGTCGGGAGGTTGATAGCCTTATTAAACAGGATGACTCAATTCGTGGTTTAACGATAAAAGGAAGTTTATGTTTTTTAGGCAATGGTAATGAAGCTGCACTGGAATTTTATGCAGCAGCTGTCCAGCAAATTAAAAAGCAAACTCGCAAACGTAATGTTTTTTTACCGGGTATACATGGTTACTTTTATAATTTGGCTTTACTTAAAACCAGAGAGCCTGAAAATTTAAGCTATTTGAAAAAACAATTAGCACTCACCGTTAAATCCAAAGAAGCCGACCCTTTTCAAGGCATTCATGTTCATTTGCACAATGGCATCAATATTATTCTAGGTCAGCAACAGGATTTACCGAATAAACCTTTTTTGCTAGATCAAATAACGGATCCTTACGAAATGTTATTTTATAGCCTGATATTATATTGGTGTGATGCCGTTTCGCTACAAAATGAATACGACAAACAGTTTTTAGATAAGTTAAAAATAAATTGTTTGCAAGCTGAAAAAGCGGGAGCGCTCTTATTCGCGGCGGTTAGTGCAACGCTATTGCAAAAACTGGGCATAAAGGATAGTAAAATAAAACGGCTTGCCGTTAAGTACAAAAATGAAGACTGTATCCATTTTGTTGATTTAGTACCGCGTGTGGAAAAATGGGAAAGGGCCTTACAAGCTCTCACGCAGCTAAATGTAATCAATTCTGATGAGTCTGGTGTTATCAATGCCGAATCACGTATGATTTGGTTATTGACACTGAATAAAGACATAGTGATATTAGAGCCTCGAGAACAAAAAATAGGTAAAACAGGTCGTTGGACAAAAGGCCGTCCTGTTGCTTTAAAAAGACTGGTTAATGAACGGGAGAATTTTGAGTCTTTAACGGATCAAGATAACCTAATCTGTCATCAGATTGAAGTCGACTATGAGTCAAACTATTATGGTTACGGGCGCACAGAGTATTATTCACTTGAGGGTAATGCGCTTATTGCTGCTATCGGGCATCCACATGTGTATTGGGCGAGTGCTGATAAATATGATTCACCCATAAGCATTAGTAAAGCAGAGCCTCAATTACTCGTGACTAGCAAAGCAAAAAACCTGTTGATTTCCCTTTACCCAGTCATTGGCAACGAGCCCTTTGTCGCAGAGAGAACGGCAGATAATGCAGTACACGTCTATCAAATCAGTGCACAACACCGCCAGGTTGCTGAAATTCTAGGCAGTAAAGGTCTAACGGTTCCACAGTCTGCTAAACAGCAAGTGATTGACTCAATTGGTGCAATTGCTTCTACCTTAACGGTACAATCTGATATTGGTATTGGCGGTCAGGTTGAGAACATTGAAAGTGTAAACGCAGATCACCGGCTGCATATACATCTGCAGCCGGTAGGTGAGGGTTTGCAAATTGAAGTATTTGTCCAGCCCTATACAGATGCCGGCCCCATTTTCAAACCCGCATTGGGTGGTTCGACAGTGGTTGCTGAAATTGATGGCAAACAGGTACAAACCACACGTGATTTTGCCATTGAAAAACAACACTTAGCGCAATTAATAGAACATTGTTCCGAGCTGTATCAAACGAGTGATCAAAAGTGGCTATTTGATGACCCCGAAATGGCACTGGAGGCATTACTGCAAATACAGGAGGTGGATGATTTTGTGGTCATGGAATGGCCTAAAGGGCAGAAAATAAAGGTGAGTCGTGAAGCCGGGTTGCAGCAAGCGCATTTCTCGGTACGAAAAGAAAAAGACTGGTTTAGTGTGGATGGCGAAATTAAACTTGATGATGAGCAAGTCTATGATATGCAGCGCTTAATTAATTTATTGCAGGCGACGTCAGGACGATTCTTAAAACTTGACGATGGGCAGTTTATTGCTCTTACCAGTGAGTTACGCCAGCGACTGGATGATATTGCAGGATTAGGTGAACAGAAAGGTCATACATTACACTTTCATGGTTTAGCGGCGCCTGCCTTAAATGAAGCACTGGAAGGAATGGATGTTAAAGCGAGCAAACAATGGAAAGATCAACTTAAAAAACTGGCCTCTATGGCTGATTTGGAGCCAGAACTTCCTTCTACCTTACAAGGAGAATTGCGTGATTACCAGCTGGAAGGATATCAATGGATGGCGCGTTTAGCCCATTGGGGAGCCGGTGCTTGTCTTGCGGATGATATGGGTTTGGGTAAAACGATTCAGGCACTTAGTTTGATTTTATCGCGTGCAACACTTGGGCCTACACTAATTTTAGCGCCTACGTCTGTTTGTATGAACTGGCTAGAAGAGGCGCAGCGTTTTGCACCGACACTGAATGTGCATCAATTTGGCACGGGTAATCGACAGAAAATTATTTCTGAAGCGGCTGAGTTTGATGTCGTTGTCTGTAGTTATGGCTTGTTACAATCGGAAGCAGAGTTATTGATCGATAAACAATGGAATACAATTGTTGCCGATGAGGCCCAAGCGATAAAGAACGGATTAACCAAGCGTTCGCAAGCGGCAATGGCCCTGCAAGGTGACTTTAAATTAATCACCACGGGTACACCAATAGAAAATCATCTGGGAGAATTATGGAATTTATTTCATTTCATTAATCCGGGCCTACTTGGCTCGCTGAAAAAATTCAATGAGTGTTATGCGCAAGCTATCGAAAATAATAAAGATCATGGTGCTCAGCGACGCTTAAAGAAGTTACTCCGGCCGTTTATTTTACGCCGCCTTAAAAATGATGTCCTTAAAGAATTACCCGCAAAAACAGAAATTACGATACATGTAGAGCTCAGCCAGGAAGAACGGGTGTTTTACGAAGCGATGCGTCGTAATGCTGTGCAGGTGATGCAGGCAGCACAAGATGAGGGGCAGCAAGCAGGGCAGCAACACCTCAGAGTACTCGCCGAGATTATGAAACTACGTCGAACCTGTTGTCACCCAAAGCTAGTCATAGAAGACAGTCCTATCAGTAGTGCCAAATTACAAGCCTTTGAAGAACTAGTGGATGAGCTAATCTCAAATCGGCATAAAGCTTTAGTCTTTAGTCAGTTTGTAGGGCATCTTACGATTCTGAGAGAATTACTGGATAAAAAGGGCATTCATTATCAATATCTGGATGGTAGTACGCCAGTTGCTAAACGAAAAAAAGCAGTGAATGCATTTCAGGCAGGCGAGGGGGATGTGTTTTTAATTAGCTTAAAAGCGGGCGGTTCCGGGTTAAATCTAACAGCGGCTGATTATGTGATTCATATGGACCCCTGGTGGAATCCTGCCGTCGAAGACCAGGCCTCTGATCGAGCACATCGCATGGGGCAAAAACGGCCTGTGACTATTTATCGATTAGTTGCAAAAGATACTATTGAGGATAAGATTGTGGATTTACATGCTCATAAACGTGATTTAGCCAGTAGCTTATTAGAGGGTGGTGAAGTGAGTGGTAAAATGTCAGTGCATGAAATGATGGCGTTAATACGCGAGACGGAAGAGTAGGTCAGTAGCGCGTCCAAGAACTCATCGAAATGATTCCCTTTTTTCGATATTTCAGTTTTTTTAAAATTATGTGACGCATTTTCTCCGCTCATGATGATATTTTTCGCATAAACAACCGTTTTCCTGCCATTTTAGGCGATATTTTCCTTGAATTTTCGGTAGTGGGTGAGACCTGTGGTTATTCGTATTTCTATCATTTAAAAAGTAATATTTTTCAAATTAGTCGAGCGGTTTAGTCTCAATGTTTTTGACTAAAACAACAGGTTTCACCCGCTACCATTTTTTCGAACAAAGAGAGACCCAGATTATTTTTCAGTTGCCGCTGAGTAATTTAGTCACTCTGAGACTTGCTGGAAAACTTTTAATTGATGAGGAGTCGCGCGCATGGAGAATTAGGCAAATGTACCTAAATTTGTTCTGAAATTAATACTGAGGAGTCGCGCGCATGGAGAATTAGGTATAAGTAAAAATTATAGTGTATATTATATAAGTTAATTATCATTAATATCTGTCTTCGCATATTATACAATCAAGAAAATACGGCGACTAGGCTCACGTTGCCACGCGTAGCAACGATATGCATACAGGGACGCTCTGTGTTCCGAGGTGCACAGCGTAAAAATGAGACGAGTTTTACATTTACCCCTCGTTGAGTGAATAGCCAATAAACTTAGGAAGAAAGTGTGTTAACTAAAATATTAATCGCCAATCGTGGCGAAATTGCAGTACGGATTATTCGGGCTTGTCGAGAGCTTGGTATTCGTTCAGTGGCTGCCTATTCAGAGGCAGACCGTTATGGCTTGCATGTTAAAAAGG
>CAYZUM010000210.1:0-5576 GCA_964481455.1 uncultured Methylomonas sp. | reverse complement strand
AGGGGTAAGTTTTAAAAGTCAAGGAATAAAAAAATTAAAAACTTGAGGATCGAGTAATAGGATTCATTAACTTTACCCGCTCTTTCAATGTTAAGGGAACGAACTTTAAGTAAAAGGCGGCAGTTTTGAACTGTCAGAACGTGATTGGCTGTTTGTTGTTTTGTTGTTTCAACAAAAGGAACAGCATTATCCAGACGAGATTTCCTTTCAGGTGTCACTGAAGTTTTCCGAACATTCTATTGATAATAGATCGCGAGAGACTATTGAGACCTTTTGCCCAGACTGGAAAAAGACACTTTAGTTTTGATCTGTGCCCACTTTTTAGAGGTAATACAATTCTATTTATTTTTCTCACTCTAACGCCTTGGTCAGCCGACGCTGGGAGAAGTACGATGAACTTCAAAAGAACACTGACCTTTGACATAAAAATGAACTTGAAAAAAGCGGCGCATCCCAGCGGTCGGCTGGACCAAATTGTTAGAGTTTTTCGAGTTACTGAACTTTAATCACTAGCACTGTTTTTTTCTATTCTTTTGAATTATATAAACTTTTCGTCAGAAGCTCAAGCCTTTTTACTCAGTTAGTTTTCCAATACGATGAATTAACAAAATTGCTTTTTTCGGCATAAAATTCACATTCCTAAGAGGAGGTTCAATAGATTTGTATCTACTGTTGCTTTGCAGGGTGGGGGAATCCCCCGCCCAAAATGTATATCATTGCTTACCTACTCGATGTTCCAGTTTTCAGCTATAACTAGGCTTGAAGGCACCTAGATTTTGTTGCAATAAAAGCCAATAAAATCAAAATACTACAAAATCTGGAACACCGAGTATGTAATGCTGGGTTTGTTGCGGGGCTTTTAAATGTAGACATGGGATGCATGCTTCGTTTTGCATTGAGTGCATGCTACCGCTGTGAATGAATGATACTTCGTGCCCGCATCCGTGGCGGCGCGAAGTATCATTAGGTAGCGCGCAATAAATCAACGACCCCTATTTGCACAGAATTTTTGTTTGTCTTCAACGCTAGCACGCCAGATCTGCTGTCCAAGGCGTAGAAATAAGCGCATAGGAATGGGCATCAAATACTTGTGCATTCTGACTTGTCTTTTTGTTCGCCTTCGGCGTTACGGCAACCGTTACGTCGCTTGCTATGCGTCTGTTGCCGCGCCTTGAAGGCAAACAAAAATAATTTGCACAACTTATTAATTTCCATTCCATAGCAGGCTACGTAACTATTTCTGCAACGCAGAAGACGACCAAAAGGCAAATAAGATGGGTAGGTTATTGAGTGCGAGTTGCCTTAACATTCGCGGATAAATATCGCTGCTACTTCAAATTGTCCGTCACATGTGGATGAATAAGTTGATACATTAACGGGTGCATTTTGGGGTTACCCGCAAGAATATGACCAGACTCCAGAAATTGGTCATTGAATGAAAGGTCTGTCACCACACCGCCGGCTTCTTTGACCATAATGATCCCTGCAGCCATATCCCAGGACTTTAAGTCAA
Source organism: uncultured Methylomonas sp. (assembly GCA_964481455.1). GTDB lineage: Bacteria > Pseudomonadota > Gammaproteobacteria > Methylococcales > Methylomonadaceae > Methyloprofundus. Next base: position 4,063 of record CAYZUM010000210.1, on the reverse strand, counting down.
CTTCCCAGAAAGCATCTAGACGGCCCATGGCTAAAAAGGCTAGGTCTATTGCAGCTGAGCCGGTTCGGCGTATACCTGATGTATTCATACAAACGGCTTTAAACATATCCAGATAGGCATCCAGGTATTGCTGTTGCTGAGTCTTAAAGGGAAATCCTGTGCCAATCAGTGCACCTGCCAGGCTTGCCTGTTTAGTGACACGAATTCGACGGTTGTTTAACATCGCACCTTCGCCACGAACAGCGGTGAATAATTCATCGGTTAAGGGTAGGTAAATAACCCCCACTTCAAGCCGGTTTTTATGTTTTAGCGCAATGGATACTGCATAATGAGGAAATCCATGTAAAAAATTAGTAGTGCCGTCTAAGGGGTCAATAATCCAGGTGTAGTCATTGCCCTCATGCTGGCCGCTTTCTTCTGCAAGGATGGCATGATCTGGATACGCCGTTTTAATGATTTTGATAATTTCATGTTCAGCCTGACGGTCAACTTCAGTCACGAAATCATGTTGCTCTTTATTATCAACTTGAATGAGACTGACATGTTCTGACGCACGAAGAATGATGTTGCCCGCGTTTCTCGCAGCGCGGATAGCGATAGTGAGCATTGGATGCATAGCTAGATTTATAATGAGCGTTTAGAAAACTTTATAGGATAGCAAAAATTTTGCTATAGTGGTTTTTTTTATTGATAAGGAAGGACATTGCTGTCAAATATCAGGATCGTATTGGTTGAAACAAGCCACCCGGGTAATATCGGTGCCGTTGCCAGGGCGATGAAAAACATGTGCATAAGAGATCTAGTTTTAGTGGCACCAAAAATATTTCCTAGTGCAGACGCAACTTCCAGAGCATCGGGGGCAGATGATATTTTAGCTGCGGCGATGATATGTGACACGTTGCAAGAGGCCATTGCAGACTGCCAGGTTATTATCGGCGCCAGTGCAAGGTCACGAACCATTTCTGTTCCTGAAGAGTCGCCTAGAGCTTGTGCAGAAAGATTAACGGTAGAGGCGCAAGATAAAAAAATAGCCATTCTATTTGGCCGCGAAAATTCGGGATTAAAAAATCATGAGCTGGACTTGTGTCAAACCCTGCTAACGATTCCCAGTAATGCTGACTATAGCTCGCTGAATATAGCAGCTGCAGTACAAGTGGTCTGTTATGAGTTGCTGGTTGCTTCACGGCTAGAGGCCCCAGAGGTAAAAGCATTAGAAATTCCTTTGGCAACGTCAGCTCAAATGGAGTCATTTTATGAACACTTATATCAGGCATTGAATGAGATTGGATTTATAAATCCTGCTAAATCAACTTCTATCATGCGTCGTTTACGTCGAGTTTATCATCGTGCCAAATTAGATGCCAAAGAGCTGGATATTTTGCGCGGTATTTTAAAAAAATCAACTGCAATACTACACCAAAGGCATGATTAATTTAATAAAAGAAGATATTGCCTGCGTATTTGAACGTGACCCTGCCGCACAAACAGTCTGGGAAGTTGTTTGTGTTTATCCCGGCTTTCATGCTGTGCTATTTCATAGAGTTTGTCATTATTTATGGATGAAGGGGTTTAAATTTATCGCCAATTTTATTGCGCATATCAGCCGCTGGTTAACAGGAATAGAAATTCACCCAGGTGCTGTTATCGGAAGGCGTTTTTTTATAGATCATGGTATGGGAGTGGTGATCGGAGAAACAACGGTCATAGGAGATGATTGTACCTTATATCATGGTGTTACATTAGGTGGAACAAGCTGGAATAAAGGTAAGCGTCACCCAACCCTATTGAACGGTGTCGTTGTGGGTGCCGGAGCGAAAATATTAGGTCCAATAGAAATTGGAGAAAATGCGCGAGTGGGTTCTAACTCGGTTGTGATTAAGCCTGTTCCCGAGGGGGCAACAGTGGTCGGTATACCAGGGCGTGTTGTCGGTGCTAAAGACGAGCATCATGCTGAGCATAAGAAAATTGCTGATAAAATAGGTTTTGATGCCTATGGGACAATAGCGGATTCTCCTGATCCTGTGGCTTATGCGATTAACCATATGCTGGATCATATACAGATTATGGATAAGCAAATGGATGATATGAAACAGGCAATGAGAGTGGCAGGTATAAAATGTCAGCAGGCGGAAATGCCAGATTTAGGAGGGTGCGAACTGGATAAATAAGGTGTTTTATGAGGGTTGAAAATACTTGACTAGTTTACTAGGTTTTATTATACTGAAAAGCTTATTTTCTATAGAGGTATGACTGTGCGATTAACTACTAAAGGGCGTTATGCAGTGACAGCAATGTTGGATCTGGCTTACCATAGTCGTGCAAAACCAGTAACATTAACGGATATAGCGACACGTCAGACCATTTCATTATCTTATCTTGAGCAGTTATTCTCTCGATTACGTCGGGCCGGACTGGTCATCGGTGTTCGAGGGCCTGGTGGAGGCTATAAACTGAGTCGGGAGCCGGAAAGTGTCAGTGTCGCCGATATTATTCTGGCAGTTGATGAACAAGTTGACTTAACTAATTGTCAGAAACAAAGTAATTGTCATAATGGCCAGCCTTGCATGACGCATGATCTTTGGATGGGTTTAAGTGAGACAGTCAGTCATTATCTGGAAGGCATTTCATTAGGTAAATTATTAACCCAGGCGGATGTTAAAAAGATAAATGAACAGCAAGGTGCTGATGTTCATCAGGTTGTACATTTTAATAGTACTAGTGATACTGTGGGTATGGCATTAAAGTAAACTATTAAGTTTTCTTAGTGCTTTAACGATGATCTATTTTGATCATAATGCGACAACACCAGTAGATGAGCGGGTGTTGCAAGATATGTTACCTTTTTTTAGTGGTTTTTACGGTAACCCTTCCAGCTTATATAAATTAGCACGGCTTTCGCGTAGTGCAATTGATACTGCACGGGAACAAGTTGCTCAGCTTGTTAATGCTCGCCCTGAGCAAGTGATTTTTACCAGTGGTGGTACTGAAGCAAATAATTTGGCACTCAAGAGCTTTATACCGCAAGCGAAAATCATCACATCTGCCATTGAACACCCTTCTATTTTACAATCCGGCAATGCTGAGTTAGTTAATATCACTCAGCAGGGCTATATTGATCAACAAGCGCTTGCTCAATCTGCAAAGCAATTCGACCTTGCTTCATTTATGCTGGTAAATAATGAAACAGGTGTTATTCAGGATATTGCTAGCCTTAATGCTGTTATGCAGCAGCGAGGCACCTTAGTTCATACCGATGCAATTCAGGCAGCAGGTAAAATAAGAGTTGATTTTCAAGCTTTAGGTGTCAACTTAATGTCTCTTTCCAGTCATAAAATATATGGGCCTAAAGGCTGTGGGGCTTTAATTTCATCAATTGATAATATAGAAAAACCTCTTTTAACAGGAGGAGGCCAAGAAGGCGGTTATCGTGCAGGAACAGAAAACGTACCCGCAATCGTTGGTTTTGGTAAAGCAGCCGAGTTAGCCTATGCTGAATTAGAACAGCGCCAACAACATTGTTTGCAACTGAGAACGCGCTTAGAAACAAAATTGCTAGAATTGCCAGGGGTGAGTATTTTTGCTAAAGAGAGTTATCGCGTTTGTAATACTGTGCAGTTTGGAGTGCAAAACAGCGTCGGTGAAATGTTGTTAATGCAACTGGATAAAGAAGGTATTGCCATATCAAGTGGTTCAGCTTGTGCCAGTGGTCATCAGGTCGCTAGCCATGTATTGATCGCCATGGGGATAGAAGCAACTCTTGCCAAGTCAGCTATACGAGTGAGCCTGGGTCAAAAAAATACTGCACAAGAAATAGATCAATTTGTGCTACAAGTAAGGCAGTTTTTATAGCGTTAATATTGAGTCATACATTAATTCTGGTGACTATTTTTACACGTAAACTGTCGGGCGTGGCTTCAGCCCGCCATTGTTAAAGAGTAATTTAGAGCAGACTTAAGGCCACCCCCTAAAAGAAGCCTTTATGGCTCGCCTGAAGTTTGGAGCCGATTAGTCGCTATTACTGAGTTCTTCAAGAAAACTACCCTTAAATCTAAGAATAATAGCG
>CAYZUM010000209.1:0-5593 GCA_964481455.1 uncultured Methylomonas sp. | reverse complement strand
CCACGCCTTGAAGACAAACAAAAATCCTGTGCCAGTTGCCGAACTTATTCCGTGCGCGTTCCTAATAGATTAAAAGGTAGATAGATAGGAAAAAAAGACAGCTTAAAATCTAAATTCACTCCCTTATTGATCACACACTGATTTCCCACCATTATTTTATGCAATTTTCCACCAGCTGCTCCCCATTCACCCCAGCAGATAATAGCGTTAGCCGCGTTATGCGCCATGTTGTCTATGCCTTACTCCCAGCGATAGGCATGATGTTCTGGCTATTTGGCTATAGCATATTAATACAATTATGCCTGACATGCATGACGGCTTTGTTAGCAGAGTCAGCCTGTCTCTGGCTAAGAAAATATCCCGTTAAAGCTTACTTATTTGATTTAAGTGCCATCATTACTGCCATATTACTTGCTCTCGCCACACCCACACTCGCTCCCTGGTGGATCAGTGTTACCGGTACGCTGTTTGCGATAACGATCGGCAAACATGTTTATGGTGGACTAGGCTATAACCCTTTTAACCCTGCGATGGTAGGCTATGTTTTTTTATTAATCTCCTTCCCGTTGCAAATGACTCGCTGGCAAGCCCCTTCGGTTACTTTAGATTTGATTGACACACTTAATATAATTTTTACCCAAGCGCCACTGATAGATGGACTAAGCAGTGCCACTATTTTAGATAGCGTCAAAACCCAGTTAAGCACTGGCTTACCGCTCACAGAAATAACCGCGTCACCTCAAATAGTCACTATTGCAAGTAATGGATTGCAGTTAGTCGCACTAGCCTATGTAATAGGCGGCCTATGGCTGTTATACCACAAAATTATCAGCTGGCATATTCCTGTGGCAGTCCTCTTAGGTTTATGCATACCCGCAACTTTGATACATTTTTATGATGCAACACAGTATAGTTCTCCGCTATTCCATCTCATTTCAGGAGCAACGCTATGTGCAGCCTTTTTTATTGCAACCGATCCTGTTACAGCAGCAACTAGCAAGACAGCCCGGCTGTATTTTGGCGCATTAATTGGCTGCCTGATCTATGTTATTCGCACCTGGGGAGGGTACCCTGATGGCGTTGCTTTTGCTATTTTATTAGCTAACTTAGCCGCACCGAGTATTGACTTTTACACGCGCCCGAAACCCGCAAACAAACCGCTATGACTCTCTCGCCTCCTACCACTGCTGCAGTTCGAGTTGGCCTATTTTCATTTATTATCGTCGGTTTAGTCACGCTGGTTTTTCATGCCAGTAAAGATAAAATAGCCGAAAATGAAAGACTGGCCTTATTGCACAGCCTGCAAGCCGTATTAAACCTGGATAGTTATGATAATGACTTAGTAAAGGATGTCATGCAGCTTGATGCATATACTATTTACCGCGCACGAAAAGTGGGAAAACCCGTTACGGCCATTATGAAAAGCACTACTCCACATGGGTATAATGGAGATATTCAGTTGTTGGTTGCCATTAATATGGCGCAAAAAATCGTAGGAGTACGCGTATTAAACCACAGAGAAACGCCAGGTTTAGGCGATAAAATAGAACTCAAAAAATCTACCTGGATATTAGGTTTTGAGCAAAAATCTCTATCCGATAATGATTTATCCTTGTGGGCGGTTAAACGTGATGGCGGCCTATTTGACCAGTTTACAGGCGCAACCATCACCCCGCGCGCCATTGTGAATGAAGTTAAAAAAACTGCACTCTTCTTCCAGCATAATCAAACAGAAATCTTTAAAAAACTCAGGAATAACACCCCACCAAGGAGTGTTATTCCTAAATTAACTGCCGATGAATCTGAACAGTAAAACAATTTTAAGCAATGGCTTCTGGCATAACAATCAGGCCCTAGTAGCATTACTGGGTTTATGCCCCCTATTAGCGGTAAGCAACACGGTCATTAATAGTTTAGGCCTAGGCATCGCCACCACCCTTACGCTGGTACTCTCTAATGGCCTAATCTCTAGCTGTCGCCAATATATTTTGCCGGAAATAAGATTACCTCTCTTTGTATTGATGATTGCAGGTATTGTCACTATGATTGAACTCATAATGAACGCATGGTTTTACGAACTATATAAAATTCTGGGCATTTTTATTCCTCTTATCGTCACTAATTGCGCCATTATCGGACGCGCTGAAATGTTTGCCTCAAAAAACCGCATTATGCCAAGTTTATTAGATGGCTTAGCAATGGGTTTAGGGTTCAGTATGGCATTACTGATATTGGGAGCCATTAGAGAAGTACTCGGCATGGGGACTTTATTGTCTCAAGCTGATCTTTTATTCGGGGAAAGCGCTAAGCATTGGCAAATAAATCTATTCGGCGATTATTCCGGCATGTTATTAGCGCTACTCCCTCCTGGAGCGTTTATTGCACTAGGTTTATTGATTGCATTAAAAAATGCTATCGACTTAAAGGCAGCCGCCGCTGCCATATCAAAAAACGATGAAGTCGTCGTGACAGGAATGGGCACGGAATAAGTTGAGCTAACTGGCGCAGTATTTTTGTTCGTCTTCGAGGCGTGTACATAGGCGCATAGCTGGCTACATAATCTATTTTCACAACAAAGAAGACGGACTAAAAGACAAGTCAGTTGCTCACCTTATTTCGTGCACGTTCCTAAGGAATGAGAATCAAATAACGCGTGCATTCTGACGTGTCTTTTTGCTCGCCTTCTGCGTTGTGGGAACCGTTACGCCGCCAGCTATGCGTCTGTTACCGCGCCTTGAAGGCAAGCAAAAAGACTGCGCCATCATTGCACAACTTATTCAATTCCCATTCCATAGTAGAAATATAATGCCTTTACTTTTTTAGAACTCTATTTCATGCAGGTGATCTATCCTGCACTGACACAAAATTAAATTTTCAGTGCAGACTCTACTTATCCTCAGAGCACCTGACCTCGGTCTAATAAAATCAAAACCTTGCAGATTCTCCAAGATAATAAGATGAGACCAAGATCGTAGTCTGGGTTAGATTTTTGAGCATAGCGAGAAAACGTAACCCAGCATTCATGTCATTATTGAAGGTTAATTAAATTTCACATAGCTCAACATCAGGTAATAATATTTATTTTAGTATCAAATTATTATCCACAAGATCAGCTTGTCTGATCCTCTTGTTTCTTTATCGCAGCCTTTGAAAGCAATTCAGCGTTTTTTCAGCTGTTGCCTCCCAGTTAAATATAGTCGCTCTGTGTAATCCTGATACGACATATTGCTGGTATTGCTGCGGGTCTTCAATAAGGTTTACGATTGCCTGAGTCCATTGCTGTGCATCATCCGCTGGCAATAATACCCCTGCGGCACCCACTACTTCCGGTAAAGAACTGCTGTTTGATGTAATAACCGGAGTGCCACTTGCCATCGCTTCAAGAGGAGGAATACCAAAACCTTCATATAATGATGGATATAAAAAGCAATGCGCACTTGCCATCAAATGCTGCAACTCGTTATCTGAGACATAACCAGGCATGATAAGTTGCTGACGCTGTACTAAGGTCTCGGCTTGCTGCAAAAAACGCTCAAACTTCCACCCATATGCGCCAATAATGACTAATGGATAATGCACTTGAATATCCTTAGGGAGTTGCTGATAGGCATCCAGCAGTAACTCAAGATTTTTGCGGGGCTCAATCGTTCCAACATATAAAAAATATTGTTTATATTTTAGGGTGTATTTTTTTAAAATTTCATCTGCGATCTGACCTTGATACATTTGAAAACCAGCGGGTAAACCATTGTAAGTAACCGTTATTTTTTCTGGTTTAATTGAAAAATAATCCACGATCTCTTGTTTTGAAAATTCAGAAACAGTCAGAATATGTTGTGCTTTTTCTAGCGATGCCGGCAGATACTCATTAAAAAATTTAACTCTGGCGACTGGATGAGTTTCTGGGCATTTAAAACAGGAAAGGTCATGCACAGTAATTATTTCAGGAATGCCCTGTAGGTTATTAATACTAAAAAAATCTGTACAATGGATAATATCCGGCTTAATTTCTTGTAGATTTTGCTTAAATGACTTTCTATATAAATAGAGTGCCAGTTTTTTTTTAGCAACGGCAACGCTGGTCGTATATTTATCAATTGATTTAGACAGTTTTTCCTTATAACTTATTGGACTATTACCGGTACATATAACACGCTCGTTAGGTAGTGAGTGAGTGAAGTGCTTATTGATTTGATAATAAATATCAGGGCTATTTTTTAACTTTTGCATGGCCCGATAGAGCTGATAAGTATATTGCCCCACGCCTGTACGAATTGCTGCAAGTGACTTTGCTTCAACAGCTATGCTTAATTTTTTCATTTTTCTTATTTAAAATGCTTATGAAAGTATGGATTCCATCCATTAAAACCGGCAGTGGATCAGATGTTTATATGACCCGTTTAGCTGAAAGTTTAACCCATTTAGGGCTAACGGTTGAGCTACAATGGTTTCCACTATATTATGAATTTTGTCCTTTACTATTACGCAGGGTACAAGCTCCTGCACAAACGGATCTGATTTTTGTTAACTCGTGGACGGCTATTGGTTTTACTCAGCATACTATTCCTATGGTAAGCTGTGTACATCATTGTGTTCATGACGCTGGTTACCGTCCGTTTAAAACCACTGCGCAGGCAATATATCACCAACTGCTAATTTTTCCTCTGGAAAAAGCGGGTTTGCAACGCGTCCATAAAGTGGTCGTCGGCAGTCGATTTACTCAGCAAAAAGTACAGCAAAGCTTTAATATCAAAGCGCAATTAATTCCCTATTCGGTTGAAACAGCGATGTTCTGCCCGCCCGAAACTCACCGTAAACGAAAAGAGAAACACCCTTTTAAATTACTTTTTATTGGTAATCAATCTAAACGAAAAGGCTTCGACTTGTTAGCCGAAATCATGCAGCAACTCGGCTCTCAATATACACTTTCCTTTACGTCGGGTTTACGTAATCAATCTACCGAGCAAGCAATTCCTTATGCACAAAGTTTAGGTTTATTATCTGATAAAGGATTAGTTGAAGCTTACCAAAATGCAGATGCTCTGTTGTTCCCTACTCGATATGAAGGGTTTGGTTATGCGGCGGCTGAAGCAATGGCATCTGGATTACCCATAATAACGTCTGATTGTTCTTCCCTTCCAGAACTGGTTGATGATGGTAAAGGGGGGGCTTTATGTCAAGTGGATGAAGTTAATGACTTTGTTGATGCAGTCAAACGACTGGCTAGATCACCTGAGCTTTGTCAGAAAATGGGCGAGTACAATCGTCAAAAAGCACTGACTTATTACAACCCTGAACGCATGGGACGAGAGTACATACAATTATTTGAGCAACTTTTGATGGGTAAGGGACATGGAAAAAAATAATGATCCGTTCCTGTCAGTCGTACCACCTCCTTTATCGTAGGCTGGAATAGCGCTAGCGTTTTCCGACATTTTTGGGTGACCTTAGGTAACTCGCAACACACCCCCACCCATCTTGCTAGTCTTTTTGTTCGTCTTCAGCGATGTAGAAAAAGTTTCGTCGCCAGCTATGCGGCTATTTCTACTAATGGAAGACAAACAAAAATCCTGCGCAATATGGGTAGTTTATT
>CAYZUM010000208.1:3409-5594 GCA_964481455.1 uncultured Methylomonas sp. | reverse complement strand
AAACTTTAAGGCATTGAATTTAAACACACTCTACCATATAGGTTATGGGGCTTCGGCAGCCTAGGAACGTGCACGAAATAATTTGAGCAACTGACTTGTCTTTTTGCTCGCCTTCTGCGTTGTGGAAACAGTTACGTAGCCAGCTATGCGCCTGTTACCTCGCCTTGAGGACAAGCAAAAATACTGCGCCATAATGGCACAACTTATTCATTACCGTACATTTTTCACTGCCTATAGCAAAGCCTTGCCTGATAAGGTGAGGCAGAACTGAGGAAGGCGTATTCCATCTCTTAGGCAGCGTTTTAATACTCGCATTCCAAGTGTAAGCAGACTCAAATCACAACGATCTGTGCGATGAATGGTTTTATTCCAGCCCTTATTCAACGCAAGGTCTCCTAAATAAACCCTCCATATATAAGCTAAAGCTGCGTAACCGTTCAGACCCCTATTGCATTATAACCAACTGATATTTATTGAAAAATAATTTGGCTATTTTTGGCAAAAATATTTATTTTGATTGGCCTTCACAAACAATCAATGACTTAGGTAAGGCGCAATAAATAAACTACCCATATTGCGCAGGATTTTTGTTTGTCTTCCATTAGTAGAAATAGGCGCATAGCTGGCTACGAAACTTTTTCTACAACGCTGAAGACGAATAAAAAGACTAAGTACTTAGGCATTATTATTTTAACTAAAATTATGAGGGTAGAAATTCATGACTTTAGTTAATATTTTCTATTTTTTTGTAAAAATATATTCAAATTTCCAAAAATTACACTGAAAATTGGAGATTTTATACTTTTTCAAAAAGGTTAAATCAATTTTGCTTGAGTACTTAGCAAGATGGGTGGGTTATTTGTTGCGCCTTACCTTACAAACTCAAACCTGTACAAATAGAGAGTTTACTTGAGTGGTCTTTGGCTAGGAAGGCCAAGACATTATTTTAATTCGCGGCTAAAGGCCGCTCCTATCAAATTTAAACTCAGCCAATCCGCCAAAACCATAGTCAAGACCATCGTTTTGGCGGATTGGCTGAGCTATTATTAATTATTGACTACAATATTGACATCAAAATGATAATCCACACACTGGGTATAGTCGCTGTCTTTAAACGCTGAAAATGGCGTTTGGTAGCCCACTAATTGACAGGCATAAGACTGTCCGTCAGGCGTTTCTGCAGACCAGCTCCAGTCTCGCTCCCAATAAATTAACAATGCACCGCTACCGTCTGCATCAAATTGTTTCATACCCTGACACCCCATGACTTCTTCAGCAGGTACAGGGACATTCAAGTACTCGGCAAAATTCTGGTAGTAACTGATACGATTCAATGATTGCTGAATTTCTACAGAGCCACCACATTCAACGCCTCCATTTATAATTTGTGTGGTCACACCAAAGCCCGGTAATAAACCATTTTCTATATCTCTTGCATTAGGCTGCCAGGTACCATCAACAACATGCAACATGCTTGGTTTTGGCGGTTGTGGGTAAACATAAAAGAATACGGCACTCGCTAAATTTAACCAGCTATCAGCAACCAGTTCCGGGTTATCTAATAAAGTACGCACGTCCCCAAACATCGCTTCTGAAAAAGGGCCATAGTTATAATTGTAACTTAACTGTTTAGCACCGCGTCCGAAGTAACTTTTAAACTCACCGTCAGCAAAAGTACCACAAGGCCAGGTTTGCCCCTGCCAGATATCAGGGTTACACTCGCTGTTATAGCCGCCACGCATTTCTTCAGTCCAGCCGGTTTCACGCAACCAGTATAAACCTTGACGCCACTCTGCAACATCCCAATGGCTAGTATGTCCACCCGTTTCCTGAGTAAAGTGGGCAAACATGGTTGCTAGTGATTTGCGGCATATGGCTTCTGCATCTCGACCATCATCATAGTCGCCACAAAAAGCAGGAAATTTTCCTATCGCTTTTAACAAGTTGGTATAAGTATATTCAGGAGCTCGTTTAGGAAATATAAAGTCCCAGTCTGCTGTACTGATAATGCCTTCAACCCGCTGTACATTTGATGGGTTTTTCGAGTCTCCTGCAACGATCATCTCAACCAGACTATTATCCAGAGTATCTGTTGCATGTTTAACTGCCTGCATCTCTGGTGTATCAGTCAACTCTTGCTCTTTAGCTTGCAATACACTGGCTTCTATACTGTAAAATCCATTAG
>CAYZUM010000208.1:0-3309 GCA_964481455.1 uncultured Methylomonas sp. | reverse complement strand
TAGGTTCAGTAGGTTCAGTAGGTTCAGTAGGTTCAGTAGGTTCAGTAGGTTCAGTAGGTTCAGTCTGCTCTGTTGCAAGAGGATGTCCCAACCCCTGATGCATAGCATTTAAAATATGCCCATTATCGGCATCAATTTCCCAGGAAAACAAGCCTGCTAATCCTTGATTTATAACAAATTCCCCTTTTGCTCTGACAGAACGTGGATTATCATAAGTGATATACTCCCCTGTACTTGCACGATAAAGAGAGGGGGCTTCGGCAACAGTATCATATTGATACACAAAATCATTAATACCGACGCCATTTTCACCACCTAAATAATTAACCTCGATGTCTTTATAGTCAAGCACACCCGCTTCCCAGCTACCATCAATGGCACCATTGCCTTGACCATCGACAACGCCTTTCCAGCCCCGTCCATACATGGCGGCACCGACCACAATTTTACTTGCAGGAACGCCGGCATTAATCAAATTATCAACACCATCACTGACATTACTACCCGCATTGGCAGCATTTGCCATAGGATGTAGAGCGGAATGATGACCTACTTCATTATTCCAGGCACCGTAAAAGTCATAAGACATAGCGAAAAAATAATCGACATGCGGTGCTGCACTGACATAGTTAACGTTATTGACCTTGCTTGCTGAGACATTCATAGCCGCTGTTAACTCATAAGTTCTGCCAGTTTCAACCTGCAATTCATCTAGCGCAATACGTAAGTCGCCCATTAAATCGGTAAAACCCTGAGCATCGGCTGCTGAACCTTTACTTGCATTCGCACCATCCCCGCCAGGAAATTCCCAATCCACATCAATGCCATCAAAAAAATCATATTGTTTAATAAACGCAATCGCTGAGGCAACAAAGGTAGCACGTCTCGCAGGATCATTGGCAATATCAAAAAAGGGGTCCGATAAAGTCCAGCCACCGATGGAAGGCAAAATTTTAATATCTGGATTTTGCTGTTTCATTTTGATCAATTGACCAAAATTACCTCGAATCGGGTCATCCCATACATCTCCCGGATAGGACTTTTCCAACGTCGCATAACGATCAACTAAAGTGACAGTATCATCTGCCTGATCAGCACACTCTGAGTTTATCGCTGTGCGTGCCGATGCAAGAGCTGATGCATTATCTCCACAAATTGCAATGAAGCCATATAATACATGGGTTAAATTCGTCGCAGGAATATTGGCGACATGATAATTACGCCCATAAACGCCCCATTCGACAAAATAACTAGCGACGACTTTATCAGTTGTATTGTCATAAGCAGTATTAAACTCCCCTAAAGGCCATTCTGAGGGGGGATGGGTAGGTGTAGTACCAGGACCTGTATTAGTCGATGTACTGCCAGGTTCAATAAGTTCGACAGATACCGACTCACTGGTCGTACAGATATCTTGCCCCTCTAAGGTATTACATAATTCAACCTCATACTGATAGCTTCCTAAACTGCTTAAGCTCACCTGCGTCATGGCAGTTTGTGCTGCATTGGTAGATTGCGCCACAATAGCTTCGTTATAAACGGGCTGTCCATTTTGCAATAAGCGCCAATGGTTGCCATTAACACCCCACCACATATCCCATTTTATTTCAATATTGGAGCCGGCCTCAGCCAATTCTATAGTTGCTGGTAACCAGGCAATAACCGGTTTTGCAGGTGTACCAGCATTGGGTGTAGACGTTCCTCCGCCAGTACCCTCAACTGGAGGCGTTGTACCACCAGCTGCAATCGCTATAACTTGACTATCACTTTGTGTACATCCAGTCGCGTTACAAATTTCGACGACTAAATTGTAGCTTCCATCAGCAAAGTTTACATCACATTGTCCATTTTGTGCTTCAGGATCATTAGCCGTTAATTCACCAGTACATTTTTGTTCTCCATTGGCTAATAATTTCCAGTTGTTGGCATTTTCACCCCACCACATATCCCAGCGAACATTCACTTCACTTGAGGTAATAGTATCCGCCAACCAGGCAATCGCTGGTTTTTCCGGTGCAGCAACAGCATAACTTGAAAACGATGCCGCGACTATCGAAAGCGCAAATCGCATATTTGTATTTGTCATAATAGACTCCATATTTAAGTTTCTAATCAGTCAGCTTGTCTCAGTCATGAATAATTGATAACTGGATTTTGACACACTCAGGAACATACACGTTCCTTAATAAACCAACTGAATAACCGTCTCTTACAAGGTTTTATTTGTAAGTTGTTAACAATCTACCTTTATCACTGATTGTGGATGAAAGATAAATTGTCTGGAGTATAGTATCTATGAAATGCTTATTTAGTGCATAGCCGTTAGCGCCAAAAGCTTGACTGAACTTGAAAATTTAAAGGCCCTTAGGGTTCAGATGATAATAATGAATTTTTCAGGGTTAAACGTGATTAAAAATGGCTACTCTTCATGAGTCAATAAAGTAGGAATTCAAAGCAATAGCTAATTTTTCCAGATTTTCGATATATCGCGAATCTATCGAAATATCATCACTCCTGCTTTTCTCAAACTTTTTAATAGCTTAAACACAAGTATAACTTAAATGTATTTATCTTTTATTTACAATAATATATGATTGATGTATTGTACGATTAATTAATTGGCACATACCTTGCTTTTGAGTTTAGGGTGAAGTAAACACTTTAACTTAAATATTTGGAGAATTGTCACGAATACAGTAAAATAAGCCATAAAACCCATTCTAATATTCAGCCTTCTTGCTGGGTCAGCCTCAGTTATCGCAGAATCAAATGCCATTATAGGAGCAGATAATAATTTAATTAAAAATGCTTTTGTTCAACCTCAAAACCCTGCCTTATCAGGCGGAGGTAGAGACCAGAGCATGCAGTTTGGTGATGTCATCTTTGGCTCACGCTTCAGTGACTTATTAATCGGTGGACTAGGGACAGATGTTCTTGCTGGTGGTGGCGGTAGTGATGTTATCTTAGGTGGGGTAGAGCATTTTAACCCTGCAAATCGTGACCGTGCGTTTGGTGGGTCAGGCAATGATCCTTTATCTGGAAACCCGGTGATGGCTCTGACCATTGGAATGGTGGCAGTGAACATGATGTCTTTATTTTGGGTTTAGTAGGTGAAGTTGATGAGGGTATTGAAGGGGGAATCTCTTTTGCTGTTAGCAACGATCAGCAAACGGCTGAAATTGCCATCGACCCTGACTCTTTATTGCCTTTAGTTGATGTCACCAATTCACCGGGGTTTTGGACTAGGCTGTCGAAGTGCTGATAATATCTGTTAGTAGTTATTCCCTGTTTTTGGATTTTATCTTCAAA
>CAYZUM010000207.1:0-5600 GCA_964481455.1 uncultured Methylomonas sp. | reverse complement strand
CCACTGCTATTAATCGCCATTTCGACGACTTTCTCTTTGATACCAAGCACACAGGCATTATAGCGATAATCCAGCATAAAGGTTTGAGTTGGACAGGCACTATTTTTGCAACGATATCGCTGTATATCTTGGGCATTCTTACCTGATTTCAGGAGAGTGCTACAGCGACAATTTGGGCAACTTACTTCTTGATAACATTTCATCCTAGGAATTAGGATGTAAACTTTTTACTTCTCCTAATGATTTAAGTGCAATCACAGATTTAACCCACCACCATTTTTTTACCGAAAACGAGAAATGGGGTGCTCGGTATGCATAAATTTAAACTTACAAAATCAAGCCGCTAAAAACTTTTCAAACGCTGTACTTGCGTCTTCACAAGAAATGCTTGACTGCCCATTTTCTAATAGGTAACCTGCAAAATGCTTGATGCATTTCCAGTTTTTAGGCTCATTAATAAATTGGAAAGCTTGCTCAAAAAGTAACTTTATTTTTAATTCACGCTCATCTGCATTCGCAATAAAGTATTTTAAATACAGGTTTGCCTGCTCTAAATCTGAATGACCACCATAATTTTTTAAAGCGACTAGATTCACTAAATGCGAGTTAAATATCTCATCATCACGCAATGCCACATACTTTGCTTCAGCCAGAGGCCCCGCTAGCAAATTAATGACATCAGCCTCGTATGCATGCTTTAAGGCCTGATTTTCTTGCTCTGTCGCTATCTGATTATTTTCTAGTTCAGCAACCAGTAAATTTTCTATTAGCCTGCCACCTTCTACTCTGGCAAAATAGGGTTGTTCTTGTTGCATGTCATTATTCATGACAATTTGAAAAAAGACAGGGGGTAAATTCTGCTGGTGATTTCTGAGATATATTGCTGCCACATGGCCTGCTTCGTGATAGGCAATATGTTTATGTAACTCATCAGTTGAAGCAGGCGAGCATTGTACGATATGTTGAGTCCGTTTCATGATATTCGTCCTGTAAAAAAAGATGCGGCCATTATAGCCGCACTAGAGGAAGGAGATAGCTCTGATTTTCCAGAAAGGGAACGCATTCAAGAGTTAGGCATAGTTTATGTGAGTTGCTTGTCTTTGCATATGTGGCATTTTGACGCGCGACAAATTGCCGCTTATTTTGGCATAAACTGTGCTTGATAATATCGTTTTGTCTATTGAAATCATACAATTTATACCACCTTCAATGCCCCGTTAATTAAATAGTAGGCCATATCCCGCTTTTTACTAGGGCATTTCACTTGATTTTTTGAAACCCAGAAGAAAGACGGTCTCTGGTTTTTTAATTTAATATTTTTTTAGTTATTTTTATGCGCACTCTTTGCGCTAAAATATCCTTTTGCTTTCTGGATCTCCTAGCATTCCATGCATGTTTCTCTGATTATTCCTACCTTTAATCGCTGTTCAACCTTGAACAGAGCTCTCACTTCAGTATTGCAGCAAACTATTCTGCCTGATGAAATTATTGTTATTGATGACGGCTCTACTGATGCAACTGCTCAGATGATAAGTAGGGAATTTCCCCAAGTAAACTATATTGCACAAGGAAATAAAGGAGTCAGCGCTGCTAGAAATAGAGGAATACAACTCGCACAAGGAGATTGGCTGGCGTTTCTAGACTCTGATGATACCTGGCTACCTGAAAAGCTGACAACACAACTTCATGCGTTGAAAAAATCACCTAAGCTGAAAATCTGTCATAGTGATGAAATATGGATTCGTAATGGTGTGCGTGTTAATGCTATGCATAAGCATAAAAAATCAGGAGGCTGGATTTTTAAACAGTGTTTGCCTTTATGCGCAATGTCTCCTTCTGCAGTTATGATTCACCGCTCGGTATTTGACGATGTGGGCCTGTTTGATGAGAGCTTACCAGCTTGTGAAGATTATGATCTATGGTTACGAATATCGGCTAAATATCCGGTACTTTTTATTGAGCAAGCATTAATCAATAAATATGGTGGGCATGATGATCAGCTTTCTCATCAATACTGGGGCATGGATAGATTTAGAATACAGGCTTTGGAAAAAATAATAGCACAACCTGGTTTAAGCCATGAAAATAAAAAAGATGCGATACAAATGCTATTAAAGAAAGCGCGCATTTTTAAAAACGGTGCTTTAAAACGGGGAAAAATTGAATCTGCTTTGCTTTATCAGACAATTATTGATAAGTACAGAATTTGATTCTTAAGTGAGGTCAAATTCATCACTCTTTAACTATAGTTTCTCAGATCAATAAATTCCATATGTATTACGGATGCCATCCCTTTAAGGGATGGTATCCGGAAAGTTATTTATCTGAAAGTCTATAGAGTATAAACTCGATGTTCCAGTTTTTGTAGTATGTTGATTTTATTATCTATTTTTGATTTCGATAAAATTAAGTTTACCTTTAAAATCAATGCACTAACTTTTATTGCAACAAAATCTAGGTGCCTTCAAGCCCAGATATAGCTGGAAACTGGAACATCGAGTATAAAACAAGTTTTTATACCGCTTAGATTCTGGCAAAAACTTGTTTTTGCACTCCTAATTAAAAATACGCTGAGTAGTGACTACTTTTTTTTGATAAAAATCTAGATGTTACAAAAGTGCTATTGGCTATTATTAAAAATCAAACCGGTAAAAACGGGGTAAATACCCCGTTTCGCAGTAGATCAAAAAAAACAAATACTTTATTTCGCGGCTAAAAACCGCTCCTACAAGAGACTTATTTTTTGACCTCGATGACTAATGCATCCATCTTATTTTCTTTTAAACGAGATTGAATGGCATCCACCGAGATTAGCCGGTTATAGGGCCCCATTTTAACTCTATACCACGTCGCTGAACCCACAACGGCTTTTTCAATTTTTGGAGAAAAGCCCATCATTAATAGCCTTGCCTTTAAACTATCGGCTTCTTTATATTTCCGAAAAGCGCCTGCTTGAACTGAATATTTAACACCTTTTTTGACTTTACCTACTCGCTCTTCTCGTTTTCGTGTTTTTACTTCATAGTCAGGGATAACAAATTCTGCTTTGGGTAAAATGGTATAAAAATCGTACTGAATATCATCCTTTGGTTTATTAGCCTTTACCGGCTTTACTTTTACAGGCGCTTTTTTGACAGGTATTTTTTTACTGGTGTTTAACGGTTTAGTAATTTGATGCCCCGGCTTTTCTTGCCGTGTTGCTGTCGGTAGCTGGTATAAGAAATAGACAAATAAAGCAAGCAAACCAAACACCAGGCCCCAGCGCCAGGCCGGCACTTTCGACAGGCCGACTGCTTTCACTACTTTTCTAGCGGGTAATTTCCGCTTACGGGGATTTCGATTCGTGTCCCCTTGTTTAGTAGTTGCGGCTCGGTGTTTATAATCTCGTTGCATTACATTGCTTCCGGCGTATTTATCCTTAGTAAATTGAGTCCATTAGCCAAAACGCGCTTCACGGCACAAATTAAATTTAAACGTGCATTGCGCACAGCAACATCATCCACGATAAACTGGTGGGCGTTATAATAAGTATGGAATTCAGCGGCTAATTCACGTAAATAGTTAATCAATAAATGTGGCTCATATTGTAGTGCTGCACGTTCTAGAACTTCTGGATAACGTGTCAAGCTACTGACCAGATTTATTTCCTGCTGCTCTGTCAGTTTGTGCAGACTTTCTTCGCCTAACTGAATATCACGCTGCAAGCCTTTATCAGCTAGCTGTTTTAAAACGCTACAGACTCGCGCATGTGCATATTGTACGTAAAATACCGGGTTTTCATTCGTTTTAGAGGTTGCAAGCTTTAAATCGAAATCCATATGTTGTTCAGATTTTCGCATCGCATAGAAAAAGCGGGCTGCATCCTGCCCAACCTCATTGCGTAATTGACGCAAGGTGACAAATGAGCCAGAACGCGTTGACATTTGTACTTTCTCTCCCCCCCGATACAATACAGCAAACTGGACTAATAAAACCGTTAATTTTCCGTTATCAGCACCTAGTGCTTGCAACGCTGCTCTTACTCTGGGGATATACCCATGATGGTCGGCTCCCCAGATATTTATAATTTTCTCGAAGCCGCGGTCTAGTTTATTCATATGATAAGCAATATCTGAGGCAAAATAGGTACTTTGCCCGTTATCTCTAATCACCACACGGTCTTTTTCATCACCTAACTGACTGGATGCAAACCAGGTGGCTCCGTCTTTTTCATACAAATGCCCTGCCTCGCGCAACCGAGCTAAGGCCTTATCAATAGACCCATCATCCATTAATTGTCTTTCTGAGAACCACTGCTGGTATTCCACACCAAAATCGCTTAAGTCATCGCGTATATCTTCTAAAATACCATTTAGACCCGATTGAAAAACATCACGATATTGTTTATCGCCTAATAGGGTTTTTGCGCGACTAATAAGGGCATCAATATGTTTTTCTTTATCGCCTCCTTTTGGCTCATCGGCTGGGATCTCCTCAAAAACCAAAGCGACAGGGTGACGGTATTCATTGCTGGATTCACGATGTAAGTTTGCCGCAATTTCACGAATATAGTCGCCGCGATAACCATTACTTGGAAAAGTAAGCAGCTCTCCACATTCTTCAAGATAACGCAACCAGACGCTGGTTGCCAGAATATCCATTTGACGCCCCGCATCATTAACATAATATTCACGTTGTACATCAAAGCCAACAGCTGCTAATAAATCAGCAACAGCAGAACCATAAGCTGCACCACGTCCATGACCGACATGCAGTGGCCCCGTTGGGTTGGCAGAAACGAACTCTACCTGCACCTTTTTGCCTTCACCCACTTGGCTTAAGCCAAACTTATCGCCTTGCTCATGAATATGAGTTATTATCTGATATTGCGCATTGGGGTTTATAAAAAAATTAATAAACCCTGGACCTGCAATTTCTATTTTAGTCACACTTTCGTCAGCGGGAATCGCAGCCACAATTTTTTCTGCTAACTGCCTTGGATTCATCCTGGCTGGTTTTGCCAGTATCATCGCCAAATTACACGCAAAATCACCATGCTGCTGATCACGCGCACGCTCAATATTTATTTTTGGATTGAATTCTGACTCTATCACAGCATCTATTTTTAATGCTTCTACAGCCTGTAATAAGAGAGATTCTAACTTTTGTTTCATGCGCTTCGGGACTTAAAGGTGAGATTACAAAACTCTTTATTATCCCTGAAAATGATAGAAGGTGAAAGTATAAAATCAATTTTACTACCGTTTTACAAGCTAACGACTGGTTTTTAATCTAGAGCACAGATGTCAAAGTGCTTAGGAATGTGAATTTTATAACGTGTGCATTTGACGTGTCTTTTTGTCCGTATTCTTTGTTGTGGAAACAGTTACGTAGCCTGCTATGCGCCTGTTTCCACACCTCGAATACGAACAAAAATCCTGCGTCAAATACACACGTTATTTCATTCCCATTCCTGTCATATCAGCTTCGCCATGGGAATAAGACAAAATAAAGATGTGCACTCGCTACCGCCTGCTAAAGCGTAAAATATGCACAAGCTCTGCATAGGTTGAGGGTGAGGTACGAACCCCAACATTTTACCGATAACGATCATCAATATA
>CAYZUM010000206.1:0-5610 GCA_964481455.1 uncultured Methylomonas sp. | reverse complement strand
GGAATCTTTTGTGTTCGCCCAAAACCCTGAGCGCCTGGTTGTTTGCCTGCTTTGCGAGTCAATTCATCGCGAGACGAGTCTTCCGTATTTTTCAAGACAGGTGCATTTTCAACCTTTTCAGAGTCGGTATCCGTAGAAGTGTTTTCTGCATCCATTAGCACGGCTGCTGTTAAAGCCTCATCTTCGGTTAAAGGCTCACGGCTTTCGTCATCGTTTTCGACATCATCTTGGTCGGTATGAGCAGAGGGTTTATCCCAGGGAGCCTGACTACTGGGCGGCCTGAGCTATTTTGAGAATTCTGATTCAGCCGCTCACGTGAATCCTTCAGGTCATCCAGTAAGTTAACCGCTAGATTTTCGACAGCATCAGGCGAAAGTGAGCGAATCACTTTTTCATCAAGTTGTCGTAAATCGTGATCGCTGAGTTTCATTACTTTAAGGGCTTAAGTTTTGATGGCGGGTAGCCTAACATAATACAAATGTAAGTGGAAATTATTTTAAGGGGTGTGAATAATTACTTATGTGTGGCTAATTCATATTAGGATAGGGGCGAATTACAAATGAGTATTACAGAAAAAGAATTCACTCAAATTATTGATAAGGTAGCGGGTACTGCAAAGTTAAGAAAGAAAATAATATCAGATGAGTATACGCGCACAGTTGGCGACGGTTTTGATTTACCGATACGGTGGTGGTATCGAACTAGAAATCGCAATACTGTACCATTGCCCTCGATAGCGTTGTTTATGAAATACTTTGCGCCGAATCAGCACGTTAACCCTTTGTTGTTTGAGGCGTTCTAACGGTTCTGTTTTTAATAGGCGCATGACACGATCAACGGCATCCATATAAGGTAACTCGCAACACCCACCCACCCATCTTGCTTGTCTTTTTGTCCGCCTTCTGCATTATAGAAATAGTGACGTAGCCAGCTATGCGCCTATTTCTATGCCTGGAAGACGAACAAAAATCCTCCGCAATATGGGTAGGTTATTTATTGCGCGTTACCTAAGATAAGCGCATTTTAAAGAGACGTTGATAATTTTTTTTAAAGCGGAGGTCTTCCCGTAAATTATTAAGCCTATTACGTGATTCGGCTTTAAACAGATGCATGGCAAGACAGGCGGTCAATAATTCAGGCCGATTCCTTTTTACGACAATCGTTTATCTCTCGGATCCAGAGGAAGAGTTCTGGAAAGTGATGAATTAGGGTTTGGTGGATCTGATAAATCAGGTCGGTTGGCTTTGCTTTTTGAGTCAGCTCTTTTAATCTCTTATTTTTGTGTTTTAATCATTGTTTTAGCTGTTTTTTACGTTTTAGAGCGATTCGCGCTATACTGGCTTGGGGCGTTTTTGAATGGGGTTTACTCCGACTTTATGGGAATGAAGAAAAAAACGTGCCACTTTACATGATTTTTTAGTGCGAAGAATGTTTTTTTAATACTTTCTATGCGATTGATTTATCTAGAAGGCTTCAGGTGCGCTGAATCGCTGACTGAGCGATGACTACTCTGGATTAAATAACGCCACCAACTCATTAATTCGCTGCTCATCTGGCATATCACTATACACGCCGCTCATTGATTGCTCGGCTTGCATGCCGCGTACAAATAAATAGCGCACCCCGCCAAAATGTTCGGCAAATTGATAATTAGGTAGGCGTTTTTGCAAATATTGATGCAGAACCAGACTATATAACCAGTATTGTAAGCCGTAATTATGTTCTCGCATGGCTTGTGTTAAATTCTCTGGTTGATAATCGCTTAAAGCATTGCTTTTATAATCCAAGACATAGTAACGTTTTTTATAGACAAAAATTAAGTCAATAAAGCCGGTTAAATAGCCTTGCATTTGTTTATCTGATAAGGGCTGAAAGGCGGGGCTGCCCTCCAGAATATAGTTAATTTTCTCAGTTGAAAAATCATCCAGACTTAAATAGAAAGGCATTTCCTTTAGGCAGTCCTGTTCATTTATATTAGCAAGATAAAAATGCGCATCATCTTTGCTGAGTGCTGTGTTGACAGTTTGATAGAGTAGTTCATTGATCATTTCTGGCGTGTCGACTTTTAGGCCATAACGCTGACAAGCCGCATCACGCGGAAGGCTTATATCTTCTCGCTCTGCCAGTGATTTAAAGCTTATGTTTTCCAGTAAATCATGGATTACATTTCCCGTATGTGCTCCTCGGGCTAATTCTATAGGGGGCTGTTCTGCCAAAGGTGATGTATCATTGGTTTCTTCTGCTTTGTCTAAAGGTAATTCGGGGGCATCATGCAGGCTTAGATAGGATAAGGCAGTATAACTGCTCATTTGCCAGTAACTGTATAAATGTCGTGTTTGTGCAGGCACGGATAATTCGATTGTCGATTCAGTTGACTGATACATTCCCTGTAATCTACTGCCTGTTTCTAGCAGTTTATAAACAAAGCTATCAGGAATATCTGTTACGAATTTCTCTAATATGGCTTGTTGCTCGTTAAAGGAAATATCTGCTTGCTGGTATAAAAGATAGGCAAGTGCAGACGGGGTTGCTTTCTTTGCTGAACGACTGTCTAGCCAAGTGACATAACAGCGATATTTTGCCCGGGTTAGGGCGACATAGAGAATGCGTAAATCTTCGGCTAATTCTTCTTGTAATGCAATTTCTCGGTGTTGCTCAAAATTTTCCGAGCCTAGGTCCACGCGCATTTGATCTTGCGCATAGCAGGTAATCGTGTATTTTTCTTTTTCTAAGCGATCACTACGCCCCCAAAGATAGGGACAGAAAACAATAGGATATTCCAGTCCTTTTGAGCGGTGCATGGTAACAATTTTAACGGCATCAGCATCACTTTCCAGGCGTAATTGCTGTTCATCCGTGGTATTATTTTCGGCGGTAATGGCAGCGCGGAGCCAGTCTATGGTTTTATGTAAACCTAAGTGCTCATTCAGGCTGGCTTGCTGAATTAATTCTAACAGGTGATGTATGTTGGTGATTTGTCTGTCAGCCTGGTTGGACTGAGTCAGGTGTACGCGTATATTTTCCTGGCTTAAGAGGCGTAACATCATTGCCATAAAACCTTTTTGTTGCCACCGTAAGTTATAGTCCTGAAAGCGACTGACCCACGTACCTAACTGAACTTCGTCATTCAGTATCTGATAGAGTTGCTGGCCATCTAGGGCAAACCAGGCCAGGCTTAACGCTTGCTTGAATAACGCCATATCAGTCGGCTGTGCGAGTGCTAGCATCAACTGGTGTAAATCCTGCGCTTCAATACTGGCAAATACCGAAGCAGTACTATTCAATACGGCGGGAATCCCCACTTGTTTTAAAACATCCTGATACAATACAGCTTGTTGATTGGTGCGTACTAGAATGGCAATATCTGCTGGTTTGACAGGCCGTGCCGTGTTATCGAGGTGTAAAATAACCTCTCCGTTGAGTAAATCTAAGATCTCGTTACTCACCGCTATTTTTATTTCCTCAGCGGCTTTTGCATTTGTCCAGTAACCCGTTTTAGCGTCACTTTCAGCTAATTGCCAGAGAACCAAGGGGGCAAGGGACTGATTATTTTGCAGCCATGCGCCATTGGCATGACTTAAAGCGGGTTTTACCTGATTAAACTCTAAACCCTGAAATATAAAAGGGTTATCACTGCGACTAAAAAGCTGGTTAATCGCCTGCACTAAATCGGGGTGTGAACGCCAGTTCTGGCCTAAAGTAAAGTGAGACTGAGCTTGTTGTTTTGCTTGTAAATAAGAGTGAATATCTGCCCCACGGAATTTATAAATCGCCTGTTTTGGGTCGCCTATTAAATATAAAGACTGTTCGGGGGAGGAAAAAAGCTGCGAGAATATATGCCACTGATTTTGGTCAGTATCCTGAAATTCGTCAATAAGAGCCACTCGGTATTGCTCGCTAATCGCCTGAACTAATAATTCACCGCCTGCTTTTGATAAGGCATCGGCAGTACGGGTAATCAAGCTATCATGTGACATGATATTGAGTTGCTGTAAGCGTATCTCCAGATTATTTTGTAATTCAGCGGCAAGTGAGCGGCGCAATATCAGGCTGACCTTTTGGCTATAAGTGTATAAAATATCAAAAGCGCTGCCATCAAAATCAAGTTTATCTTTGTGAGCGACACGTATTTCTTTCGCTAAATTGTTGCGGGTTAGTAATTTAAAATCTGCTTCTTTGGGGCATGGGCAGTTAAAATGCTCTGTGTCTTCCGCTGTTGCCTGTAACCATGAACTGACACTTTGGAAGGCGGCGGGAAACTTATCTGTCAGTGGTTTTTTAAAATACCCTGAATCCACCGCCTGCTTTAATGATTCGCTTTGCTGATCTAATGCGTTTTTGGCAATGAGTGCTTGTGATTTGAGTTCTTTCAATACGTTACCTAAGTCTTCTAGCTCAGGATAAATCACGAGCGTTGCGGGGTAGCGCCCAAGGCTTGTTAATAGTTCATCAGGTGTTGTGTATTGATGACATAGTAAAGAGACCTCCCAGGCATTGCGTGGATAAATCTGTAAGCGCCAGAAATCTTCAACCATTTGCTGACGTACCGCCTGAGTTTCATCGCTGAGTTCAACATCAAACATTTGCCCACTTTCTAAGGCATGTTCTTTTAATAGGCGTTGACAAAAACCATGGATGGTAAAAATACCGGCTTGGTCAATACTTAACAAAGCATTGTTTAAGCGCTGGATAGCCATTTTTTCATCTATTTTACTATTTGCAATCAGCTCTTCTGCCCATTCACTGATAGTGGCATCAAGGCCTTGCGTCGCCTGCCCGGTAAAAAACAATTTTGCTTCAACCAGTCGCGCCCGTACCCGCTCTTTTAATTCCTTTGTGGCAGCTTTAGTAAAGGTCACAATTAATAATTGCTCGATAGGAACGTTTTGTTCAACCACAAAGCGCAAGGCAAGCATGGCGATAGCATAGGTTTTGCCTGTCCCGGCACTGGCTTCTAAGAGATTAATTCCTGATTTTATTTGAGTCGAAATGGGGTTAAAATTTTGTCTCTCTTCTTGCATTTGAGGCCTTATTTATTATGTGAGTGGTGAGTGCTATATGTGCCCAAAAATACTGCCAACTAACATAAAATGGCTAGCACGGCTTGTTCCCAATCTCTTCTGTGAGAGGTTTCGGTAAGCAGAGCTTACTCTCCATGCGTTCCCAAACAGAGTTTGGGAACGAGAGTGGTGACGCTTTCAGTCTATTATTAGGTAGTGGGTCAAACCTGTGGTTTTAATATTCTCCCTATTACGTTAACCCCTTATATCTCGGACTATTGCATAACTTGTAACTAAACAATAATCACAGGTTTGACCCACTACCCAAAAATCCTGTGCAATATGGGTGGTTTATTTATTGCGAGTTACCTTAGATCAAAATTGAGATGGGGTGTATGCCTGGTCTCGCCTTAGGGAGCTGGAAATAAATAAACGTCCAATATTGGGCAGTATTTTTGTTCGTATTCAAGGCGTAGTAACAGGCGCATAGCTCGCGACGAAACGGTTACTACAACGTAGACGACGGACAAAAAGACCAACAAGCTTGGAGGATTCTTTGTTTCCATCTCCCTTAGTGCTAGCAAATAGCCTCCCAAACAGGCAGCAACAA
>CAYZUM010000205.1:0-5612 GCA_964481455.1 uncultured Methylomonas sp. | reverse complement strand
GAAGGCAAACAAAAATACTGCGTCATAATTGCACAACTTATTCAATTCCCATTCCTAAGTTATCCGGCATATGCGGACTAAAGTCCGCTCTACATCGCTTGCGGTGTTTCTTTTCATTATTATAAAATGATTTACAAGAATGCTTTCCAGCAAAATATCATTTCAGATCACGAAAAGTGTATGATGGAAATAAGCCTATTAAGATAAAGATTTAACTCCCTAGGTTCGTGCATCACCCACAACCTTGTATATTAAACATCTCTTTAAAACATAAGATTATTTAACAAAATTTGTCTATAGTGGTAACTGATTTCTGGGGAAGCCGGCACAACCTTACGTGCATACAGCAGAGCTTGGGAATACCTGTTGCTTGCCATTTTCTTTAACCGTCAATTTTTTCAATCAAAGTGACCCGCCCACCAATAGACTCAATAAAATCTGCCCAGAAAAAAGCATGACGTTTATTTTGTAATTTTTCTTTACCCTCACGGCGTACATATAAAATTTTCACTTCGGCATTTTGTAAATTAGTATTAATACGCTGAAAATAGGTGCTTTTTTGTAAGCCTTTAATATCCATCTGCTGACGATAATGTGACCACTCAGGTGTATGTTGTAACATATCAGAGATAATAATAATCTGTTTATCTGCCTGACTTTCTCCTGGTGGAAAGGCGCTCAGGGAGATAAATTGGAAAATTTCCATAATCGGTGAAAAATCTGCATTTCCAGGCTGCATGAACCCCTTTATAACACGATCCAGTGGCTGCTCAAATTGCACTTTCCAGCGCCGACGAATCTGTTTTGGGTTTTCATAAAATGCATTGGCGGCCTCTCCCGTTCTTGGCGAACAAACGACAAAATCAGGGGAAATTTCTTTCTCTTTGTTATCATCAATCACATAGATTGATATGTGTGTTCCTGCGACTAAACTCGCTTTGAATTCACTAAAAAAACGTTTTAGAAACTGTTGTTGTACTTTATTATAGGTATCACTTTTGTCAAATACCAATGCAACATAATGAGGGCTTTCAGTATCAATTGGGCATAAGGTTTCCGGGTCGTACAATACCTGTTTGCTGTGTAATTCATAACGAAAAAAAACCAGGGCTGCAAAAACAGTGAGCACACAGACAATCAGCAAAAAACCCAGTACGTTTTTGCGCCTGACTGCCTGTTTTCTTTTACGGTATCTAGGCATGACTTTCTGTAAACCTGGTGTGTATCTTTTCCAGCTTAACATCTGGGTCAATCACCTGTAACTGCTGAAAAAAGGAGACATACAGCTTTTCTATCTCATTGGCTCTTTGCTGACAATACTGCGGAAAATCATTAAATAATTGCTTTTGCTGCTCGACAACAGCGATATCATCATGTGCGCCACGTAGCATAAAAGTGTTTCTGGAATGCCAGTCTTGCTCAAAATAAACAGGTGCAGGCTCGTTGCGTGAACTCATGTTTATATCCCTGTACCGATAGATTAATGCGTTCGCCGCAGCGCTAAAGTTTTCAATTCCTTGCTCATATTCAGCAACAAACACTTGTTTATCTTCAACTAAATGTACCAACCGAGTATGCTTTAGCAAGACAGCCTGCTTCATGTCTTCCAGTTTAGCTAGAAAACCGTGGCGTATCTCTTCAACCTGCATAATGATATCATCCCTGTGTTCATCGTACTCTTCATGAAGCGCAAGTAAACGCCGATGCAATTTTCCATATCCCGGGTAGGCATCTTCTCGTTTATAGCCATCAATAAAGGCAAAAATGGCAAATAACAACCCCATAAAAAATAAAATCCAGGAGTTGAATTCAGACAACTGCCACGGTGTTTCAATAAAACGCTGAACCGCTAAACTACCCGCTTCATCAGGTTGTAGCGCATAATAATCACGATAATGCGCAACCAGCAGATTAAACCCGAACAGACACGGTATGTAAATTGCCAAACCGCTATAGGCAGCTAACTGTTTCCAGATAGATAGGTGATTTTTATATCTGAATAACCAGCCCATTAGGAAAAACGCGATTGATATATTGATCGCAGCAATTATCACGGCCTGCCCTACCCCTCCCAATAAACCTAACGCTGAACCTTCTGCAAAAAAATATCCATTGCCTGCTGATTCCAATAGCCAGAATAATAGAATCATTGCAAAGTATAAGAGTTGAGAATCCGGGTAGTATGATGTTCGCTCTAACTGGTTTTTTGTTTGAAACGTATGAAATTCCTGTTGCATATCATCTAACTCTTCCTTTAGCTGTTTAAGCAACCGAAATTCTCGCGCCATTAAGCTTTTGACGGCTAATTTAGAATGCTCAGTGTGATTATTAATCAGCGCACGCTCATCTTGCAGATGAGTATCTGTAATGGAGGTATTTCGTATACAAAGCCCTTCATTAACAATACGGTTAATACTTGCCATGCGGTTTTCGAAATAGCTTTGTATTTCGCGCTCTGTCCCATCAGGGTTCGTCGCATTTTGTAGAGGAAGGCCGTTAGTGGCTGCCGAACCTGCTTTTTCCTGTAGTGTCAGTTGTTCCGCTATTATATCCAGATCAATTTCACATTCGTCGGTTAAATCAGATTTACTACGATAAGAAAAGTTCTTTTTTACTTTGTCAGCCCAATTGTTCATATTGTGTTTTATAAGCTGTTATAAGAATATTACTGTAAAATTTATTAACTGATAGTGCGTTTTTCAGACCCCCTTCTTCCCTAGCCAGTAAAATTAATGTGTTTCCTTTGTTTAACTGGAGAGTTAAAAGTTCTCGTAACATACTGAAACAAATGAATTTAAAAAACCTTCCATATCTGTTGATGAATTCGAAATAGATCATTAAATTCAATAGCTTAAAAAACATAGCATGTATTAAAGCTGTAAACTTCATGAGAACTTTTAACTCTCAAGTTGTTTAAGGGAGATGAAGACTAATCATCATCTAGGATTTCTGGTCTTTTTATCCGTTTTCTACGTTGTAGTAACTGTTACGTAGCCTGCTATGCGCCTGTTACCGCGCCTCGAAGACGAACAAAAAACCTGCGTTAAGTGCACACGTTATTTTATTCCCATTCCTAAGTAGGGAACTATTTATACATTTTCTTTCTCAGCCGCAAGATATTTTAACGTCATTTTAAAAACAACAGGGCTTAACAAAGCCAAGGCAATCAGGTTTGGAATTGCCATCATACCATTTAATATGTCAGCGACTAACCAGACTAACGTCAATTTACTCATTGCCCCTACCGGAATTGCAATAAGCCATAACAAACGATAAGGCCAGATGACTTTACTGCCAAATAAATATTCTGCACAACGCTCACCATAATAGCTCCAGCCTAAGATTGTCGTAAAGGCAAAGACAACCAGCCCCAGAACCACTACATAACTTCCTATACCCGGCAAGCCTATTTCAAATGCCAATGTCGATAAAGCTGCACCATTTTCTCCACTAGACCATGCACCACTGAGTATGATCACTAAAGCCGTCATCGTACAAACAATAATCGTGTCAATAAAGGTGCCTAACATGGCAATCATACCTTGTTGTACAGGATCATTTGTTTTCGCGGCTGCATGAGCAATGGGGGCACTCCCTAGACCCGCTTCATTGGAAAAAATACCACGCGCAACACCGTAACGTATTGCTGCCCATACTGCTGCTCCGGTAAAACCACCTACCGCAGCAGTTTCTGAAAAAGCACTTTGAAAAATTAAACCGAAAGCCTGTGGAATGCCTTCAAAATGAGTAAAAATCACCCACAAAGCGCAAACAACATAACTGATCGCCATAATAGGAACCAAATTAGCTGCAACTTCTGCGATACGCCCAATGCCTCCGAGAATAACAACGCCACTCAACAAAGTCAAAGCGATAGCAGTATACATACTGGGAATATGAAACAAGGTTTCAACAGCATCAGCGACTGAGTTTGCCTGCACCATATTTCCAATGCCAAACGCAGCAAAAGCACCCAAAAACGCAAACGCTGCTGCCAACCAATTCCATTTTCCTTTAAGGCCATTTTTAATATAATACATAGGGCCACCAATATGCTGGCCACGCTGATTAGTTTCCCGATATTCAATGGCCAATACCGCTTCAGCGTATTTTGTCGCCATACCAAATAATGCCGTTAGCCACATCCAGAATACAGCTCCTGGCCCGCCTAATGCAATTGCGGTTGCAACGCCTGCTATATTCCCTGTCCCGATGGTTGCTGATAATGCGGTCATCAGAGCTTGAAAAGGTGTGATATCACCGGCATTATCTGACTTTCGACCTCGCCATAACAACACCATAGCTGAAAACACTCGACGAAAAGTAAAAAACTTTAAGCCAAAGGTTAAATATACTCCGATACCCAATAACAGAGCCAACATAAAAGCCCCCCAGATATGAGAGCTGATTTGATTTAAAATACTTTCTAACTGCTCCATTATTAAACTCGCTCGTGTTAATTATTTTTCATCGCGTATCTGTACTTCGCGCGGCCACGACTGCACGAAGTATATACAATCTTTCAGTATATTAATAGAGTTGTTCTTTTGAATATACATTAATAATCAGTACGTTATGTTTTTAAGTGTACTTTATGTATGAAAAAATCGGATATAATTGCATTTTATCTGATTTTAAACAAGTTTTATTTATTCACAAGAAAAACTCTAATGTCCCATTATTTAACTTGACACGTTTTACCAGTCGGAAGCGGGTTCTTTATTCCCGCATGTCGCCAGAGAGGTTAAAAGTACTCGTGTCTGAATACTGGAATATTTATAACTGAGAATTTAGGTAACACGCAATAAATAACACCTCATATTGCGCAGGTTTTTTGTTCGTCTTCCATTAGTAGAAATAGGCGCTTAGCAGGCTACGTAACTATTTCTACAACACTGAAGACGGACAAAAAGACAAGCTAGATGGATGGCTTATTTATTGCGAGTTACCTTATATAAGTTACAGCCTGGTTTTCGGTTAGTATTGCCATTTGACACCGAGGCTCTATCTTTTAGCAACGAGAAGCGGCATTTCTTCAAACGCGGGAATGCTCTCATCCATAAAATCCCATTGTGGTTTTCTTTTGTTGTAGACTCTAGCACTCGGCTTAAACCATGAGCTATCATCTACCGTGCCTACTGAAACGGCAATCACATTTTTGAGCCCACTAAGGTAACGCGCAATAAATAAACTACCCATATTGCGCAGGATTTTTGATTGTCTTCAAGGCGTAGAAATGGGCACATAGCTGGCTACGAAACTGTTTCTACAACACAGAAGACGAACAAAAAGACTAGCAAGATGGGTAGTTGATTTATTGCACCTTACCTAAGGTCTGGATTAAAACGTTACTTTAAATTTTATAACCAAGAGCGGTTGCATCAAAGTTTGGATTATCAAACACCAAGTGAAGTACATTTTTTATGAATGTTTTAGGTATTTCTCCTTATTATTTGGAGAAAATGGCCTTGACAATATTACTGCCAATATACCCCATCCAGTTAGAAACTCGTAATGTTTTGATTTTCAAAAACTCTGGACATTTAATATTGTAATTTCGTATCTACTTTAAATTTCAGGGAGAAGAGAATATCAGGTAGGCAATGCTTGCG
>CAYZUM010000204.1:0-5645 GCA_964481455.1 uncultured Methylomonas sp. | reverse complement strand
TTTATGTGCTGATGGCAAGGAAGACAGGCAATGGCGAATAAAAATAGAGCCAGCCCTAGAAACCTTGTCTTCTCTTTTGGTGCAAATCAAACAAGCCATTGAGCAGTATGCACAAACAAATGATATCGCTGTCTTAGTGCGCATTGGCCATGAATCAGGCTTAGACTTTTGGGTTGAAGTGAGGCATCATCAAGCTGATTATGTACAATTAAAGCGTTTATTAACGCAGTATATTCAACCTTTATTGATGGAATATACTGATTTTAAAGTCTATTTAAACAGTAACTGTTTAACGGTTTTACCGTCTTGTGTCAATAAAGCGCAGGCTGTGGAATATCGTATTCAAGCTTTGCAGCAACAGTATGGTGAAATAATAACCATGGGTATGGGAGATAGTTTGAGTGATCTATCCTTTATGGCTTTATGTGATTATGTAATGATGCCTAAAGATACTCAGTTATATACACACTTATTATCATGACGGAGACTATTTTTACAGGGAGTTATAGGTCGCAGGATGTGCAGTTTTTACTCAAGCCAATTGACGTGCCAGATACGCCAGTGGCAGAAAAGGAACGCCGTATACAGCAGGATAAGCGGCATTACAGCGAAATGTTAAGCCATGAAAGCTTACCCTCAGCACAATACATGGCTATTTTTCATCAAGCCATGCAGGATAACCAGCAGCAAATGGCGCGTGACTGTCTTTGTCTGGCAGCAAAAATTGCAGCAAGTCGTTTGGGGGATATTGTATTAGTCTCACTGGCTCGCGCAGGTACACCCGTAGGGGTTGTTTTAAAGCATACCCTTCGCCTGTATTATCAACGAGATGTCAGTCATTATTCAATTTCGATTATTCGTGACCGAGGTATTGATGAGAATGCACTAAAGTATATTTTAGCCAGACATGCAGATATGAGTATTGTCTTTGTGGATGGCTGGACAGGTAAGGGGGTTATTGCCAGGGAGTTAAGGAGCAGTATTGATAATTTTAATCAGCGCCATGCTATTAATATAGACGCGGGTTTATCTGTTTTAGTGGATCTAGCCGGTGTTGCTGTAGTTGCCGCCAGTAGCGAAGATTATTTAATTCCCTCATCAATTTTGAATGCCACCTTATCAGGATTAATAAGCCGCTCTATTTTAAATACAGATTATATTGCTGCGGAGGATTTTCACGGTTGCATGTATTATCAGCAATTTTCCAAAGCAGATTTATCGCAGTGGTTTGTGACTGAATTATTAAAACAAATCAGGAAAGTGTGGCTAAAAGGATTAAATCCTGCTGTCATGGGCAATAGTACTGAGCTTCAACAGAAATCTCGGTGTTTTATCAGTGCAATAAAAGAGCAGTACGGTATCAGTGACGCAAATCGTATTAAGCCAGGTATCGGTGAAGCAACAAGGGTATTATTACGCCGTGTTCCTGATATAATCTTATTGAGAGATGAATTAGATAATGCGGTAGCACATCTGAAAGTATTAGCAGCTGAAAAGCATGTGCCACTGATTTATCAAACAGATTTACCTTATCGAGCAGTGGCATTAATTAAAGATGTTACCTTGCAACAATAACACTAACCAGGAAGAAAGTAATGAGTTTAAGTGATTTAATGAGTAATTTAAAAGATAAAGTGGGTGAATTAAAAACAGAAGCACTAAAGTTTAAGAATAAAAACTTTTTAAATGCAGCCATGGCAGGTTCGGCTTTATTAGCATTAGCCGATGGAGAAATCACGCCGGATGAAAAGAAAAAAATGCTTAAGTTTATTGGCAATTATGAGCCTTTAACGGTCTTTAAAACCACTGAAATTATTACCGCTTTTGGCGATTTTGTAACACAACTCGAGTTTGATCAAGACTTAGGCGAGGCAACTGCATTTGAAGCAATAGGCAAAATGAAAGGCAATGACCCAGCGGCACGTTTGATTATGCGCCTTGTGATTGCAATTGGTGCGGCTGATGGGGATTTTGATGATTATGAAAAAAAAATGGCACGGCGTATTGTCAATGAATTAGGTTTAAGTGCGGCAGAATTTGAACTGTAGGCTTTGCTGATATTTGTGACTAATATTTTTAATGTGGGTGAGTTACCCCAGGTATCAGGCAAATAGTTTCATGGGTACCTTTCCTTTCAGACCTCAGCAATTTAGCCAAAAATAGACACCTTTCATATTCGGCTAAAAGTGTTCACTACTTTCTCGCTTATAGAAAGGTGCCATAAATTCCATGAATATTACGGATAGCATCCCTTGGGGGCACGGCCACGGCTTTCTCATAAAAACTTGGCATATTTTTTAATTTACATAACATAGTGATATTTAAGGTTATTTATTTTTAATGTCATTGAGTTTTATTTTTCAATCATCATTTTTTATAGAAAATTAATGTTAATAAATTCTGTAATGCCTGATTTTATTGATATTTGTAATCTGGACAAATATCATGCCAGTTTTTTATGAGAAAGCCGTGCCCTTGGGGGTACTATCCGAGAAATTATTTTTCTGAAAAGTCTATATGCTAAACCCCGATTCATTACCGTACACTTTTCACTGCCTATAGCAAAGCCTTGCCTGATAAGGTGAGGCAGAGCTGAGGAAGGCGTATTCCATCTCTTAGGCAGCGTTTTAATACTCGCATTCCAAGTGTAAACAGACTCAAATCACAACGATCTGTGCGATGAATGGTTTTATCCCAGTCCTTATTTAACGCAAGGTCTCCTAAATAAACCCTCCATATATAAGCTAAAGCTACCGCTATAATGAGCTGGGAAACCCGCCCCGGATATCCCTTAGGTAACTTGCAACAAATAACCCACCCACCTTGCTAGTCTTTTTGTTCGTCTTCTGCGTTGTAGAAAAAGTTTCGTAGCCAGCTATGCGCCTATTTCTACTAATGGAAGACAAACAAAAATCCTGCGCAATATGGGTAGTTTATTGATTGCGCCTTACCTTAGTCCACTTTTCTGTAAGTTAAACCCACGACCCTTGAGGTCTGAAAAAGGGTTTCTATACGGAAGCGCTTTCGATACCAGTCGAAGGCCTCGCTCTCTGTAGGAAGGTTCGTGACTCAATAAATCAGATCTTTATATTTTTACCCCAATAAACAATCGCTCTCACGACAAGGCTACGTTTACGGGTAAATTCAAGCTCTGGTATTTCTGTCATGCCACCGTGTTCAGGGCAAATATCTTTAAAGGTAAACTCGTCTCCATTTTCAGACAGTACTGCATTATTTGCTGTTCGACAAGCATATTCCCAGCCGGAAACCAAAAGGCTCATATATGACTCCTTTTGATTTCACTAAAAGACGGTCACAAAAAATATTTTTAAGAACGTAAGACTAAGGGAGGTGGAAAAATATAATCATCCAAAACTAGGCTCCTTTCAATATCCTATTTTTTATCGCAAATCAACTTATAATTGAAGGTAGGGCAATGCATACTTGTGGAGCTGTAGAGCGGACTGAAGTCCGCTCTACAGCTTCTATATATCCCGTATTTCACAGGCATTTGAAGGGAGCCAATTATCCCGCCTTTTTATCTCTATATCTTTCACCGCCGACCCTGCAATGCCCCAAAAACTCGCAATATTTGACTTGTTGTTGATTTATTGAACCATCACATAGTTTGATTATAAGTCCATCAATTATAGTGATTACGCTCAACTATCTCAATGCAGGGTGGATTTGCCCTCTTAATTCACCTGAAGCATTGCTTTCCGTGTGCACATTAAAGTATAAATGCCCCATTAAAAAGGCTCTCATTTGGTCTTCACTTAATGTTGTGTCTGCAGGTACAATAAATTGATCAGCTTCACTTCCTGACTCAAGGGTTATAATGACAGGGCCATTTTCACCACTCATTGCCATATGTATATGCGCTGCAGTAACATTAGTCAGGTCACTATAAGTCACTGTTCCTGAGATTGCCAATGTTGTTTTATCAACTGTTAAAATACCAGCTCCACTGCCGACCGAGTCAACCGAAGGAATTTCGTTTGTGCCTGACAGAGAGGATGTTGCACGGACGCTGTCCTTTACTGATATTTGCCCTCTGAATTCACCACCCGGGTTCGTTGCAGTATGCACGTTGAAGTAAAGTTCGCCTGCCTTTAACGAGTCAAGCTCAGAGCGGCTTAAAAAACTATCTTTTGGTAATGCAAAAATTTCGCCATCACCAATCAGGGTTTTAATCACCGGCCCATTTTCACCTCTTGCTGCAAGATGAATATGTGCTGCAGTAGTTTCATTTGCTACGCCATAAACCAGAATACTAGCTTGAATTCCACCGCTATCCATATCCACTTTAAGCTGACCTAAAGCCCCGCCTATTGAAGTGACTCTATCAGGCACTTCCTGCTTGCCCATTAATGGTATGGTATAAGAGCGGATATGATCCGTTTCAAAATGGGTGAGTCCAAAAGTGTTAGTGTTGAAATCCAGCGCCAGCTGAACATTGTTGAACACCGCCGTGCGGTCAAGCGTTATTTGAGGAATATTGAGGAAGCCACTAGTAAAATCAGCATTTTCTAAATTATCGGGAATATTGCTGATGGTAATTCTGGCAATTTTATAATCTGGCTGGGTAAAATCAGCTGCTATTGAATCAAAACTAATGCCGGTATCTGGGTTAGATCCCCCTAAAATATTACCACTTCCTATATTGGATGAAGAACCAAGAAAACCAGGGTGTTGTTGAACTACTTCAGTCGTAGAAGCGCCCGTATTAGCTGCAGTTTGATTTAAAAATGCAGCATCTGTTTCGGTGTTTTCTTCTGTACCTGCATCCCAAATCTGGTTTCCGGTAAGGGTTATGATGATTGGGCCTTTAAAATTTCCGTCTGTATCAAATAATTCGTAAGCCACTGGGTTAGCGTTACCGATGAAAGCATCGTTAGACGGTATGACCATTGCTGCATAACTGAAATAACGGTGTTTACGAGGATCTAGGTCAAAGACTCTATTGGATTTATCTTGAGGATCAAAAACAGGGGCACCAGCGAAGCCATTTGGAGCCGTAATAACGCCACTTTGCCCACGAGAGACTTGCGCACTAAATTCGGTTGTCAGTATCGTTGAATCTCCGTCCTCTGCTAACTGTTCTACCCCTGAACTTGCTGCCTCTCCAGCAGTGAACAGAGTATATTCCCCATTATGAAAGCTAACCCATGCCGGGGTTAAAAAAAGTCCATTAGTCGGCGAAAGGTTTTCAATTTGAACTCTTACCTGTTGCGCAAATGCGATTGAGGTAACTCCAAAAGACATTGCTCCCATTAAAAGTGATGGGACTATTTTTTTCTTGATCAAACCTGATTTAGTCATAATTTTTTCTCTCTCAATGATTGATAATATTAATCCTTGTGCAAAAAATGGGCGACTTGGACTTGCATCGTTCGCCTTATAATGACAGGGAAAATATCAAAATACGCGTTTTTACCACTATCATAATATGCACATTTTTCATAGCTAATAGTGTCCTTGTATTTTCGTTGAACGATAGAAGAAAGTATGTAACTTTGGTCACGCAAGATAGCAAAAAACTAGAAAAATCATCAGTGTTTCCATTGAGAGAAGGGATACCTAAAAAAAATCACCGACAACCCACGCGAGAAAAGCACCACGCAAATATTCCCATTTTTTTGAAT
>CAYZUM010000203.1:0-5648 GCA_964481455.1 uncultured Methylomonas sp. | reverse complement strand
TGAGGGGAAATGTGCCAGATATTTGTGAACAGGAATCTTTTGTGTTCGTCCAAAATCTTGAGCACCTGGTTGTTTGCCTGCTTTACGAGTCAACTCACTGGTAGAAGAGTCTTGCGTATTTTTTGAGGCGGGTGCATTTTCATCCTTCTCAGGTTCGGTATCATTGCAGAGGCTCTCTACATCACGAGCGCCGCAGCTGTTAAAGCCTCATCTTCAGTTAAAGGTCCACTGCTTTCGTCATCATTGCCTACATCATCGTTATCGGCATGAGCAGGTGTTTTATCCCAGGGGGCTTGGCTACTGGGAGGTCTGGAGCTATTTTGAGAATTCTGGTTTAGCCGCTCACGAGAATCTTTAAGGTCATCCAGCAAATTGACCGCCAGATTTTGGACAGCATCAGGCGAAAGCGAGTGAATCACTTTTTCATCACGTTGTCGTAAATCGTCATCGCTGAGTTTCATACTTCAAGGGCTAAAGTTTTAAGCGTGTCTAGCCTAACATAAGGCACACATATATGGGAAACTTTTTAGGGGGTGTGAATAATTACTCAACTATTGCTGTTTCGGAAACAGCTAAAGCTCTTTCACTCCTGCCCTTTGTCCCTTCTTAAGTTGATAGCCGTAAAAATGAAGCAGCCCAATAATGATTAACTTTCGGCCTTATTTTTGCGACCGCTAAGCACATTATTATACCTTCTGAGACAATATTTTAAAGATCAAGCCATATTACGCTTTTATTTCTTAGTTTTTGCTATTTTCTGGTAAGTCTTAATCTCGAACATTCTGCCCGAATCGATTAGAAAATCACATAGTTCATGGTTATTTTCATTAAAAATAATACTATAAGAACCGCCATGTACTCTACCAATCTGACAAGGAACTTTATAGACTGCTGCTAAGCCTAAATCAAAAACAAGCAATCCTTTAGTCTTTAATTTGAGTTTAGAATTACACCTAACATATGCCCCTTTACTACTAATATCTAGAATTAGAATAGTTTTACGCTTATGACGGAATATTATAGAATTAGGTATAAAATACCCCTTGAGGTTAGCGAAAGCATATCGAACACTTCTTCTCTTGTTTACAAAACCACTTTCCAAGTCAAAATCTTGAGCTGAGTTTCTAGACAGAAAATCAGAGAGATGACTCATTTTTTTCCTTTTTGCTATTTCAGATTGGAAACTTAAACGATTAACAGTTCTACTAACTGATTTTCTCTTGACTTTTTTCTGATCACCAACTTCATCCTTAGGTTGCTGATATAGCTTTTCTGAATTTACTCTGGATATTGTCGCTTTATTTATCTGAGGCTTTTTATTCGAGGTTACATTTAGTTCTGTTATATTGAATCCATCAGCAGCAATGTTGCGTTGCCATACTATTTTTTTCTTTTCACTGGAAGACTCATCAGCCCAAATACCCATTATTTCAGAGGTTTTAATAGCCACTGTACCTTCATCAGCTTCGGCAGGTTTATTTGGAGAAGCTAAATCAAATTTAACTGAACTTACTTCGCGACTAACAGCAATGCCATTATTCTCAACAATGCTTTCTTCTTTAATTTCAGCTATTAAGAAGTCATCTAACTCTGTTGGCATATCATCACTTGCATTTAATGGCCTAATCTCTCTGGTCCATTTAACAACTCTGGGTAAATCATTGCTTAAACTTGAAAAATTGCCTGTACTTTGCTCTGCTTCGTGCATAACGACTGGCCCTGCCGATACAGCAACACTACTATCCAGTTTATCGCTACTTCTTGTCCATTTAATTTTTTTAGGTAAATCCTCTTTAATTTGCGAATCTGGGCTAAATATTTTATCTTGATTGCTTAATGTCACTTCCGTTTCAAAAGTTGTCCCTTCAGTATTCACTAATATCTTTGTCTGAAGAACAGTTTTTGCCTTCTTCAATGCAGCTAATAGATCAGCACTTTGTAGAGGTTTTTTAATATAGATAACCTCATTTGTTGGGGTTTCCTGTAATGAAAGAACAATAATAGGTTTTGTCGGATGCTGTGCCAGCCTATCTTCCAGAAGGTTCGGTTCAGAAGTTGATAGGTCAAGGTCAATTATCTCTATCTGTCCTTCAATATCGGGTACAACTTCAGTATCAATGTTATCTTTCAACATCCTCAAACTATTGCTCATTAATTTCTGTGCTCGGTTGTTCATACCGAAAAAAGAAATTTTTAATGGTACTGTTTTTTTCTTTCTCATAAATAAAAATAGAACTTTAAATTACAATAGTTAAACATTTCTACTCCACTATTAAATAAATAGTATATGACCTAAAAGGGTACGCTGTCGCATTGCTTAACTGATAGCTATGAACCAGTTATGTTATGTCATACGTGTTATCAGCAGTTAAAACAAACGCTTTTCATAGCAAGGTAAACTATATTTTCTAAGTAACCCAGCTGTAGAGGCTATAGACTAATTATTAGTATAATATTATGAGTTTAATCCAGAATTAGAAAGATACAAAAAAAATGTGTATTAGTTTTTCTTATTCTTGAACTGCGACCCAGCCACAACACAATATATTTAATTTTTGCTAAAAAATAGTTTACACTTTTATTAGGACTCAACCTAGCGCAAGAGTTTAACTTTTGCTTTTTGCGTATACAGAAAATGCTAAAGCTATTGCACTCCTAACAAAATGTAAACTGGTTAATACAGGATATTTAACCTGATGATAGAAAATCACCGCCGGAAGAAGGAAAGATTGAATCACAATCTAAACAAAGGTAACTTGCAAATAATAACCCACCCATTAAGATAAGAATGGAAAACACCACTTGTTTGCTCTGAGTCCTGCTTAGGGCTACATGGGAAAGCTATTCTACTATGAGTTACCTCTCGCTCTACCTCCATCAAATAGGGTCGTTAATTTAGTGCAAACTGCCTAACAAAAGAGTTAAAAACTCTGCCTCTTATACCCCATCCAGTTAGAAACTCATAATTTTTTGATTTTCAAAAACTCTGGACATTTAATATTGTGATTTCCTATCATTATCTGGAACTTCTGTTCAGGTTTTTGAAGAAAAATAGAGTTCTATTGAAATTACGAATTTCAAAATAGTCGGGGTTTAGCTGATAATGAAGGGGAAAGCATGCTTAAACAACCATGAACTACCAATACCTTCGCCAAATTGAAATGAATTTTTCATCATGAAGAATATTAAGGACATAAAGTTGTTTTCAATCAATGTGTTATATAATATATTACAGAGGGAATGCTTGTAATGAGTAATACTTTGTTTTTCTTCATGACCTTCGTGGTGAGTTTTGTTTTTGGCGATGGTATTGAACTACTCGTGCAAGTTAAAATCAACTCCTTGTTAGCCTACTTTTCTTTTTTTGGTAGTCCATTAATTTCAACACCTAGTTACGCAGTCTATTTTTCAACGGATGCAGCCTGAACTTGGCTATCAGTTACTTTTGCAGTGCCATAAACAACTGCAAGATATGCCCCTATACTTTTAATTTCAGCTTCGCTAAGCCAGGCTCCATAAGCTCGTTCCATCTTGGACACTTCGGCTGTCCATTGATCCTGATTCATTCCAGGAGGCTGATATTGTATATAATCAACAGAGTGACACATTATACACTTCTGTGTAGCAAGCTTATACCCAGGTAACTCGGATTTAAGTAATTCGGCTGTTTCTGCAGGCAATGTAATTTGCTTTGAGTCTGCATAGGCTTGATGAGAAACGGCTACAGAAAAGATGACAAAGCCCATACTCAAGAATGTATTTTTTATTTTTTGCATGATAGCTCCCTATACAATCGTGACAAGAGTCGACTCAATAACATGACGACGATATCCTGAAGGATTCCAGTCAGCTTTGAGTGGTTGTACTTCACCATTGTTATTACTAGCACGAACCATCAATACAGCATTTCCTTTGGATAAGAAAGTCGTTGCCAATTTCCATTCGCGGAACGAAAAACGCCCCAGATTTTCACCTAAAGTAGCTGACTTCCAGGATCGGCCTCCATCAATGGAAACATCAACTGCCTTTAAGCCCGCGCCACTATCAAACGCTATGCCTTTTAATTCTACCCGGCGGGAAACGGGTAAATGCCCTCCAGATGTAACACTGGTCATAAAACTTCGCACTGGCAAAGTGGCTATAGGACGTGTCTTATCAGCTGACGTTCCGGGCGCTATACACAGGCAATCATTATCAGGAACCTGATAAGCTTTATTCATATAAAAAGCATTATGCCCTTTAAATGAATGGTCTAACACGACAATCTCAGACAAATGCTTAACCCAATAAGTACCGAAATAACCTGGAACAATCAATTTTAAAGGATAGCCGTTTAAGAATGGCAGGTCCTCTCCATTCATCCCCCATGCCAGCATCGGCTCGCCACTCAGCGCATGACCGATATCCAGCGCCTTACGAAAATCAGGTGTTTCGGGTAATACTGGCTTATCCAACCCATTAAATGTGACTTGTATCGCATCAGGCTGCACTCCAGCCTTTTCAAGCACTGCCTTCAATGAAATACCTGTCCAACGTGCGTTACCCATCGAACCATTCGCTAACTGCGCCCCAAACACACGCGGTGACGAGAAGCCACGACTGTTACCTGAACATTGGTTAACGGCGACCACCTCAACCTGTTCCGCAATAGACTTAAGCTCATTGAGTGACAGGTTTAAGTTCTTTTTAACCGCCCCTCTAATGCTAAGACGATAGTCATTCAGATCAATAGACGTAGGGAAATTTGCCAAATGGTAACGTACATAAAACGCATCATTCGCGGTAATCACACCTTCATTATATACACTGAATGGGGTTTCCAAATGAGGCGGCCGGCTATGCACCAGAATAAGCTCACGCTTCTCTGGAAATCGTATCAATGAACGTGGGCCGCCCGCGAAAGTAACGTCTTCCACAATCTCTTTTGCAGCTTGACTCACGAGAGGTGAAGCAGTTAAAGCTAGCGCTCCCGCATTGCGCAAAAAGCGACGGCGTG
This sequence comes from uncultured Methylomonas sp., assembly GCA_964481455.1. GTDB lineage: Bacteria > Pseudomonadota > Gammaproteobacteria > Methylococcales > Methylomonadaceae > Methyloprofundus. The sequence continues at coordinate 652 of CAYZUM010000203.1, read as the reverse complement.
AATTAATAATTCTAGGTATATTATCAGTCATATAATCGACTTCCTTGGTAATAAGATCGTGTATGAAATAAATGAGTAATTGTAGGTACGAATTCATTCGCATAGTGCGGGATTTCCACGCCTACAAAAATAACTTGAGCTGGTTTTCAGGTTTGAGCACTGCGTATCGTGCGAATAAATTCGCATCTACAGATGCGCAGTTAATTTTGTGCACATTCATGTCATGCTTATCAATAATAACGTAAGTTTAGCATAACTAACAGTGGATCGGTGGAGTAGGAATTATCTTCTCTAGCAAGATAGATATTAGACATCTGCAAGTGAAAGTTTATTAGCACAAGAGAGTTAATTCGAGTGCAACCTGTCTCCTGTTTAAATTCTCTGGTAACAATTTTTAAAAAAATTAATTGTTGAAAAATACACCTAAATATATTAGCTTATAGATCATGAGCAGAGCCTATATTTCTAATACATTGGATAGCCTCCACCCCCACGGCTTTCTCATAAAAATTTGACTTGCTTAAGGATCTCCTCCATGCTAAAGACCGAATTAGCAAAATCTTCCATTGCTGCCTGAAAGTTTTTAGCGCCAGATTTTCGTAATAATTGAAGCGCAAAACCGCGAAACCTTCCCATAATAAGGGCTTGATTC
>CAYZUM010000202.1:0-5703 GCA_964481455.1 uncultured Methylomonas sp. | reverse complement strand
GAATATGCCATAATTTCATGAAGTAGGAGTAAAATTAAGCGAACGGTGAGTAAATTCGCACTATTTCCCCCTGAAATATCTATAGTTCCTCAGGTCAATATATTCCATGTGTACTACGGATAACATCCCTTTGAGGGTTGGTACCCGGGAAGTTATTTTTCTGAACGTCTATATACATTTACTCAGTCAATGTAAAAAAAGAGCTAGCACCTTGGCAATTCTAAAATGATGGTGTAGGGTAAGCGATTAGGCAGGAACTATGACTATTATGATTATGTAATACCGCAATAATACTGAAATACTGGCTTAAACCATATAGCAGAAAACAATATTCTATGCATACCCTATAAACTCTATCATGCTAACTCGTTTAACACTTTTTTTAGCTTACACCCTTAAAACATCTTTACGCTATCAAGGCATAAAAGCGTTTTTCTATGATTTACTAGAAAACCCAAAGAGCAGGTTAAAATCTTTTTTTGATGTTTTTATGATTATTGTAGTGATAAGCAGTGTGTTTTCGTTAATATATGAAGTAAAAAATGAGGTGGGGTATTGGGCAATTCTTTTTGAGAATGTTGTGGTCACCCTCTTTATCTGTGAATACCTGTTACGTGGCTGGCTATACTCTGATATACACAGTTTAATTATCAAACAACATGAAAATAATGAATATCTGGGAACCCCCTTTCGCTTGCGAAAAGTCTTTATATTAATTATTAGTAGTAAGCTGAGCTATCTCTTTTCACCCAGTGCAATAATAGATATATTAGCCATTTTACCCAGTTACAGACCACTGCGTATTTTACGTGTATTCCTAGTTTTTCGCCTATTCAAGCTTCTTCGTTATTCGCAAATTACACAAATGTTTATCGGAGTATTAAGCAATAAACGTTTTGAATTAACGACACTCGTGTTCTTAATGGGGGGCTTGATCTTTATTGCGAGCACTGCCATTTACATGTTTGAAAATCAAAATATGGGTGGGCAAATAACTGATCTTTATGATGCTTTTTATTGGGCTGTCGTGACCATTTCTACTGTAGGCTATGGGGATATCACACCCGTGACTACGGGGGGGCGTATGGTAACGACTGCGCTTATTATTTCTGGTTTAGGCGTACTGGCTTTTTTTACCTCTATTCTTGTTGCTGCCTTTAATGAAAAAATGAGCGAATTTCATGAAGAGCAATTAAAATCAAGCATTGAAAAGTGTACTGATTTGACTATTCTGTGCGGTTTCGGGCGTGTCGGGCAAGATATCGCTCGACACCTGCATGATAATAAACTAAGTTTTGTCGTGATAGACGAAAATGAGCAACATATCTTATTAGCTCAAAAAAAAGGCTACCTCGCTTTACATGATGACGCGACTAAAAATGCTGTATTAGAACTGGCCGGCATTAATCACGGTGCAAACTCTATTCTTTGTACCACGGGTGATGATGTAACCAATGTTTATATTACCCTGAGTAGCAGATATTTAAATCAGGATATTAATATAATTTCTCGCGCTAATCGTGAAGAGAATGTAAAAAAGCTTTATCAGGCAGGCGCAAGTTATATCGTTCAACCCTTTACCTCGGCAGGGCTGCTTGCCGCTGAATATGTCGGTCAACCTGTTGCTTTCGAGGCTATTCATGGCATTTTGCATGATGATAAAGATGTACAATTAGAAGCTATTACTATCACGAAAGGTTGTTTGCTGGAAGGCAGATCAATACAAGATGTTGATCTTGATCAATACAAAGCTCGGTTAATTGGTGTTGTCAGCGACAACACAATCCATACTAGGCGTCGAAATCGCTACAAATTAAAAAACCAACATTTTTATTTTAATCCTGAGCCCAGTTTTGTTCTGCATCAAGGCGACATTCTAGTGCTTCTTGGTCGTCAGCTTAGCATCGAACATTTGCAAGATTTAATAGAAACCAGTCGCTTAAAGGGAAAGAAGTTATGGACCATAAATTGATTGCTATTTTTGGCTACAATAGCTTTTCATTTGAACTCATCAATCAACTGATTGAAAAACAAACGCACCTACTTATATTAGACAATAATCCCGATAAAATAGTCCAGGCTGAACAAAATAATTTACCTGTTCAACTACTAGATTATCGTCAAGATAATGATTTAATAACGCTAGGCATAGGCACTCAGATCACAACTCTTTTTTGTTTTTTAGAAAATGATTCAGAAAATGTTTTCCTGACACTTTCAGCACGTGCTCTGGATAAACAACTGAACATTATTTCAGTGGTTAACCACCCAGACTCTGCTGAAAAACTATTAGCAGCCGGTGCGAATAAAATCATAGATCCCTATGAGATCTGTAGTCATAAAGTCTATCAGTTATTAACTAAACCAAGCATTACCTGGGTTCTGGATCAGGCTGTTTTTGGGCGTGCCGATCTCAATATGACTGAAATCACTATTCCAGAGCACTCGGTTTTAGATAAAACGATGACCAGTGAATTAAGCTTAAATAATAAATATAACTTATTTTTAGTCGGGGTGGTCGATAAAGAACTCGGAGACAAGTTATACTTCTCCCTTGGTGAACAAGATCATATGCTGGATGTGGGTGATATTTTAGTGATCTTAGGCGCTAACCGGGATATTGAAAAATTTAAACAAGAAATTGGAGTTATTAAATGATCATTTTTACCGCCAGAAACTGGTTTTTTCTCGGTTCTCTCACCTGCTTTTCAATGCTGGCTATAGGTGCCTATTTTCAATTAGTCGAAGAGATGGAGCCGTGCCCATTATGTATTTCACAGCGCATTGCTATTCTAATAACGGGTATCGCTTTTCTGATAGCAGCACTCCATAATCCAGCTCAAAAAGGCATACAACGTTACGCTATTCTGGGCGCCTTATTTGCCTTAATGGGCGCCGCTGTTTCAGCACGCCATGTCTGGTTACAAAATTTACCCCCAGAAGATGTCCCCGAATGCAGCCCTGGACTGAGTTATATTTTTGAAAACTTTCCACTAACAGAAACGTTTAAATTAATGCTGAACGGGACGGGGGAATGTGCAGATGTCTTATGGACATTTTTAGGGCTTAGCATCCCTGGCTGGACATTTGTCGCTTTTATTTTCCTTGCAACTGTCAGCCTATTGCAACTCATTAATAAGGAGCACTAATATGCGTTTTAGAATATCTTTACTTATCTTTCAATTATTTTTAATCACACTCAGTGATAATAGTATTGCGAGTGATGTCACGCTACAGGAAATTCTTAGTGGTAAACACCGGTCTGCTGCTCATAAAGCTAGGGATATTTACAGACACCCAGAAAAAACACTAGAGTTTTTTGATGTCCAGCCGGATATGACTGTTGTAGAAATTTGGCCAGGAGGCAAAGCCTGGTACACAGAGATCCTTGCCCCCTACCTGAAACAAAAGGGGATATTCTATGCTGCTCAATTTGATGCAAACTCAACGGCCCCTTACTTTGTCAAAAGTTTACAGGAATTTAAACTAAAATTAGCGGCCAATCCTGAAATATATGCCAATGTTATTACTACCACATTACAGGCTCCTAATCAGGTAAAAATAGCGCCTGAAAATTCAGTAGATCGAGTTCTTACTTTCCGTAATGTGCATAACTGGATGAAAATCGAGCACGCTGAGACCGTTTTTAAAGCGATGTACCGTGCTTTGAAGCCAAGCGGGATACTTGGCATAGTAGAGCATCGAAACGCTATTAACACAGAGCAGAATCCACGTGCACTTTCTGGCTATGTCACGGAAATCCATGTAATTCAATTAGCCGAACAAGCGGGATTTAAGCTGTTGGCTAAGTCTGACATAAATGCTAATCCTAAAGATACGCATGATCACCCGAAAGGCGTTTGGTCTTTACCTCCTACTTTTAGAGGGGGAGAAACAAATAAAGTATTTTTTCAGGATATTGGTGAAAGTGATCGAATGACGCTTAAGTTTATTAAACCTTAGGTAACGCGCAATAAATAACCTACCCATATTGCGCAGGATTTTTATTTGTCTTCAAGGCCAGATCTGCTGGCCAAGGCGTAGAAATAGGCGCATAGCAGGCTACTTAACTTATGCACTCCCCGTGTCAACAATAAATTTGCTTAATTAAAGAAATAAATGCGAACTTATGTACGAGCTCTCCTATAGAGTAGCGAACTCTGGCTCTATGATATTGACGCGGGCGTGTTTTCAAATCTATTTCACAAGCTCGAAGCTCTCTGTTACGTACTGATTTAACACGCTGATGTTTATCTTCGATGATGCATTTTTATGGTTAGAACTCTTTTACACAGGTGTTCTCACAGTTTTATTGGCGAATGCAACAGCCGCACACTTTTTACCTTTACGCTCAACCAGGCCTTGTATCCAAACCTCTTTTTTAGTCACCGTTTTTCTTTTAACTACCTGGCTTACGGCAGACAGAGCTCCTGTCATAAGCTGGCTTCTTAGAAGACCCTTTTTCACATGCTTGCCGATAGAACCCATATTCGTTTTCCCTCCGGATGAGTATTGCTGAGGGGTTAAGCCAATAAAAGCCGAAGCGTCTTTACCCTTGTTAAAGATGCCTAATTCAGCACACCCCAGCGCTATATAAAGATTGAAGGCATTCACCGTCCCAACGCCTTCAAGTTTTAGTAACCGTTGACAGTCTTCATGATCCTTTATACTCGATGTTCCAGTTTTTGTAGTGCGTTGATTTTATTATCTATTTTTAATTTCGATTAAATTATGTTTTCCTTTAAGATCAATACTTTAACTTTTATTTCAACAAAATACGAGGTCCTTCAAGCCCAGTTATAGCTGAAAACTGGAACATCGAGTTATAGACGCTTCTAAACACTCATCGTATATCCGAATAGATTCCAGTCTCTGTCAATACTGCTTCCAGGCAATATCTAAAGCCTGCCTAAATTCACAAGTAAAATCGTTTTCTGCATCCTCCCATAATAATTCAAGGGTACCTTTTAAACCACCATTTCTATTGGATACCCGGATATTGAACTCTAGCAGTAAGGCGATTAGCTGATGATTGAAAGCCGTTTTTTGTTTCATGGCAAGTTCTCGCAATCGCATGACAGTCTGTCATTGTTGTTGCTCTTCACTCTTTCCTTTAATAAACGTTATTTCAGGAAGCTGGGCTGCCTGAATAATGGCAAGTGCATCCATTTTTGTCTGTTTTCTGGTTTTGCCTGACAGTTGCTACCAGCTTCGCTAAAATAAGGCGCGCCTGTCGCTATGCTCCGTTTCCCTGATTTTCAGCGATAGTGGTGGGGCTTGTCTTAAAAAGCCAGAGAAGAAATTCGTGACGTGTCATTTCCTGTTGGAATGCACTTTTTGGTTTGTATAAAGACAAACTTGAATGACTTCTTTTGCCAAATCAACACCAACTGTAGTATTCTTCATTGTCAAGACGCCTTAAATATATCTTGTTTGAGAGCCGTTATATTACCATCTCTTTTGGGGTGGGGGAGTCCAATTATCTATTTCTACAACGCAGAAGGCGAGCAAAAAGACAAGCAAGATAGGTGGGTTATTTATTGCGCGTCACCTTAACCGATAAGATTCTTGCTAACAGCATACTGGAATGACGTATATAGCTGAGAGTGATGGGGTAAATCAGACGATTTTATATTCCTATGCAGTTCTAACCTACATTCCGCATCTATATTTTAAAAATTAGGTATTTTATAATTCACACCA
>CAYZUM010000201.1:0-5706 GCA_964481455.1 uncultured Methylomonas sp. | reverse complement strand
TTTAATATGCATCTCATTTAAGGTAGAAATTTCTTCTGCTGTTAGTTCCTCTATACTCGATGTTCCAGTTTTCAGCTATAACTGGGCTTGAAGGACCTCGTATTTTGTTGAAATAAAAGTTAAAGTATTGATCTTAAAGGAAAACATAATTTAATCGAAATTAAAAATAGATAATAAAATCAACGCACTACAAAAACTGGAACATCGAGTCTATATAAATCACGAATATCTATAGTCATTAAAGTAATTGTTTATTATGACATATTTTTTCGTTAAATTAATTTTGCATGAGTACTTATAAGCACCTTAGACACCAAGGGAAAAAGTATCGTAAACGTTATGGACACCCCAACAACCGTACCGGCATCCCTAACCGTATTGATATAGACGAACGCCCAGAGGCGGTTAACAAAAGAGAGGTATTTGGTCACTGGGAAGCGGATACGATTATAGGCAAGGGGCACCAGGGAGCGATTGTTACGCTGGATGAACGCATTTCTAAGCTGAGAATGGTTTACCCTGTAAATTCTAAACAGGTGGGCAAAGTAACACAGGCAATAAGCGATGTCTTAAAACCCATCAGTGAATGGGTGAGGTCGATTACTTACGACAATGGTAAAGAATTTGCCAAACATGAGACCGTTAATAAGCATCTCGAGTGCCTTAGTTACTTTGCCAAGCCTTACCACTCATGGGAGCGGGGACAAAATGAAAATGCCAATGGGCTTTTGAGGCAATACTTTCCGAAGTCTATGGTTTTAGTTGATATTGCCTATGAAGAAGTTAGAATAGCCGTTCATAAGTTAAACTCCAGACCTAGAAAGTGTTTGGGATTTAAAACACCTTACGAAGTGTTTTTTGAGAATACTGGCGTTGATGTCAGTAAATTAGCGGCGGTGCACTTATGAGTCGAATCCACCAGAGATAAAAGTAAGGAACGTGCACGCAATAAGTTGGGCAACTGGCGCAGAATTTTTAGTCGTATTCAAGGCGTAGAAATAGGCGCATAGCCAGCTACGTCACTATTTCTACAACGCTGAAGACGGATAAAAAGGCAAGCAAGTTGCTCACGTTATTTCGTGCACGTTCCTAAGCTTGCTTTAGGCTTTGAATGTTGAAAGGCCACTAATACTGTGCGACTAACGTAAAACGTTACATATACATTCTCATAAAGCATGGGAATGAAAAATAATCAATCCCAAAGGAAACCACTATGTCACTTGCCATTGCTTATAGTCGAGGTCGCTCTGGGATTAATGCGCCTTTAGTGACAGTAGAAGTTCATATTTCTAATGGCTTACCGGCACTTAATTTAGTCGGTTTACCAGAAACTGCCGTGAAAGAAAGTAAAGACAGGGTTCGTGGTGCGATCATTAATTCGCATTTTGAATTTCCCATGCAGCGCATAACCATTAACCTTGCACCCGCAGATGTACCCAAAGAAGGGGGACGGTTCGATTTACCGATTGCACTTGGAATTCTTGCTGCATCTGGTCAAATTCCCAAGGTTGAATTAAAGAAGTATGAAAGCATAGGTGAGCTCTCATTAGGTGGTGAATTACGTAGCGTGAACGGTGTACTTCCTGTTGCACTTCAGGCACGAGACGCTCAACGGGCATTATTTCTACCTCAAGAAAATGCGCAAGAAGCTGCTTTAGTGAAAAATGCAGAATTATTTCCTGCGCAACACATATTAGAAATATGCGCGCATCTTAATGGTCAGCAACGATTGCCCACACAGCCAGAACAAATCCCAGCTATTGATGAGGACCGTTCTGAACAGGACTTTTCCGATGTTCAGGGACAGTTCCACGTGAAACGTGCCTTAGAAATTGCTGCAACAGGACTTCATAATATATTGATGCTAGGCCCTCCCGGCACAGGAAAGTCCATGCTGGCATCACGTTTACCCAGTATTTTACCGCCCTTAACCGAAGCACAAGCATTGGAAAGTGCAGCAGTTGTTTCCATAAGTGATAATAGTTTTAATGCGCAAAATTGGTTAACACCACCCTATCGAGCACCTCACCATACTGCTTCAGCACCCGCGTTGGTGGGAGGAGGCAGTAACCCAAAGCCAGGGGAGATTTCCCTGGCACATAATGGCACACTCTTTCTGGATGAGCTCCCCGAATTTGATCGTAAAGTACTGGAAGTATTGCGCGAACCATTAGAAACTGGCCATATCACCATTTCTCGTGCGGCAAGACAGGCAGATTTCCCCGCTCATTTTCAATTAATTGCAGCGATGAATCCCTGTCCTTGCGGATATCTGGGAGATCCATCAGGGCGTTGTCATTGTAGCGTAGAGCAGGTTTCACGCTATCGTGGTAAAATCTCTGGCCCTTTATTAGATCGAATAGATATGCATCTGGAAGTTCCGCGTGTTTCACATGAAGTCTTGCGTAAAGGCTCGCCCGAAGGCGAAGAAAACAGCGCAACGATACGCCAGCGTGTTATACAGGCACGTAATATTGCCACAGCCCGGTCAGGTAAAGCGAATAGTAAACTATCCGCCGCTGATGTAAAAAAAATATGTGCATTATCAGAACAAGGTCATCAATTATTAGAGCAAGCCATGAATCGCTTTGGTCTTTCACATCGAGCATATCATCGCATCTTGAAACTGGCTCGGACTATTGCCGATTTAGCAGGCTCAGAAGAAATAGAAATTCCCCACTTAAGTGAAGCCATCGGCTATCGCAAATTAGATCGTCAACCTTAATGTCAAAACTAAACCCCGAACAAAGCCGCGCTGTAAAAACTATCGACCGTCCCTTACTGGTTCTTGCCGGAGCAGGCAGCGGCAAAACGCGTGTTATTACTGAAAAAATTGCCTACCTTGTCAAGCAAGGCTTGGCGGCGCGTAATATTGCAGCCCTCACCTTTACCAATAAAGCCGCACGGGAAATGAAAGAGCGAGTTAGCAAGTTATTAGATGATAGACAACTACGGGGCTTGCGTGTATCAACATTCCATTCATTAGGGTTGGATATTCTGCGTAAAGAACATAAAACCTTGCAATATAAAGCAGGTATTTCTTTATTTGATGAGCAAGATAAAATCACCCTGTTAAAAAACCTGATCACGCATAGCGAAGCACATTACGACATAGATATAGTGGATGAATATTCAAGGAAAATTGGCCAATGGAAAAATGCCTTTATTACGCCAGAGCAAGCTAAAAGCCATGCAGGTATTGAAGAGAATGACGCGGCACATTTATATGCTGACTATACTCGGAGTTTAAAGGCTTATAATGCAGTTGACTTTGATGATTTAATTTTAATGCCCGTTCTAATTTTCCAGCAATTCCCTGAAGTACTGGAAAAATGGCAAAATAAAATTCGGTATTTACTCGTGGATGAATATCAGGATACCAATATCACTCAGTATCAACTGGTACAATTATTAGTCGGCAAACTCGGAAAATTTACCGTCGTCGGGGATGATGACCAGTCCATTTATGCATGGCGAGGTGCTCAACCGGAAAATCTGGCACAGTTAGAAAAAGATTACCCGCGTTTAACGGTGGTCAAGCTAGAACAAAACTATCGTTCTTATGGTCGCATCTTAAAAGTTGCCAACCAGCTGATCGCCAATAATCCGCACACCTTTGAGAAAAAATTATGGAGCGATATGGGCTTTGGAGACCCCTTACGTGTACTAACCCATAAAAATGATACCGCAGAAGCCAAGCAAATCGTCTCGGAAATCGTGCATCATAAATTTAAAGCAGGTGCAGATTATGGTGATTACGCCATACTCTACAGAAGTAATCACCAGTCGCGTTTATTTGAACACAGCTTGCGCGAAAATGATATCCCGTATTTTATAACAGGTAGCACCTCCTTTTTTGCCTATGCAGAAATTAAAGACATACTCAGTTATCTAAAATTATTTGTAAACCCAGATGATGATGCCGCTTTTTTACGAGTAGTGAATACCCCGCGTCGTGAAATAGGCCCAACAACATTGGAAAAATTAGGAGCCTATGCAAACGAACGACAGATTAGTCTTTTTAGTGCCTGTTCCGAAATGGGCGTTAGGGAAAAGCTCCCTCAGGCTGCGCTAGTGCGCTTACAAAAATTTTGTGAATGGACGCAAAGAACAGCCAGTGCCATGCAAACCGGTGATACTTTTGATGAAATGGATGCCTTTATTGAGCAGATTCATTATCACCAATGGCTACAGGAAAACAGTAATAATCAGCAAGCCGCCGAGCGAAAAATAAAGAACGTCACAGATTTATTGGAATGGCTACAGCGCATCGCTAAAACGGATGAAGAAGGCGAACAAGAAAAATCGTTAGATGAAATTGTCTCAAAAATACAATTAATGGATATTCTGGACCGTAATCAAGATGAACAAGCAGACAATCAAGTCAGCCTGATGACCCTGCATGCAGCAAAAGGTCTGGAGTTCCCTCACGTATTTTTAATCGGCATCGAAGAAAATATCCTACCACACCAAAACAGCATTGACACCGATAATATAGAAGAGGAGCGTCGTCTGGCTTATGTGGGCATTACACGTGCACAGCATACTTGCACCTTTAGCTACTGTACGCACAGAAAACGTTTTGGCGATATTAGCGAAAGTGAACCCAGCCGTTTTTTAGCCGAATTACCCGAAGAAGATTTAGAGTGGGCCAGTAAAAAGCCAGTCGATGAAGCAAAACAGAAACAGCGCGGTAAAGCGAATCTTGCGCATTTAAAATCCATGCTATCGTAAATTATAAGGATAGGTTAGAATACCATTCTCAAATATGCGCCCGTAGCTCAGCTGGATAGAGTACTGCCCTCCGAAGGCAGGGGTCGGACGTTCGAATCGTCTCGGGCGCACCACCAACCAATTGAATTCAAATGTTTTTTAGCTTTTTAAAATATTCTAAAAATAAAGCTAATATTCTGAGTTGACACTGAGTTGACGTTTCAAATAAATTTCATCTTTCATACCTTAATTGAACAAAAGGTATCGACACTCACTGCCACCAATATATTTACAATTATTCATACAGCTTCAATAATACCCATTGCAACATCATCAGCACAGCTATCAAGAAGCAAAGCAGTATTGAGGGAATAGCAGCTGCGTATAACTGACTTTTAGTAAATTGAATTTATCTGGTCTTGGTATGTATTTTGTTGCTTTCGTTCTTGAAGGGTTTTTATTTTAAAATGCTTGCGTGGATTACCACACATCCAGCACGAACAAGGGCATGGTGTTCTAACTGCTTGTGATATTCTATATGGTTCATTTAGTAGATCACGCCCCCTGTGAAATCGTCTATTATGTTTTAGTCTATTTCTGTGGTGTCTGTTTATTGAAATTGACATTATTTATCCAGTATTTGCAAAGTTGTTTGTGTAAGTATCATCGGCTTTTATTATGTACATGAAGTTACATACCATTATGGAGTGCATTAATTTCTATTCTGTAGGTAGAAATACCACCCATCACCAAACTCTCGGGTGTAACCTTTTATGTCTCCTTCATCTTTGTATGAAAGGTACATTTTTCTTTTTAAGCCTCTATCTTCAATTAAATTCTTAATACTATTATTTGCCTGTTCCTGCTCAATCCATAGGTTGCAACTTCCTAGCCCTTCACTGTAATAAGCAACATCTGCTCCCCAAGCCAATGTATAGTTATTAACTTGTGATAAAACCGAGAACGCGAGCGAATCTTTATCGGGGTTAATTC
>CAYZUM010000200.1:0-5725 GCA_964481455.1 uncultured Methylomonas sp. | reverse complement strand
CAAACAAAAATACTGCGTCATAATGCACAACTTATTCAATTCCCATTCCTAAGTAGCCTGCCATGCTCCTATTTCAGCTCCCCATATCAAGTACCAACAGGCTTTGCTCTCAATAAACATTAGCTTACTATACAACCGCACCTGTGACCGCACGAAGTATAAATAGTCTACAAAACTATAGAACAAAAGCGTAAGTCTTGCCATAATAACTGATTTAGATAGTAGAGTACTTTACATTGAAGCGTGTTCTTTTAGGTATTAGCGGTGGTATTGCTGCATACAAATCAGCCGAGTTGCTAAGGTTATTTATTAAGCATGACTTTCATGTCAGAGTTGTCATGACTCAGGCGGCAACTCAATTCATGACTCCACTTACGTTTCAAGCTTTATCTGGACATCCGGTACATACACAATTACTGGATGAAAATCAGGAAAATGCAATGGGACATATTAACCTGGCTCGCTGGGCAGATGTGTTCCTTATTGCTCCTGCAAGTGCGAATTGTATTGCCAAGCTAAGTCAGGGCATCGCTGACGACTTATTGAGTACCCTTTATCTTGCTGTCGAATGCCCGGTTTATATTGCTCCTGCCATGAATCAGGCAATGTGGCATAAAGCAGTCACTCAGGAAAATATTAAGCGCTTAATGCGACATGGTGTTAGCTCTATTGGCCCTGAAACGGGAAATCAGGCATGTGGTGATACTGGCTTAGGACGCATGACTGAGCCAGAGGCTATTTTTAAATTTATTAATACCCTTGATAATTCAGGACTATTGCAAGGAAAAAAAATACTGATTACTGCGGGGCCAACACGAGAACCCTTAGACCCCGTGCGCTATATTACCAATAGAAGCTCAGGTAAAATGGGTTATGCAATAGCGGAACAAGCACAACAACTAGGGGCTGAAGTCACCTTAGTCAGTGGCCCAGTGCAACTGGCTGTTACAGATAATATTAAAACGCTTATGGTTGAAAGTGCAGCGGATATGTATGCTACTGTTATGCGTGAAATAGCAGGACAGGATATAATGATCGCTGCTGCTGCTGTCGCAGATTACACTCCGGAAGAAGTGCAGGTTGAAAAGATCAAAAAGCAAGGTAAGCATATTCAGCTACACTTACAGAGAACGAAAGACATCGTGGCCAGTGTGGCCAGCCTTGACAACAAGCCCTTTATAGTTGGTTTCGCTGCGGAAACACAGGATCTGGAATACTATGCCAAAGATAAATTACAACGTAAAAAACTAGATATGATTGCTGCAAACTGGGTGGGACAAGCTGAAGGAGGGTTTGATTCTAACCATAACTCGCTAAACGTATATTGGCACAATGGTAAAAAAATATTAAAAATGACTGAAAAAACACAACTGGCCAAACAGTTATTGACAATAATCGTTGAGAGATTAAATGCCTAAAATACAACTAAAAATATTAGACCCTCGCCTTGGAAATGAAATCCCTATACCCAGTTATGCTACTGATGGTTCCGCAGGCATAGACTTAAGGGCTTGTCTAGAGTCAGTAATTATTTTACAGCCTGGAGAAACAGTTCTGATTCCAACAGGTATAGCAATTCATATCAATGATCAACAACTCGCTGCTGTCCTGTTGCCTCGATCTGGTTTAGGACACAAACACGGTATTGTACTGGGTAATTTAGTGGGGTTAATTGATTCTGACTACCAAGGCCAGATTTTCGTATCCTGCTGGAATCGAGGGCAGCAAGCCTTCACAATTGGTATTGCTGAACGCATTGCACAAATGGTTTTTATACCTGTCGTTCAAGCCGAGTTTGAACTGGTATCAGAATTCAACAAGTCGGAACGTGGAGAGGGTGGTTTTGGTCATACAGGCCGCCATTAAATGTAAGGAATAATTATGACACGTATTTTCATATTTATAGCTTGCTTTGTTTTCATGATGACTGCAATCTCAGGTACCGGAATTTATTTCCTGTCACAGACAGCGATCCATAGAGCAAAAAATGATGCTTTTTATGGAGAAGCAAAAGGAGCAGTGCAAAGTATTTTGACAAGAACCAGCTTATTATCTCAAACTATACAGAATTTTGCTCAGTCTCCAGAGCTTATCAATGCCTTGCAAGCGTCAAATTTTCCACGTGCAAAAAAAATTGTACAGAAAATGAATCCTTATTTGCCGGATGCTATGGCGTTTAGGCTATTGCTCCCCTCGGATACAGAACCTGACACGACAGTTATACCGCATTTGGGATATGCTGATCTAGACTTAGTTAAAAATACTTTTCAAAAACCTCAAGCTCCCTTAGTTCAGGGCGAAAAAGGTAAAAATCGTCATCTTGCAATGACCCAGCAGATTGAGCAAGATGGCAAGGTTGTTGCGGTAATACTGGTCAGTGCTGATTTCAGGAAATTACACAATATCCTGAAAACTCTCACCAATAATCGCGTATATCTGGAGCTAAAGCAGGCTGACATTGTATTATTTTCACAAGGAAATAGTGAATTAAAAGAATCAAAAGTTCACACTTTAGTTGATGTACCCAATACTGCTTGGAGCATTACCTACTGGAGTGATGATAGCCTTGATTTTAGCACTGCATCTTTGATACTTAGCATGATTCTTATCCCGGCATTTATGTCTGTTTTAGCATGCTATATAAGCTACAGAAAATTAGAAGCCCTGTTAATTGCTGATCAGAGGTCAGTTTTAAAGGCGACCAAAGATATGATGATGGGTAAAGCTCAAGGAAATTATCCTATTGAACTGCAAGAAATGGGTAATTTTATTTCTAATCTAATTCAGTTTAAACGCGCTTTTGAGAGTGATAGTTTAGACGCTGAGAATGCTAACATGGATAATGACTTTAGTTTGCATCATTTTCAGGAAGAGTCAGAGGGTTTCGATTCTCATGTTTCTGAATTTGCAGAACTTAAAGCTCAAGGCATAGATACTTCGAGTATCGGTTATGCTATTTCATTATCAGATACCATGGACGATGAAATACTTAAGAAACCTAGTAATCTGCAAAAACCTTCAAAAAACAATACAAAGGCTTTAAACTCACTCGGCAGTATTTTTCGTGCTTATGATATACGAGGTATTGTTGGTGAATCACTGAGCAAAGACATTGTTTATGATATTGGCCGAGCTGTCGGGAGTGAGGCAATAGACAAGAAAATATCAACAATTGTTGTTGCAAAAGATGGTCGAATCTCAAGTCCTGACTTAAGTAAAGCGCTGGCTGAAGGTGTTCTTTCTACGGGCACAGATATACTTGATATAGGCACCGTACCCACACCTGTATTATATTTTGTTACTCAACATCATGATTCTCATTCAGGCATCATGTTAACCGGTAGCCATAACCCGGCAGAATATAATGGGCTTAAAATCGTCTTGGCAGGTAAAACATTAGCCGCTGAAAAAATTCAGGCCTTAAAACAACGTATAGATAATAATGATTTTCATGCTAATAGTGTCGGCACACTCACAGAAAACGATATGTTCACTAATGAATACATCGGTGTGATTACGGATGATATTCATATTGCCCGCCCTATGAAGGTAGTGGTTGATGCAGGCAATGGCGTAGCAGGTGAATTAGGGCCAATTTTATTAAAAACACTCGGTTGTGAGGTGATAGAATTATTCTGCGATATCGATGGTACCTTTCCAAACCACCCCCCAGATCCGAGTCAACCAGAAAATTTACAGGATTTAATTTCTATCGTAAAGCATTACGATGCCGATTTAGGGCTTGCTTTTAATGGCGATGGTGACCGGCTAGGGGTTGTTGATTCAAGTGGAAAGATCATATGGCCTGACCGACAAATGATGATTTTTAGCAAACATATCCTGGCTAAAAAACCGGGTGCTGAAATTATCTACGATGTACAATGTAGCCGCAATCTACCTGCGCAGATAAAGAAATATGGTGGGCACCCTACAATCTGGAAAACAGGTCATTCTTTTATGAAAGCAAAAATTAAACAGACTATGGCTGCTTTTGCTGGCGAAATGAGCGGGCACATGTTTTTTAATGATCGCTGGTTTGGCTTTGATGATGGTTTATATTCTGCTGCACGGCTGATAGAAATACTGTCAGAAGACACTCGCACTAGTGCTGAAGTTTTTGCAGATTTTCCAGATAGCTATAATACTCCAGAATTAAACATTAACCTTAAAGAGGGGGAAAGCTTCGATATCGTACAGCAGCTTATCAGTAATGCTAAGTTCGCAAATGGCCAAATAACCGATATTGATGGCCTTCGTGTTGACTTTGATGATGGCTTTGGCCTTGTTCGTGCTTCAAAGACTACTCCCTCTTTAGTGGTTCGCTTTGAAGGTGATACTGAAGACGCTTTAACAAGAATCCAGGAGCAGTTCCGCCAACTTATTCTGCAAGTCAAACCGAACTTATCCTTGCCATTTTAATCATATATGAAACAACAAACAGCTAAAGGTATTGCTCACGTACTGATCGAGTCCTTACCCTATATCCAAAAATTTAAAGGTAAAACTGTTATCATCAAATACGGTGGCAATGCGATGATAGACGAAAATCTCAAAGCCTGCTTCGCGAGAGATATAGTGCTGATGAAATTAGTAGGTATTAACCCTATTGTGGTACATGGAGGGGGGCCGCAAATCGGACATTTGCTGGAACGCCTAAATATTGAAACAAAGTTTATTAATGGCATGCGCGTAACCAATAGCGAAACCATGGATGTGGTTGAAATGGTACTGGGCGGCCAAGTGAATAAAGATATTGTCAACCTAATCAATATGGCCGGTGGAAAAGCAGTCGGTTTAACGGGTAAAGATGGTGACTTCATCCGTGCTCGTAAAATTGAAATGAAGCAGTTTAATGTAGAAACGCAGGCTTCTGAAATTATTGATATCGGCCATGTTGGAGAAGTGAGCTCTATTGATCCTGCCGTTGTTGAAATGCTCAGTAACAGTGATTTTATTCCTGTGATAGCACCTATCGGAGTTGGTGAAGACGGCCACTCCTATAATATCAATGCAGATTTAGTTGCAGGTAAAATTGCCGAAGTGTTAAAAGCTGAGAAGTTGATTTTACTGACAAATATTCCAGGTATTTTAGATCAGAAAGACAATTTACTAACCGGATTAACCGTTGGCGATATTGATAATTTAATTATTGATGGCACGATCTCAGGTGGTATGATTCCTAAAGCCCAGTGTGGGACAGATGCTTTAAAAGGTGGCGTCAGTAGTGTCCATATTATTGATGGCCGAGTAGAACACGCAGTGCTATTAGAATTATTCACTGATAAAGGTGTTGGTACCTTACTGATTAATTAATGTCACCTGATTTTAGGTAACCGCTCAGCCCCCTAAACCACATAAATTACAGTGTGCTACAGACGGCCAAAATACCATCATAAATACCGGGTTAATCGTAAGCCATTGATGGTTAGTGAAGGCCAATCAAAATAGATATTTTTGCCAAGAATAGCCAGATTATTTTTCAATTAATATCAGTTGGTTACAATGTAATAGGAGGGCTGAATGGTTACGATTTTAGTGTACAAGGTCTGAGGGGCGTGGGCATAATATGGGTAACTTGCCTAAAATATATTTTTACCATGAAGGACTTGACGATTTATAGAGAATTTTTTCTTCATACTCATAATCACTTCTGGTTTTACTACGGAATGAGAATTGAATAAGTTGTGCAATGATGGCGCAGTCTTTTTGCTTGCCTTCAAGGCGC
>CAYZUM010000199.1:0-5726 GCA_964481455.1 uncultured Methylomonas sp. | reverse complement strand
CGATGCTAATCTTATTAAGCGTGTGAGTTCGCATACTTTACGGCATTCTTTTGCTACGCATTTACTGGAAAATGGTTATGATATTCGTACTGTTCAGGAGTTATTGGGTCATGCGGATGTGTCGACTACGATGATTTATACGCATGTTATGAATAAGCCTGGAATTAGTGTGCAGTCTCCGGTAGATTTAATATAAATTATATGGGCACTCCTTATATTCGGCTAAAAGTGAGTGGAGAATCTATTTATTGTACCTGCACTGAAAACGTTATAGGCGGGGTGAATACTCCGTCTCATTCTCGTCGAGTTGTTCATGAGTTGTGGACGGGTGCAATACAAAAAAGTGGCTACGAGTTTAAGACGGGACATCGGATAGGAGTGAAAGAGCTTTAGCTGTTTCCGAAACAGCAATAGCTAAAGCTCTTGCACTCCTGCATGGCATTTTGAATCGTCATTGTCCCGTTTTAAACTCGTAGCCAAAAAAGTTATTGTACTGACGATACATATTTAACGATAGATTTTCATAGATATAACCCTTGTGAGACAGAGTATTCTCCCCATTTCAAAAGATTATAGAAATAAGAGAATTTAAAAAATGTGCATTGATTAGAGTGACAAATATTCACAAGTTCTGCGTAGGTTGTGGGTGAGGTACGAACCCCAACATTTTGCTACCCCTTGTTGGGGTTCGTGCCTCACCCGCAACCTACATTGATCAGAGTTTTACGCGTCAGCAGTGGGATGAATATCTCGCTCATTAAGTGTTACTATTTTGTATTGCACCCGTTGTGGACTTATGGCAATTGCACTAACTCTGGCGCTTTCCAGTCCGGGTTGCGGTGCTCTACTATCACTGATGTATAAACACCACCCCGTACATTAAAATCCGCCCGTATGCGCATAAAATTCGGTTGCGTGACAGCCACGATATCATTCAGAATTTCATTTGTTACTGCTTCATGAAAGGCGCCCCGTTCACGAAAGGTCCAGAAATACAGCTTTAAGGCTTTTAATTCGATACACAATTTATCAGGTACATATTCAATGGTGATTTTGGCGAAATCTGGCTGACCTGTTAAGGGGCATATGCAGGTGAATTCAGGTGTGTCGATACGAATTGTATAATCGCGACTGGACTGTGGGTTGTCGAATGTCTGTAAGTCTTTACTGGGCTGAGTTGCCATATTGTTTTGTACTTTAAGTATGATTTAGCCTATTACATTCAGTATAATAGTTTGTTTAAATTAATAGGGTATTTTACCAGTAATGAAACTGGAAAAAATTAAACTTTCAGGTTTTAAATCATTTGCTGATGCCACTACAATTCCTATCAGAGGAAATTTAATTAGTGTCGTCGGGCCTAATGGTTGTGGAAAATCAAATATTATTGATGCGGTGCGTTGGGTGATGGGTGAGAGCTCAGCTAAACATTTGCGTGGTGGGAGTATGGCAGATGTTATTTTTAACGGTTCTTCCGGTCGCAAGCCTGTGAGTACTGCCTCTGTTGAACTGGTTTTTGATAATAGCGAAGGTCGGGCCGGCGGAGAGTTTGCTAAGTATAATACCATTGCTATCAAACGCCAGATTAGTCGGGATGGCCAATCTATCTACATGTTTAATGGGACTAAGTGCCGTCGTAAAGATATTACTGATTTATTCTTAGGGACTGGCTTAGGCGCAAGAAGTTATGCCATCATTGAACAAGGCACCATTTCCCGAGTGGTTGAAGCGAAACCTGATGAATTGCGTATTCATATTGAGGAGGCGGCAGGCGTTTCCAAATATAAAGAACGGCGCAATGAAACTGAGATGCGTATTCGTCATTCGCGTGAAAATCTGGAGCGCTTAGATGATGTGCGTGATGAAGTTGAAAAACAACTTAATCATCTTAATAAGCAAGCTGAGAAAGCGCAAAAATACAGCCGTTTAAAAACTGAAGAACGACAGCTAAAGTTAGAATTGCTGGCGATGCGCTGGCATGCACATTATAAGACAGCTGAACAACTGGACGTTAAATTACAGGACGCTGCGACGACGCATAATCAGTTGTTTGTTGAACGTAAGGAGCTAGAGCAGACACTAGAACAAAAAAGGATTGCTCATAAAGCTCTACAACAGGAGGTGGATAAGCAGCAAGGTGATTATTATCATGTTGTTGCAGAAGTAAGTCGTCTGGGTCAGATTATTAAGCATCATGAACAATCGCATGAAGAGACTGAACTTGAGTTAGTCCGAATGCGAGAGCAGGCGGAGCATCTTAAAGAGAATTTGGATGAAGATATTAGGCAACTGGATGAGATCAAAGAATCCTTATTAGAAACTGAGGAGTCTATGCTGGTTGCGCAGGCAAGAGAAGAAGAGTTGCTGGATATTCAACGCTTAGCCCAAGCGCAACGCCTTGCCTGGCAACAGGAGTGGGAAGCCTATAAGAATCAGTATGCTAATTATCGTGAGCAGGCAGAAGTAAAACGGATGCAGGTTGCACAGCTGGAAAACCAGACATTTCAACTGCAAAGTCGATTACAACGCTTACAAGGCGAGCAGGATGAATTAACTGAACAAGGTTTAAAAGAAGAAATTGATACGCTGGATCAGTCTATTAGCCTGATTGAAGAGCAACGGGAGCAATTGCAACTTGATCTGGATACGGTACATTTATCGATTACAGATTTAAGACAGCACATTAAACAGCATCATGATGTATTGCATCGTGACCGTTCCGAGTGGCAAACTATTACAGGTAAAATCACTTCTTTAGAATTGCTACAGCAACATGCGATGGGCAAGGATAATCAGAGGCTTACCCACTGGCTGGATCGAATGGCTCTCAGCGATAATCAGCGTTTGGCAGAGTTTATTGATGTGGAATCTGGCTGGGATGGTGCGGTAGAAACTGTATTGGGGACCTATTTAGAAGCGGTATGTATTGATAATGCAGATCAGTTAATCCATGAATTATCTTCATTGAGTGATCAATCAATCACTTTGTTTGAAACGCAGCACCCTGCGCAGGGTGAGTCGGCAAAGGGCTTGGTTCGCTTGATTGATAAAATTCAGACGCCATGGAATTTACATGGATTGTTGACAGGGATTTACTGTGCTGATAACCCTGAGGAGGCCAGACAGTTTGTTCAACAGTTAAAGCCATATGAGTCGGTGATTACGACTCAAGGCACCTGGATGGGGTATGGCTGGGTTAAAGTCGTACATGATAGTGATGCTAAATCAGGTGTTTTACAAAGAGAAAAAGAGTTACGCTTGCTTAAAGAAGAACAAATTGAATTAAAGGCACGTGTTATTGTTACCGAAGAGCAGCTGGAATCGGCGGAACGCTTTTTAAAAGAAGGCGAAAAACAGCGCGAAGACTATCAGGAAAAGTATAAGCTTGTTAGCAACGATCTTGCGCAAAAAAATGCTGAGTTTAGTGCGCATTCTGCACGGGTAGAACAGCAACAACAACGACTGTCACACGTTATGACTGAAATGGCAGATATTAATCTTGGACTATTAGATAATACTGAAATACGTGAAGAAGCTGCAATGATTAAAGAGCAGGCTGAAGAAGCGATGGATGCGCTTGAGGAGACCAAATTGCAACTAGAGAAAAATAGCGATAAGCTGCAAACACAAAGCGAACAAAGTGATAAACATGTGAATGAAAGCCGCCAGAAAGTGCATGCTTTACACGCTAAAACTTCTAGTCTACAGTCTTCTGATATCTTAACGACAAAACAAATAGATCGCTTACAGCAACAATATCAGCATGCTCAGGAGCGCATAGACCAGTTAGATAGGAAGCTACATCAGACTTTAGAGCCGATAGATGATGAACGTCATCAACTGGAAACCTTGCAGTTAGACAAAGATAAACTAGAGTTGGGTTTATTGGACGTTCGAGAACAACAAGAGACTTTGGAAGCAGACATTACAGCATCAGCAGAGCAGTTTGCGGCTGTTCAGCAACACTTGGAAAAGAAAAAAGAATTACTGGATAGTATCCGCTTTGAGCAGCAGGAAAGCCAGGTGCGTCAGCAGACTGTTACAGAGCAGCTAGAAGAGTTGGATGCTGACGCAGAACACATTATGCAAAATATATCGGCTCAGGCTGATGAGTCTTCCTGGAAAATAAAAGTGGATGACCTTGGTCGTCAGATTGAGCGTTTAGGTACGATCAATTTAACGGCTATAGAAGAATTTAAAGCGCAATCTGAGCGAATGAACTTTCTAAATGAACAAAATGCTGATTTAATGGAAGCGCTACAAATATTAGAAGAGGCGATTGCAAAAATTGATGAAGAAAGTCGGCAGAGGTTTAAACAAACATTTGATAAAATTAATAGCGGTTTACAAATTAAATTTCCTAAGTTATTCGGGGGAGGGCAAGCTTATTTATCATTAACCGATGATGATTTACTGGAAAGCGGGGTGAATATTATTGCCCAGCCCCCAGGGAAGAGAAATAGTTCTATTCATTTGCTATCGGGGGGCGAAAAAGCCTTAACGGCGGTGGCATTGGTTTTTTCTATTTTTGACCTTAATCCAGCCCCTTTTTGTCTGCTGGATGAAGTTGACGCGCCTTTAGATGAGGCTAATGTGAGGCGTTTCTCAGAAATGGTTAAAGAGATGTCAGAAAATGTACAATTTTTATATATTTCACATAATAAAGTAACGATGGAAATAGCGCAGCAATTAGCAGGTGTTACCATGAAAGAGCCTGGTGTGTCACGGATGGTAGCAGTCGATATTCAAGAAGCAGTAGCAATGGCAGAGAGTTAAAATGGATAAAGATTTATTAAGAATAGTGATTATTGTAGTTGGTGGCGTGGTTATTTTAGGTATGATTCTTTGGGGAATATTTAATAAGGGGTCTAAGAAAAGGAGTCTATTTTACGGCAAGAAAAACTCAATAGATAACATAGACCCTAGTCTTGTTGTCCATACTGAAGATGATGAATTTGATATTATCCCGTTAAGTACGCGGGATAATGATCAATTAATTCAAGTTAAAACACAGTTTAAATCTAAGTATGTACCTGAAGTTCAGCATAGTGATCTGGACTTAGAACTGGACTTGGTTCTGGATTCTGAATTGCAGCTCGATGAGGAATCGGTAAAGAATGAAACTCCGGTAAGCACTCAAAAAAGTGCCCAGCATCTCCCCGTACTATTGCAACTGAGTCTTGTCGCGCAATCAAAAGAAGGTTTTCACGGTCAGCAGTTGCTGGGAGCATGTGAGCAAGTCGGACTGGTGTTCGGTAGTGTCAAAGTATTCGAACGACTGGATATTCTGAGCCGAGTTGATTATGCTGTTGCAAGCATGATTGAGCCGGGTGTTTTTCCGGGAGATAACTGGGAAACTTACCGCTGCCCAGGCATTACTTTTTTTATGCAGCCAAGAGAGCTGGATAATGCAGCAGTCGTATTTGATGAAATGATCGGTACTATAGGGCAATTATCAGCTTTATTAAAAGGTGATGTACTCGATGAGAATCTACAAGCGTTAACTGAAGAAGCATTGCATGATATTGAGGCGAGTCTGGTTTTAACTGAAGCATAGGGAAGGAAGGTTTATGTACCTTCCTGATGTGCAACGAATCAGCGTAATTTTTTTAATGATTAACATTGAATAACTTTTTTTACCTTGAAATGGAGTATCTAAACACGTTTTTATACTTCTTTCGCTGAAAATCAGGGAAACGGAGCTTAGCGAAGTGATGATTTTTAGT
>CAYZUM010000198.1:0-5739 GCA_964481455.1 uncultured Methylomonas sp. | reverse complement strand
TGAATGAAGGTGACAGGAGTCCCTGAATTTCACGAAGTAGCATGGCGCGCCTGTGTCCTTGTTTCTGGAAGGTTTTCACTAATTTCTCCCAGAATTTTCGTGAGATCATCAAATTTTAAACTGTCTATTTTTGGGATAAAGGGGCTACTCATGAAATATGTCTTCCATTGACGCAATTAAATTTGATATTTTACTAGATAGTAATGATTCTCAATACACATTTATAATTGCTACAGAAGTATAGGTAAATTATCCAATAATGCCTGTGATTAGGAGAGATACTATAAAATTCACGTTTCTAAGCTATCCACAATAAGATAATATAGTCATTTATTTTTCAACTATCAAACAAAACTAGCACATTTCATGGGTATTCAGGATAATTTTGAACAGCTTCCTTTAAAGGATTTTACTGAAAAAGCCTACCTGGATTATTCCATGTACGTTATTTTAGACCGCGCTCTACCACATATTGGTGATGGCTTGAAACCCGTTCAGCGGCGTATTATTTATGCCATGTCTGAATTAGGTTTAAGTGCTGTCTCTAAGCATAAAAAATCAGCGCGTACAGTCGGTGATGTGCTGGGTAAGTATCATCCGCATGGTGATTCCGCTTGCTATGAAGCGATGGTGCTGATGGCTCAGCCATTTTCTTATCGCTACCCTTTGGTTGATGGCCAAGGTAACTGGGGCTCGCCGGATGATCCTAAATCTTTTGCGGCGATGCGTTATACAGAATCTCGATTAACCGCTTATGCACAAACCTTGCTGAAAGAATTAGGGCAGGGGACTGCGGACTGGAAAGATAACTTCGATGGTACTTTAAAAGAGCCATCCATTCTGCCGGCCAGACTCCCTAATATTCTTTTAAATGGTACGATGGGTATTGCTGTCGGTATGGCGACAGATATTCCACCGCATAACCTTCGTGAAGTCGCTAATGCCTGTGTGCATCTATTAGATAAACCGGATGCAACATTAGATGATCTCTTTAATTTTATACAGGGGCCTGATTATCCAACCGACGCTGAAATTGTTAGCAGTCGTGAGGATATCCAGAAGATATATGTCAATGGTCATGGTTCGGTGCGCATGCGTGCTAAATATGAATTAGAAGAACATAATATTATTATCACTGCTTTGCCACATCAGGTTTCGGGATCAAAATTACTGGAGCAGATTGCTGCGCAAATGCAGGCTAAAAAACTACCGATGATTGAGGACTTAAGGGATGAGTCTGACCATGAAAAGCCCACCCGCTTAGTGGTCATTCCTAGATCAAAACGTGCCGATGTTGAAGCGATCATGTCACATTTATTCGCGACCACGGATCTGGAAAGGAATTATCGTGTAAACATGAATATGATTGGTCTGAATGGGCGACCAAAAGTGAAAGGTTTACTTGAGATTTTAGTGGAATGGCTGAAATTTCGTACAGAGACAGTGCGTAGACGCTTACAATATCGCTTAGATAAAGTATTAGCCCGATTGCATATTCTTGAAGGTTTGTTAATCGCTTATCTTAATATAGATGAAGTCATTGCCATTATTCGCACTGAAGAAACTCCCAAACCTGTGCTAATGGAACGCTTTGGGATTAGTGATATTCAGGCGGAAGCTGTATTAGAATTAAAATTGCGCCATTTAGCGAAGCTTGAAGAAATGGTAATTAAGGGTGAACAAGCAGAATTAGAGAAAGAGCGTGATGGCTTACAAAAAACCTTGGGATCACCACGCAAGCTGAATCGATTAATCAGAAAAGAAATTATCGAAGATGCTGATAAATACGGTGATGATCGACGCTCTTTTATTGTCGAGCGTAATGTCGCTCAGGCGTTGAGCGCGACTGCCTTAATTAGTAATGAGCCAGTGACAATCGTATTATCACAAAAAGGCTGGGTACGTGCCGCTAAGGGGCATGACATAGAGGCGGAAACATTAAATTATCGCTCTGGTGATGGTTATCTAGATTCAGTGTTGGGTCGTACCACTCAAGCAGTGTTTGTCATGGATTCAACCGGGCGTGCCTACATGACAGCCACACACGATTTACCTTCGGCACGGAGTCAGGGGGAACCTTTGACAGGGCGGCTAAAGCCACCGGCAGGCGCACTGTTTACTCATTTGTTAGCGGGTAATGAAGAAGATTACCTGCTGATGGCAAGTGATGCGGGATATGGATTCAGGGTGCAATTAAAGGAATTGGTCTCTAAAAATAAAGCAGGGAAAGCGATGGTGTCGCTACCCAGTGGCGCGCAATTACTTGCCCCCATTAAAGTGCCTAATCCCAACGACTTAATTGCTGTCGCCACTTTACAGGGGCGCTTACTATTATTTTCGGCAGCAGCTTTGCCTGCCTTAGCCAAGGGTAAAGGTAATAAATTGATACAAATCCCAACTGCTGACCTAAAAGCAGGAACTGATAAAGTTGTCGCTGTTGTCATAGTTGCTGAAAATGTCCCCTTAAAACTTGTGTCTGGAAAACGGACCTTGACCTTGAAACCTAAAGATCTGGGAAATTATCTTGGCGTTCGAGCAAAACGTGGAACGGGTTTGCCACGAGGATTTCAAAGAGTTGATAAAATGATGAGTGTAGAATAACCCATGGCTGAGATTAAAAAGCCAAGAAAGCCTGCAAAGCCAAAGTCTAGAAAGGTAGCTAAACCAGTAAAGTCCGCTAAATCTGGAACGCCAGTAAAGCGTAAACCAAAAGCGAAAGTTAAGTCTAAAGCCAGGATAAAACCTTCGCTTGTCAAAAAGTTGTGGTTGTTGATTAAAATTCCATTGCTTAAATTTTCTGCGATTTGTGTTTTTATATTTGCTTGCTATGTAGGCTACCTGGACTATACCGTACGTCAACAATTTGAGGGTAAACGCTGGTCAATTCCCGCACGTGTTTATGCGAGCCCAGTCGAAATTTATGCCGGTGCAAAAATGAGTGCACCGCAGTTATTAGTGTTATTGAAAAAGCTGCATTATCGTCCGGATGTTAAGCTCTCTTCACAGGCAACTTATCACAAAAAATCGTCTTCTATTAGTCTGAAAACACGCCAGTTTACCTTTTGGGATAAAACTCAGGAAGTGCAGCATATCCGTGTAAAGTTTTCTGCGACCGAGGTGCGTTCTATTACTGATTTACAATCGGGTAGGGAATTAGCCATTGTTCGTCTTGATCCCGTGCAGATTGGCAGCTTTTATCCTGCACATAAAGAGGATAGGGTTTTAGTAAAGCTTGAAGAGGTGCCAGAAACCTTGGTGCAAGGTTTGTTGGCAACAGAAGATCACGATTTTTATCAGCATATTGGCATTTCGTTTAAAGGTATTGCGCGCGCTATGTGGGTCAATTTACGTGCAGGTAGAATGGCGCAAGGGGGTAGTACGATCACTCAGCAATTGGTGAAAAATTTTTATCTGACACCTGAGCGTAGTTTAAGGCGAAAAATAAACGAAGCTTTGATGGCACTGATTTTAGAGATCCGCTATGAAAAGGATGAGATTTTAGAAGCTTATCTTAATGAAGTCTATTTAGGCCAGGATGGAGCACATGCTATACATGGGTTTGGACTGGCAAGTGAGTTTTATTTCTCCCGTCCTCTCAATAAACTACCTTTAGATAAAGTGACTGCTCTGGTCGCCTTGGTTCGTGGTCCGACCTATTATAATTTACGTAGAAAGCCAGAGCGAGCACTTAAACGCCGTAACCTTGTTTTAGATGCGATGTTTGCACAGGGCGATATTAGTGAACAGCAACTACAACAGGCGCTGAAAGAACCACTACAGGTTGTTCCTTTTGCGCATCGTCCTGCGAATCGATATCCTGCCTTTATTGATTTGGTAAAAGGTCAGTTACGTCAGGAATACGATGACACTGATTTAAGTTCAGAGGGTTTGAGTGTTTTTACCACACTGGATACCAAGGTGCAGGATGCTTTAGAAAAAAGTATCAAACAACAATTAGCTAAAATTGAACGACGAAAAAAATCTAGAAAACTGGAAGCCGCCGCCATTGTCACGCGTAAGGAGAGTGGAGAAATTGTTGCTTTAGCGGGTGGTCGTAATAGCCAGAGTGTGGGATTTAACCGAGCTTTGAATGCTGTTCGTCCTATTGGCTCGTTAATTAAGCCACTGGTGTATTTAACCGCATTGGAATATCCGGAAAAATATACACTGCTGACACCTATCAGTGATAGAAAAATTAAAATAAAGGCAGAAAAGGGTAACTTTTGGCAACCTGGTAATTACGACAATAAAGAACATGGTGATGTTGCTTTACATACTGCATTAGCGAAATCCTATAATTTAGCCACAGTACGTATAGGGATGGAAATTGGCGTTGGCAGAATTGCCAAAACATTGCGTGATACCGGTGTCAGTAGGCCAATAAAATTATACCCTTCGATGTTGTTAGGCGCGTTAACATTGAGTCCTTTTGAAGTGACTCAGATGTATCAGACGCTGGCGGGAGATGGCTTTGCTATGCCACTCCGCTCTATTAATGCCGTGTTAGCACAAGATGGTAGGGTGTTGCAGCGTTATCCTTACGCACTCAGGCAAGCATTAGAACCAGCGGCAACTTATTTGACGAACTGGGTCATGCAAGAAGTGATGCGCGAAGGAACAGGGCGATCTGCTTACCGGGAAATGCCTGATAATATGCATATGGCAGGAAAAACAGGTACCAGTAATGATTTAAAAGATAGCTGGTTTGCGGGTTATACTGGCGATTATCTGGCTGTGTTCTGGGTAGGACGTGATGATAATAAATCATCAGGGGTAACAGGCGCAAGCGGAGCACTAAAATTATGGACTGCATTAATGAAGCAGGTTGCGGTACAGCCTGTGTTATTATCCATGCCTGATTCAGTTATACTTGTCTCAATTGATAATGAAACAGGATTAAAAGCAAATGAACTCTGTCCTGATAGTCATGTTTATCCCTTTGTCCGGGGGTCTGAGCCTGTTGAAAATGCACCTTGTGTGGATTCATCGGTGAATAAGGTAAAATCCTGGTTTAATGATTTTAAAGAGGAAATTTTTTAATGAGAAATATATTGGTTTTGTTGATGATACTATTTTCATCAAGTCTTTATGCTGAATCAACGGCGTTACAAAAATTAGAAGGTTTTATTGCTCGGGCAAAAACCTTACAGGCTAAGTTCACCCAGAAGTCTTTAGATGAGGCGGGAAGAACTATACAAACCAGTTATGGGGTTTTCTATTTAAAGCAACCCGGTGAGTTTCGCTGGAATTATGAAAAACCGTATGCACAGCAAATTGTTTCAAAAGATGGCACCGTATGGTTTTATGATGCTGATTTAGAACAGGTTATTATTAAGAAAATTGATCACTCTATTGGTGATACGCCTGCCTTATTATTAAGTGGCAGTGTTAATTTGAATGACAAATATACCATTAGCAGTCAAGGGCTGAAGCAGGGGTTGGAATGGATTAGGTTAACGCCCAAAAGCCAGCAAAGTAGCTTTAAGTACATTATGGTAGGTCTTAAAGGTGATGTGCTATATGGTATGGAGTTAAGTGATAACTTTGGTCAATTGACGCAAATTATATTTTCTGACATCAAAGTGCCTGCTGTATTGGAACCAGGGATATTTGATTTTGTTGCGCCTGAAGGGACGGATATATTTGAGGGGTGATGCTTTATAAAGGAAAGTATAGTTACCGTTTAGCAGCGATTCAGAGCATTTAATGCTGCCCAAGCAAATCAATAGGATAGAGAAC
>CAYZUM010000197.1:0-5747 GCA_964481455.1 uncultured Methylomonas sp. | reverse complement strand
TAAAGTCGAATTTGGACGAGATATTCATGCCTAATAACAGATTTGACCCACCACCAACTACTTTTCAGTAAAAATGAAAGATGCCCAAATTTACACAATTATTTAATATCAAACAAAGATATCCTATTTAAATATACTGATAAACTCTGATTATAGACTATGCAAAAATATAGCCTATTGATAAAAAAAGATTTATTCTCATGATTCATGAATTTCCAGTAAATTTAAACAAGATATAAACAAAGACAGCAATGAAAGAAAATTTTGATTTAATCATTTTTGATTGGGATGGCACTTTAGTCGATTCTATCGACTGGATAGTGCAATGTTTACAAGCTGCAGCAGAAGAGCATCATTTTAAAGTGCCTGATGAACACGCTGCAAAAAACACCATAGGCTTATCTATACAGCAATCTATGGCAACACTGTTTCCTGGGTTAGATGAAAAAACTCAGCAACAATTATCATCAAGCTATAGTCAAAAGTTTTTTTCTCAAAATATTGATAAGAAACACTTGTTTGCCGGTGTTGAAAAGATGCTAAGCACCTTAAAACACAACGGATATCAACTGGCTATCGCCACGGGTAAAACGCGTGAGGGTTTAGATTGGGCTATGCAAGGAACTGGCTTGAGTCATTATTTTGATATAACACGGTGTGCTGATGAGTCTGCCTCTAAACCACAACCGCTTATGCTGGAGCAAATAATAAAGGAAATGGATGTAGAAAGAGAAAAAGCATTAATGATAGGGGATTCAGTTCACGATATACAAATGGCGAATAATGCGAATATCGCTGCAATTGCTGTGTCTTGTGGCGCTAATAGCGAAGCAGAATTACAACAACACACCCCCTTATTAAATTTATCGATGGCAACAGAATTACTAAATTTTTTATAAGTGCAAGCGGCTAAAGGAAGGACACTTTGAGAATGAGGCACAATAACATGTGCATTGACTATCATCCACTTACCTTGAGCTTAAGGTAACTCGCAACACACACCCACCCATCTTGCTAGTCTTTTTGTTCATCTTCTTTTTGATAGAAACAGTTTCGTAGCCAGCTATGCGCCTATTTCTACTCATGGAAGACAAACAAAAATCCTGCGCAATATGGGTAGTTTATTAATTGCGCGTTACCTAAGCTCTGTGTAGGTTGTGGGTGAGGTACGCACCTCAACATTTTGCCGCTCACTATATCACCAGTGCCAGGTGTGTCATCATGTGTTAAGCAACAGAGTGTTATGATTGTGCTATCCCTTGTTGGGGTTCGTTCCTCACCCGCAACCTACGCTTATCATTGATCACTGGAATGGACTGAAGTTTAAATACATAAGGTATGTTGTCCCATTAAGAAGCTACTTTAATGAATTCAACCACACAACTTTTGGTGGTGTAGTCTATTAGCTGTTAATGGAAGTTACTACCAAGAAATACCCGTTAACATAATAATTATTGGCTGATTAAACAATGCGTTATATATTCCCCTCATTATGCACAGTCAATAGAACACACCACCCGACAAACCACCTTCGGACGAGAACTCGGAACTCCTCGCCGGAACGAGCATTACGGATTACGTCGAAGATATTGTTAGATTTGTGGAAACTTTGGATACGGCACCGATTCTGGTCGGGCATTCCCTAGGAGGCTGTCCAAGAATAGAAAACCTACTGCGGAAAAGCCCTTTTGGTCAGCTTTCCCGATCACAACGTTAAAGAGCACACACTTCGCCTCAAATGATCGAAAAATCTGACTCAAAATGGCTTTCCCTCGCGACGGCTTCTATTCTTGGACAGCCTCCTAGTGCTTCTTCTATATAGCATATTTCTCCCGTAACTCTTCCACCTTCACCAAAATCTCATCAACACTTTCTGTTAGCTCATTCCCCATCTTCTTTATCTCATGAGGAAAATCATCCTGCATCAAACTCATTAAAGCATACCAAAGTGGTTTATAGCGATTTTTAAGCTCATATTCCGGTATCTCAAATAAGGCTTTGGCTTTATAAAGCTGTCCTTTTGCCATTAATAGCGTTAAATAGAGAATGACATGCGCTTTAGTATCTAAAGCACCCTCATATTCCAGCCATTCTAAGAATTTTTCATCACTGTTAGCAAAGTCTTCTGACCACAATAATATTGTGGCAAGGCCATAAGTATTATAGTGATTTTTACCTTTCTTATAGTGTTTAGACACCAGCATGATCGCTTTATTGATCTTTAATGCCTGCTCAAAATATAGCCACGATAAATTATGTAAAGCATCATTATCACCACTGTCTATGGCTTTTAAATAGTACTCTTCTGCTTTGCTATACTTTTTTTGTTCTGAATATACATTACCTAGATTCATTAAAGCGCCATTATCACCACTGTCTATGGCTTTTAAATAAGTCTCTTCTGCTTTGCTATACTCTTTTTGTTCTTGATATAAATAACCAAACATAAATAAAACATCTGAACTGCTTTTTTCTGATTTAATTAATAGCTTAATAGCCTCATCAATATGATTACTATCATATAAGGTCATCACTTTTTTACGTATGTCTCTATCTGAATCAGATATTTCGCCCACTAAATGAGAATCTATTCCTTTTAAATAGTCTTTTACTCCCTGTTTCATCTTATGTTCTATTGCTCCACCTAAGCCTGCATAACTCAGTGCTTCACACATGTGATAGACATAATATTCCTTAATGCCTCCTTTTTGTATCGCGCCCATAAACCGCTCCGCTTTATCCTTAAGCTCCTCAGGGGTACACCAGGAGACTAAAAATTTCACCAGCCATTCAATTTTTTGTCGGTCTTTTTTACGACCAAAACGCATGAGATACCAGATATTAAAAAAACGCTCTTCTATTTGATAGATCTTGTTTTTACCTATTGAGACCGATTCAACAAGACCGTATTTAGTCTCTAATTGTTTTAACTGCGCCGATACGACTTTGCTTTCCAATCTGGTTTTTTTAGCAATGTCTTTTGTCAACATGCCATCCCAGTTCATGGCGATGGTATGGGTAATCTCCTGTAAGGCACCGGGTAAATCATCCATTCTATGTTTATACAAGGGCGTCGCATCATCTAATACTTTAAGTAAATCATCAAAAGCATTATCACTATCATCTACAAAGATATCAAACAACATCATCAGTGTTCTGGGCACTCCCCCCGTTAAGCGTCTGAGTGTTTCTAGCCTTTCGGGGGTATTGCGTATAATGGCTTGTATTTTTTTATTCTGTTGTGCATCCCCCATCGTTGTTAAAAAAGCAATACTGTCTTCTTTATTCAAGCCTGTTAATTTAATAATCTTAAAAAACTCATAAAATGGCTTGCCATAATCATATTGCTGTTCAATCATTTTAGTTGAACCACCAATAATGATAAAGCTTGAAGAGGTCAGTAGGATTTCTCTCAATCGCCTTTGTTCTTTTTCTTTTAGTTTACCCAGTAACTCATCAATATTATCGATCAATAGCAGTAGTTTTTTATTTTTTGACTTAACAGCCGTGTCAAGATAAGAGAAGCATTTTAAATCATAGTCATCATCGTCAAAATGGTCTTCCATTCTATCTAATAAACCTTCAAACTCATCTTCATAAAGTGTTTGTAGATAATCTGCCACCTCTTCCCATAAACGACACAAAGACCGGATTTGATACTGTTCTTCAGAAAATTTTACCGGCAATAAAAAGGCGGATAATTGAGGATCCTTTTGTACTTCCAGCATGATTTTTCTGAGTAAGGTGGTTTTACCCTGACCTCGTTGGCCAATAATAATCGTGTGCTGATTCGGGACGCTATAATCCACACTTTTTAATTCGTCAAAAAGCTCTTTAAAATCATCCGTTCTCACCACAAACCTGTCTAAAAATTCTTGTTCCTCTATTTCATCAGGGGTGTATTTATAGCGTGAATAATTAGTGGGCGACATTTTTATTCCACCACATTCTTAATAGTGCTGAGTTAAAGCGATACTCGTTAATATTATCGTTATTATTAATATAGCCATCATCAATAAGAGAATGCATAATCTCTCTGGAATCGTCATCATTGAGTGAATGTTTGCTAGCAATATTGGCAATGTTAAGGGATGTCATCGTCCTGTTTTCAGAAATCGTATTTAAGATTTCTTTGGCAAAAAGATAGTCATTATTTTTGAATGCCACCTTTATTTTACTGAACCATGTCTCAAAGTGTTGTCGGTGTTGCAATGAATTTTCTATTGCCTGATCTATCATCTGAGGAGTGACCTTAGCTTCTTTTCGATGCAGTCTTTTAATTTCCTGTGCTAATAATTGAATATAAAAGGGAATAAGCCATTCAATTTTATCCAGTAAATACATGATGTCATCAGGCGTTATATTGACATTGTTCTTGGCAAACAGTTGTTGGGTAAATTCCTGTGCTTCTGATCGAGACAGGGGTGAGATTTTTAGACTGTTTAAATCATTGATGTGTTTGATAGCCCCTATTTTTGCCACCACACTTTCCAGACCAATGGATCCAGCATAGATAAAGCTTACCTTTTGAGAAAATTTAATATCTTGCCTGAGTTCTCTCTGTGCTTGTAACAGGCTGATGGTACTTTTAATGCCTTCATTTTCATACTTGATTATATTCTCAATGGTCTGGGCAAATTCATCAATCATAATGATCAATTTTTTATCACTGTCCAAATCTTTTATCAGCCTTTTGAAGGCTGCTTTATAATCCAGCAGTTCACCATCACCTAACTCAACCCCCGTTGCAGAGATTTTTGTTATTTTTATCGCTTTGAGTTTAGACCATAAGGTTTTTGCTGAGTTTTCAAGCCCATTCACAAAATCTTCTTCTGTCAATGCATGAAAGAGTTTCTGCCAGAACTCGTTTTGACTGTCTGCTGATTCGGTATCAATATAAACAGGAATGTAATTTGCTTTTGGCTCATCAAGAATCTTATACATAATAGATGTTTTACCCACTCGCCTAGGTGCCGAAATAAGAATATGGCTACCGCTTTCTATGGCATCCCAGATGTCTTCTAATTCATCCGTTCTATCCCAAAAATCACTCTTTCTGACAGCCTGACCTACAATAATACTCACCGGCACCTCCTTGACAAATAATATTTTGCTATCTTAGGTGACAAATTATTATTTGTCAATCTGTCTGGCAAAATTTAATTTGTCAACATAATCGAGGTCAGAGTAAAATTCAATTTTGGGATACAGAGCACCTGACCTCGGTCTAATAAAATCAAAACCTTGCAGATTTTCCAAGAGAATAATATGAGACCAAGATCGTAGGCTGGGTTAGATTTTTGAGCGTAGCGAGAAAACGTAACCAGCATCCATATCATTATTGGAGGTTATTTGAATTTCACATGGCTCAACATCAATTGATAATATTTATTTTAGTATCAAATTATTATCCGCGAGATCAGGTTGTCTGAGATAGGAACACATTCTTCGTAGAAATTGAGAAAAAAAGGAAAAGAGGAAAATGAAACTAAGAAAGCAAAACCTGACAACTACCAAGCCTTTATCACTTGCCATTCAAGCAGATAGGGTCTTCCTATGCGTCGTTTGTTGAGGTAAAAATAAGCTGCCGCTTGCCAAGTTTCAACGGTGAAATCAATTGGATAATTTAGTGTTATTTCGATGACTTAAGATTGGCATATAACAGCCACTTAGAAAATCATAGCACTCTAAATTTAACAAATATCACCTCTCTTTTAGAGGGAATTGAAATCAATCCCCTCCTTTAA
>CAYZUM010000196.1:0-5798 GCA_964481455.1 uncultured Methylomonas sp. | reverse complement strand
GCTATCGCGCACTTCGGATTGGCGAATCGCCCTGTCGCCTATCAGGGACTAAAAACCATCACTTCGCTAAGCTCCGTTTCCCTGATTTTCAGCGAATGATCTGTTGCAACAATTTGATGCTGTTTTATGGGCAACGGGCGCAACAAAACCAAGAGACTTGCCTATTCCCGGTAGGGAGCTTAAGGGTATTTACTCTGCGATGGACTTTCTGACGCGTAATACTAAAAGTCTGCTGGATAGCAAGCATCAGAACGGACAATATATCAGTGCCAAAGATAAAAATGTGATTGTGATTGGTGGGGGAGATACTGGGACAGATTGTATTGGTACTTCCTTAAGACATGGTTGTCGAAATGTCATTAATTTTGAATTATTACCTGAACCCCCTGTTGAACGTGCCAGTGATAACCCCTGGCCACAATGGCCCAAAATTTTTCGAGTTGATTACGGTCATCAGGAAGCACAGGATCGCTATGGTAAAGACCCACGTGAGTATTGTATTCTGAGTAAAGAATTTATGAGTGATGGCGAGGGTAACCTGGCAGGTATTAAAACAGTCAATGTTGAGTGGGCGAAAGATGGCAGTGGGCGATTTCAGATGCATGAAATTGCAGGTAGTGAGAAAGAATGGAAGGCAGAACTCATTACCCTGGCGATGGGCTTTTTGGGCCCAGAGCAGACGGCGACCGATATGATGGGGCTAGAATATGACCCACGCAGCAATATCAAAGCGAATTATGGTGAGTTTTCGACTAGTATTGAAGGTGTTTTTGCTGCAGGTGATTGTCGCCGCGGACAGTCATTAGTCGTCTGGGCGATTGATGAAGGACGTCGGGCAGCTAAGGTAATTGATCAGTATTTGCAGTTAAAACAATAATGGCAAGCAATGCTTATCACCAAACTCTGCTGTACTGCCATTAGGTTAAAAATTGATTACTGAATAATCAATATATTACAACAAGCTTCGTGTAGTGCAAAGATTGGATTACGTTACCTACGCTCCACAGTAACCTTGTTACACATAGATAAGCAACAGCTTCATGGTCTTCAGGGTAAATTCTTTTTTTTTCGAAGGTATGGATGGGCACGAAATAGCTTGAATAATTTGTAATGCTAGGCTTTAGGTACGATGCTCTATGTTCCATGCGAATGAATTCGCAACTACAATAACTGAGTAAATTTTATATACATTGACAGGAATGGGAATCAAATAACTTGTGCATTTAATGCAGGATTTTTGTTCGTCTTCGAGGCGCGTAAATAAGCGCATAGCAGGCTACGTAACTCTTTACGCAACAAAGAAGACGGACAAAAAGACACAAAAATGTGCAAGTTATAAAATCCCCATTCCTAAGTAGACTGTCTTTAATAAATTTGAACAATTTTTAACTTGAGCGTAAGATTAAATTTGTGGTATCTATTAAGTTCATATGAGGGAAGGGATGATTAAGTATCGAAAGTTATATAGTGGTGTTTTGCTATCTCTGTTGTTTTCAGGATACGCACTCGCTGCACCTGATATTGCAGCGGGTAAAGAAAAGGCAGGCATGTGTTTTAATTGTCATGGCGCTGGGGGAAATAGTACGAGCCCAAGGTTTCCCAGTCTGGCAGGGCAGAAACCTGCCTATTTAGTTAATCAATTACGTGCCTTTCGTAGTGGTACTCGCGAAAATGGCATGATGGAAAATATGGCTGCCAATTTATCCGATAAGGATATTAACAATTTGGCTGCCTATTTTGCTTCATTAGAGAATCAAAGTGCCGGTGGAGATAGTGCCTTAGCTAAAAAAGGAGAGTCGAAAGCACCTATGTGCTTTGGTTGTCATGGGCAAGGGGCAATAGGAATGGGAGTTACTCCTCGACTTGCTGGTCAACAGCCCGCTTATTTGCAGAGACAGTTGCAAGCATTTAAAGAGGGAACGCGTAAAAAGGGCCCCATGCGGGGGATAGCTAAGATGTTGACTGAGGATGATATGGCTGCAGTGACTGCCTATCTGGGGAGTTTGAAATGAATGTTGTGACTTTCTTTATACAAGTGATGTCACTTGGCAGGAAGGAATTTAAAACACATACTTCGCGTCATTATTTAAAACGTCGTAGGATGGGCAGAGCGCCAGCGTGCCCATCTTTGATATAGCACAATCGTTGGCGTATTTGGTATAACTCGATGTTCCAGTTTTTGTAGTACGTTGATTTTATTATCTATTTTTAATTTCGATTAAATTATGTTTTCCTTTAAGATCAATACTTTAACTTTTATTTCAACAAAATACGAGGTCCTTCAAGCCCAGTTATAGCTGAAAACTGGAACATCGAGTATAAGGTAACACACAATAAATAAACTACCCATATTGCGCAGGATTTTTGTTTGTCTTCAAGGCATAGAAATAGGCGCATAGCTAGCTACGTAACTATTTCTACAACACTGAAGACGGACAAAAAGGCAAGCAAGATGGGGGGGTATTTATTGCGAGTTGCCTAAGCTGAGGGGGACACTGTCGCTTTACCCATCCTACACAATCAGATCAATTGATTGCATTCCTAACGAGAATTAGTGCGTCAGGTGTTAACGCCGTTGATAGTCACTACGGTAACTCCTCACGTTGTATTTGTATAATTTTTGAAAATCCAAGCCACACCCTCTACAATACGGCTACTTAGTTCCCACTTTTTCTGTTTTTTATACCATGGTCAATATTTCAACATCGTCTGAACGTAGCTTTTCCTTAATTATTTTATTCGCAGGAACGCTATTTATCAGTGCTTCTCTGATGTTTGTTTTACAGCCGCTGTTTGGTAAGCTTATGCTACCCCTGCTGGGTGGATCTCCGGCAGTCTGGAATACCTGTATGGTGTTTTATCAAATGCTGGTTTTTTTGGGTTATTTGTACGCTCATTACCTATCTACCCGTTTAAGCAATACTCGGCAGATTCAGTTACATGCAGCGATTATATTCATTAGCTTGATTGCATTGCCGGTTGCCTTGCCAGAAAGTATGGTGCCTCCAACGGATACTAACCCTACTTTATGGCTAGTCGGGATCTTATTTATTTCGATAGGCTTTCCTTTTTTTGTGATATCCACGACCTCACCATTGATTCAAAAATGGTTCTCACAAGTGGGTCATCATACTAGTCATGACCCCTATTATCTTTATGCCGCAAGCAATATCGGCAGTTTACTCGCTTTATTAAGTTACCCGTTCATTATTGAGCCGAATATCGGCTTAAACATGCAAAAATTGACATGGACAGGTGGCTATATTGGGCTTATCCTGTTAATTGCAGCCTGTGGCTGGTTTTTTATACGTTACTCTCAGCAGACTTATGCAGAGGGAGAAGAGCAAGAAGTCTTATCAGAAGAACCGTCATTATTGACTAAATTTCACTGGTTAGCTTTAGCTTTTGTGCCTTCTAGTTTGCTTTTAGGTTTAACCAATTTTGTGAGTACCGATATTGCCGCAGTGCCTCTGCTGTGGATTATTCCGCTTACCTTATATTTACTCTCCTTTGTATTAGTGTTCTCACGCTGGGCAAACATTATTCACCGTATATCCCTGCAGTTGCAACCTATTGTTTTATTGCCCTTTATTGCTTACTCTTTTATTAATCCAGCAATATTACCCTATTGGCTGGATTTAACGCTACATCTGACTGCATTTTTTCTCGCTATTATGGTTTGCCATGGAGAATTGGCCAAAAATCGACCGCATACTGCGTATTTAACCTTGTTTTACTTGATTATGTCTTTTGCTGGCATGTTAGGGGGCATGTTTAATACCTTTGTAGCGCCGTTTATTTTTCAGGGAATTTATGAATACCCGCTAATGATTGTCGCTGCATTATTATTGCGTCCAACTGAAAAAGCGGAAGACAGTAGTGATCAGTGGAAGGTCTGGGGTATTCAGACCATTTTTCCTATCCTGTTATTTGTGCTGGGCTGGATAATTTATATCAGCGTCTCTGATTTAGGCGGCTATATGGATAATATTGGTACAGCACTGATTATGTTTGCAGGATTAACGTATGCATTCCGCCGCCAGGCAGTCGGCCTGGCTTTACTAACGGGTGTGGTTATATTCTTTATTGTTGGACTACGTATTCATATGTCTAATACTGTTTATCAACAGCGCACTTTTTTTGGTGTGTTATCGGTACGCGATAGTGTACTGATAAACGAACAAGGGCGGCCCGAAAAGTATAAAGAGTTATTCCACGGCACAACTAAGCATGGTGCACAGCGCCTGGCAAAAGGGCTTGAGCAAGAGCCCCTTACTTACTACAGCCGTCCAGGCCCAATGGGACAATTGTTTAAGGAATATGATGATGTTAATCAGCAATGGAAGGTGGCTGTTGTCGGTTTAGGTGCAGGTGCTTTAGCCTGTTATGCTAAACCACTGCAAGCCTGGACTTTCTATGAAATTGATCCAGTAGTGATTGATATAGCCCTTGATGCTGATTATTTTAGTTATTTACAACGTTGTACACCTAAAGCAGACATGATTGTCGGTGATGCACGACTGTCCTTGATGGCAGAACCCAATGATAAATTTGATTTGCTAGTGATTGATGCGTTTAGCTCAGATTCAGTGCCTACACATTTATTAACTCAGGAAGCTTTACAGCTTTATTTTAGTAAAATAAAAGCAAACGGTATATTAGCTTTTCATATTACTAATCGGCACTTAGACCTGAAAAAGGTCTTGGCCGATCACTCAACACAATTGCATTACGCTGCACTTATTCAAGAATTTAAGCCTAAAAGGGACATTCCACTGGTTGTTGCAACTGACTGGATTGTACTCGCGAAGAAGGAGAGCACGCTGGCACCTTTATATAAAAATGGTCTAGGGCGTTGGCAGAAAACAGGCTTATATTTTGATATAAAACCCTGGACTGATGACTTTACCAATATTGTTAGTATCTGGAAGTAGTGTGGTGTTTACCTGGTTTCTTGCCTTTATGGCATGATACGCGTGGATATGCATGTCATGCCAGGAGAAGTTAATATTGTGAGTAGAATGAATATATCCCCCGTTATATTGAGAGGGCTTTTCTTTTAAGCGAGGGTTTAAACATACCGGAAAGTCAGACCCGGGTTTTATTGAATTCTCGTTCCTTAGGAATGAGGGTTTAATCACTTGTGCATTTAAACCTCAAGCCATTCAAGCTATTATTTTAAGTGTAGGTTGTGGGTGAGGTACGAACCCCAACTAGGGATAACACAAATCACAAAGTCCAGTTGCTTAGGAATGGGAATTAAATAAGTTGTGCACACTGGCGCAGTATTTTTGTTTGCCTTCAAGACGCGGTAACAGGCGCATAGCTAGCTACGTAACTGTTACCGCAACGCCGAAGGCGAGCAAAAAGACACGTCAGAATGCACACGTTATTTGATTCCCATTCCTTACAACACAATGAGACCTTTAGCGCCTGTGATATAGCGAGCGGCATAATGTTGGGGTTCGTTCCTCACCCACAACCTACACAGAGCTTGTGCATATTTCAAGCTCCGGTATTTAGACGGCAGTCAGTGCACATGTTATTAAATTCTCATTCTCATTCTCATTCTCATTCTTAGGTAACGCGGAATAAATAATCCACCCATATTGCGCAGGATTTTTGTTCGTCTTCAAGGCATAGAAATAGGCGCATAGCTGGCTATGTAACTATTTCTACAACGCAGAAGGCGGACAAAAAGACAAGCAAGATGGGGGGTATTTGTTGCGAGTTACCTTAGTATTAACCTGAGTTCGGGATAAGGAGTTATAGCAAAGGTAGTAAATCTTCTCTTCTTA
>CAYZUM010000195.1:0-5799 GCA_964481455.1 uncultured Methylomonas sp. | reverse complement strand
TAGAAATGATCTTTATTAAAAAGTGTAGCTATGAGGTATGCTCTGAATTGCTGTAAACTGGGTAGTGTGATTGAAACTTGTCGGATACGTGACTGTTCACCGTGGCGATATCTGGCGGATGTGATTACCAAAAGGAGGGCTGGCTTGCCCGTTCCGCCGCTACCTTTGCCTGCAAAAGTGCTAGGGGTGTGAATAATTACGGCACACAGGCATTATAGCGATAATCCAGCATCAATGTTTGAGTTGGACAGGCACTATTTTTGCAACGATATCGCTGTATATCTTGGGCATTCTTACCTGATTTCAGGAGAGTGCTACAGCGACAATTTGGGCAACTTACTTCTTGATAACATTTCATCCGAGGAATTATGATATAAATATTTTACTTCCCCTAATTATTTAAGTGAAATAACAGGTTTAACCCACCACCAGATTTATTAAGTATTGTTTCAATTTAAGGAGTGGTCCTTAGAAAGGATATAGTTTATATCTAGGATTAAAGCTAGTCTGATATTTAAACTACACTAAAAATAAAGGAGCGGAACTGAACGGCTACATAATTTTAAATTCCCTTAACCTTTAGCTTCCTCTGCAAATCATCCGCATATTGTTCTAAGCTATCTAGCAAATGCTGATCAACACCTTCTAACTGCCTTAATTCAGCAATTTGTTGTCGATAATCACCGAACCCCAGAAATCCACTTTTATTTGCATCACTTAAGCGTTCTCCACAAAATGTCTGCCATTGTCGTTTTTCCTCTGTATTTAATGTTGCCGGAAAGTTTCTGGCGCGATATCTAAATAACATTGTCGCTAATCTTGGATCCTTAGCCTTTAATTTAAAATCAGCTAATGCTTCGGGCTGGATAGCACGTATCTTTTGCATGGCCTTCCGGTCATCAGGCGGAAAAAACCCACCACTATAAATCATCAGGTCAGGGTCTGATTCAGTAGCAAACTTTCTGCTACTAAAAACGGTCATCAGCTTTGCGCTTAAATCACTAGCTTGCTGTATTAAATCACGGTGAAGATGACATTGATTGATATCAATATTTAACCGCTCCGCATCGCTTACACGCAACACTTTAGCAGGTGCCACAATGGGACATTTATTAATATGGATGGTTTTTAAGGGAATACGTTCTGTCCCTTCCGGTAAATCAGCTTTGGCAGTAAATATTCGCTGCTGAATCTCTTCTGCTGACAAACTCAGCATCATTTCTGGATTAATTGACAGATCATAGACCACGATACCGTTGCTGTTATCTGGATGCTGACAGATCGGAACGACCAATGCCAGATATTGTTTGTCATTACCGTACATGCCTGAAACATGTACAATCGGCGTATAGCTACCGAGCTGTAATATTGACTTAACCTGATGCTTGCCTCTGTTTTGCAAAAAATACTCAAACAGTTTAGGCTGTGCTTGTTTAATCAATTTTGCTAGTGCTATGGTTGCATGAACATCTGAGAGTGCATCATGTGCATCAGCATGCTCAATGCCATTTTCTGCTGTCAGTTTTTCCAGGCGAAAACTAATTCTTCCTTCTGCATCAACGGGCCACTGTATTCCTTCTGGGCGCAAAGCATGCATGGTACGAATCAAATCAATCAAGTCCCAGCGAGAATTACCATT
The DNA here is from genome assembly GCA_964481455.1 of uncultured Methylomonas sp. Classification (GTDB taxonomy): domain Bacteria; phylum Pseudomonadota; class Gammaproteobacteria; order Methylococcales; family Methylomonadaceae; genus Methyloprofundus. Next base: position 4,160 of record CAYZUM010000195.1, on the reverse strand, counting down.
TTTCCACTCACGCTCGTAGGGATCAAAGAAATTCCGATATAGAAGGTTACGTGTCACTTCATCATCGAAACGCAAATTGTTATAGCCTAATGTGCAGGTATCCGGCTGAGCCATTTCTGCATGAATCAAGGCGATAAATTCCGCCTCACAAATGCCTTTTTCTAATGCTAACTGAGGGGTAATGCCTGTCACACAGCACGCTTCAGGTTGAGGTAAGGTATCATTAGCGGGTTGGCAGTAAATCACTAACGGCTCACCGATAATATTAAAATCAAAATCCGTCCGAATACCTGCGAACTGTACTGCCCGATCCCTTTGTGGATCGACACCAAAGGTTTCATAATCATGCCAATAAAAGCTATTCTGGGTCATATGCATAAAAATTGTTATACAGCGGACTTTAGACCGCTATGGACAATAATAGAAAATAGTCGTACAAAAAAATGCGAACTAAAGCCCGCTCTACCACCGAATTGTTATTACACTAGTATAATGGTATTAGGATTAGGCAGCAGAAAAAAATCTGCATAATTGTCCATTCCTTCGCATTCGCGTAAAATCACTTGTTCAGATTCACTTTACTGATTATGTCACAATGAAAAAATACCTATTCTATCTCTTAACGGCTTTATTTCTACAGGCTTGTTCTGACGATAGAACCAATAACGCAACACCAGCAGAAGCAGCGAAGACAGTACAAAAAACGGCTGACGCACCACAGACCACAGACAAGCAATGGAATGGTTCTACACTTTCGGAAGCGACTATCAAGCAGGTTCAAGAAGATAAATATAATTATAGGCAATGTGTTTATAAAGAAGCACAAAAACAAGGTTATCAAAAAATTGATTCACGCGTCGCAACCGATGCTGTCATTAAACAATGTGAATCGACACTAGCGAAAATCAGAACAACCTTTAGCCGCGAGGGTGTTCCTGACATTATTATTGATCGTTTTTTGAAAAAAACACGTATTGATATGACCCGCAAAATTTTACAGTCACTCATGTTTGCTAAGGCTTCTCGAAAAGCTGGCGCGACACAATAGTCATTAAAATTTTTTAGCCTGATGCTATTGGCGTAACAGTAATCTTAGCCACGAAATATAATTTAACTCTCTATTTCGCGGCTAAAGACCGCCCCTACCCGCTGGATATACATTAATACCGTGCATTCCTAAGTATTGGGTAATCCTGCTTGCATATAGGCGAATAATCCCCACTGTATTATAAAGTATATATGACGTTTCTCACTCTCGGTTAAAAACACAATACAAGTACACACAATATGATAGAAATACCTATAAATAACACCCAATATAAAATAGATCTGGAACTCATTCCAACCACCTTTGATGCCGTCCATGCTTATCTGGCAGCAACCGTTTTTGGTTTGGCACTCACTGTTATTATTCTTTTGTTTGCTATGTTGATCGGCTTAATCCGCCGCTCAAAAAAAACAGTACAAACAAATACCGACAACAAGGAACACGTTATTTCAACACAAATTCCTAAGCGTGAGCCGGAAGTTAAAGCTATTGAGAAAATTGTTGAAGTTGAAAAAATCGTCGAAGTCGAAAAAATTATTCAACAACCCGCTCCTGAGCCTATCGTTCTTAAAGAAGCAACACCGGATGCAGCTCTACAGCTATTAAGCTTATTACAAAAAGAAGCACGTTTTATTGATTTTCTAAAAGAAGACATTAATGATTATAGTGATGCTGATGTTGGTGCTGCCGTTAGAGTTGTCCATACCGGTTGTAATAAAGCCATTAATGAACATTTTAGTTTAGCCGTAGTGCGAACTGAACAAGAAGGCTCTAAAATCACCTTAAAGAAAGGTTTTAACGCATCTGAAGTACGTTTAACTGGAAATATTGTGGGCCAGGCTCCTTTTTCAGGAACTTTGGTACATAAGGGTTGGCAGGTAACTGATATTAAATTACCTAAATTAACGGCAGGGCATAATGCTAATATAATTGCAGCAGCGGAGGTTGAACTATGAAGGGTTTTTTTAGCGGCGTAAAGAAGGTATCAGAAACCAAGGAAGAAAATACCGATAACAATACTGACAATCAAGAAGAACTTTCAACACCTAGTTGGGATAACCAGGAAAATAATGAACCCCCTGAGCCGAATACTGACACTAGCCATGATGAACAATCAGCTGATGAAAAAATTGACGCATTAAACGAAGGCAATGACGATGATGTTATTGACCCACCCGCTATTCCTGAAGCAATTGATGGGGCTCGTTATTCAATCGGGATTGACCTAGGGACAACGCACTGTGTTTTATCCTATGTCGATATTTCAGACCCTGATGCAGATGAAATCGTACAGCAGGTTTTAGATATTCCACAACTCACTGCTCCAGGTGTTATTGAAGATAAGGCACAACTGCCCTCTTTCTTGTATCAGGCTCATGAGGCCGAAATTGGTGAAGGTGAAAAAGCCTTACCCTGGACAGCTGAACCAGAATACTTAATCGGGGAAATTGCCCGTAATTTAGGTTCTAAAACACCAATACGTTTAGTGTCCAGTGCAAAAAGCTGGCTTTGTCATGCAGGTGTTGATTGCAAATCTGCTATTTTACCCAGTGAAGCACCTGAAGAAGTTGAACGCGTTTCACCCTTTCAAGCAAGCAAAGCCTATTTAGAGCACTTATGTGATGCATGGAATAAACAATTTCCTCATGACCCTATTAAAGACCAGGATATTACTTTAACGGTACCGGCTTCATTCGATCCTGCCGCGCGTGAATTAACGGCTGAAGCGGCACAATCCGTTGGACTGGAAGGTACTATTCTCTTAGAAGAACCACAAGCAGCACTGTATAGCTGGATTGAAAAAAGTGATGGTGACTGGCGTAACCATGCAAGTGTTGGCGATATTATTTTAGTTATTGACGTAGGGGGTGGAACAACCGATTTATCACTCATTGCTGTCACCCAGGAAGCTGGTAACCTCGGATTAACGCGAATTGCGGTTGGTGACCATATTCTTTTAGGGGGGGATAATATGGATCTAGCTCTAGCCTATACGCTTAAAGCCAAACTGGAAAAAGAAGGTGCCAAACGCCTTGAGCCATGGCAAGTCCAAGCACTGACCCACGCATGTCGAGCCGCAAAAGAAAAAATTCTTGGCGACGATAAGGATGCTGATAATATTCCTATTGTGGTTGCCAATCGTGGTTCCTCAATGATAGGTGGTACTTTACGTACTGAATTAACACGTGATGAAGTGAATACCATCTTACTACAAGGTTTCTTACCTGAAGTTGAAAGTAGTGAACAGCCAGTTAGCCGCGCACGTTCAGGATTAAGAACAACGGGGCTGCCTTATGCTCAAGATGCGGGAATTACACGCCACTTAGCAGCATTTTTAACGCGCCAACTAAATGCAATCGATGATCTGGATGATATCACCCTCCCAGAGGGTGCCAGTTTCATTCATCCAACAGCGGTATTGTTTAATGGTGGGGTGTTAAAAGCGTCTCGTTTCGCTGACCGTTTGATGAGTGTTCTGAACTCATGGCTAGAAAAGGAAGATGCCCCCGAAGCACGTTTATTAACAGGACTGGATTTAGACTTGGCAGTTGCTCGCGGTGCTGCCTATTACGGCTTTGCCCGTAAAGGTAAAGGTGTCCGTATTAAAGGCGGTACTGCGGCCTCTTATTTTGTCGGTGTTGAAAGTGCCATGCCAGCTGTTCCAGGAATGCCACCGGAACTTGAAGCGCTATGTATTGCTCCCTTTGGTATGGAAGAAGGTACCAAAGAAGAGCTTCCTAATGATGAGTTTGGTTTAGTCGTTGGAGAACCGGTACGTTTTCGTTTCTTTGCCTCTAAAACACGTCGCGAAGATATCGTTGGAACTCGCCTGGATTACTGGTCCGATGATGAACTAGAAGAACTGGATGAAATCGAAATCACCTTATCTGAAGAAGGTCGCCAAACCGGTGAAATTGTTCCCGTACATTTATCAGCAGCCGTCTCTGAAATAGGCACTCTGGAGTTACACGCAATTTCTAACCGGGATGATCAGCGCTGGAAAATTGAGTTTGATGTACGGGCTGGAGAGGAGTAGGTTTTTACCACAAACTCATTCGCTGAAAATCAGGGAAACGGAGCTTAGCGAAGTGATGATTTTTAGTCCCTGATA
>CAYZUM010000194.1:0-5818 GCA_964481455.1 uncultured Methylomonas sp. | reverse complement strand
TGGGTGGGTGTGTGTTGCGAGTTACCTAAGTCACCATTTTGTACACAATCATTAATGTAATCACGGAAAGAGAGTTATGAAAAAATCATTACTAAGTATTTTATTAATTATCCCCGTTCTTTGGGGAATCATGACCTGGGTTGCTTCTCATAAAACAGAAGATATTTTTAATAATATGCTGGCCCAGTCACAGCAAAAAATCAACGAAACTGTTCCGATTCTAACGATTGAAAAGTTATCTTTTAACAAAGGGTTTATCAGTAGCACGGCCAAATCCATTATCCGTATTAATCCTGAAATATTTGATGCTACAGAGCCTTTAAAAATAACTTTAGATCATGTCATCTATCACGGCCCATTAATGCTGACGTCTGATGGTATAAAATTAGGAACAAGCTATATCAAAACTTCACTAGACCAGGAACCAATAGAAGAGAAAAGCAAAGCAACTATTGCACTTATTTTTGCAGGAAAACAACCCTTTATATCCAATACACTAACGGGGTTTAGCGATAATATTACTGAATTCATTGATATCCCTACCCTGCATATTGATGCAAAGGCCCTTGATTTTCTACAAGATGACAATTCTAATGTTGTACTAGACCTTGCGGGCATCACTGGCGAGATGACGACTAACTCCGCGGCAAGTTTTCTAGAGGGCTATATGACAACAGGAGCATTGAATATTACCGGGACAAGTAACAGTGAGAATTTTAGCCTTGTCGCTAAGCAATCCCTTACTCAGCTTGATATTGATGAGCTTTATCGGGGCGCTGTCTTACTGGGTTCGGTAACATTTGAGCTACCAGAAATATTGATCAACAGCGGCCAGCAAGATATTTCCTTAAAAGATATTTCTTTTACAAACTCTGGGACTGAACAAGGCAATTTTTACAGTCAGAGCGTTAACATTGATATTAACAAGTTATTCATCAATGCAAATAGGGCAGGTACAACCCTCCCAGAATCTAAATTTCACTTTGGCTTTAATCTAAAAGGGCTTGAAAAATCAGCGACCAGGCATCTTATTGATATTAGCCAGACTTTAAGCGAGTCACAAGCAGCGCTACTCAGTAATGATTCTGCTCAGGCACAGCAACAACTAGAGGCCAGTATTCGCAATTACCTGCATGCTATCAGTGCTTTAGTTAACCCAGACTTAACAAGTAACATAAAGATAGAACTTAGTAACGATAAAGGTAGGTCAACTATCGATTTTGACTTAAATTATGTTGCTACCGAAAATCTCCTTGAACTTGAAACTATCAAAGACTTGATCATCGCACTTTCGTTAGAATTACGCGTTAATATTGATAAAAATATGGTCGCCGGGACAGCGATAGAACAACTCATAAATTCACCTATGAGCGGCAATGCTCTTATTAGTAATGGTCATACCTATACAGCTAATATGACATTAGATAATGGTCAGCTGATTTTAAATGGCGAGCCAATTCCGGCACTTGATATGCTAGGCGACATCGCAAATCAACCTTTAGATTGGGATCAGTATTTACAATAACAGACAGCCCAACCGGTATCGGAGTATACCCGCCTGTCATTCAGTTAACTTGAGAGTTAAAAGTTCTCATGAAATTTACAGCTTTAATACATGCTATATTTTTTAAGCTATTGAATTTAATGATCTATTTCGAATTCATCAACAGATATGGAAAATTTTTTAAATTCATTTGTTTCAGTATGTTACGAGAACTTTTGACTCTTTAGTTCAGTTAAGGAAAAAAAGTAAAAGTGTAGGTGCGAATTCATTCGCATTACCGAGATAAATCCGCCCCTGCACCAAATCAAAAGTACCTGTTGAATCAGCAGCTTTTAGGACATAAACTCTATAGGAAACGTAGGATGTCTATCATATTCATAAAAACCTGTTGTTAAATATATGATTTCTCTTTATGCTACTTCCGTTCATTGATAGTCAATGCCGAGCGACCGAATTCTAAATGATCATCGCAACGAACGGGAAGTATTCCACCTCGCGGGTCAATGGAGTGCAAAACAAGTTTTCGCCTATTTAAAACGTACAAAAACTTGTTTTTGTACTCCTTGCAGGTAAATTGAAAATACATGACGAATAGGACAGGGGATTGGCAGGAATATGTTTAATAAACATACCGCACCCTTCATAAATAGTTTACACTTTTTAGAGAGAGCCACCTCATTGAAATGATAGTGCAAACCGGCTATTGAAGAGGGCCAAAAATACATTAGAAAACATGGAACGTGTGGGCTTAGCGTGTTACTCGATGTTCCAGTTTTTGTAGCATGTTGATTTTATTATCTTTTTTTTATTTCGGTAAAATTAAGATTACCTTTAAAATCAATTGATTAACTTTTATTGCAACAAAATCTAGGTGCCTTCAAGCCCAGTTATAGTTGAAAACTGGAACATCGAGTGTTAGCTTATTGTATCCCCCCTGCTAAGGAATGGGAATTTTATAACTTGCACGTTTTTGTGTCTTTTTGTCCGTCTTCTTTGTTGTGAAAACAGTTACGTAGTCTGCTATGCGCCTGTTAGCGCGCCTTGAAGACAAGCAAAAATACTGCGCCATGCTTTCCGTATTATTAAATCCGCGCTCCTAAATCATTGTTGCATAACTCACCGTTAAATTATTCCTAACCTGAAAAACCATGTTTATCCTACACAGCTCCAATAAAACGGAAAATTTGCTAGAGCACCTAAGCACCATTATCAATACAGCTCCGCTCTCATCCCCTTTTGCCAAAGAAGTGCTTCTCATTCAAAGCCAGGGAATGGAACGCTGGTTATCTCAACAACTGGCGACAAAATTTCAGGTATTTGCCAACTTTGAGTTTCTTTTTCCCGGTAAGTTTTTTAGCCAGATGGCAAGACGGTTGAATCAGCAATTACAAACAGATATATTTGCCAGAGAGTTAATGGTATGGCGCTTTGAGTTATTATTGCGCGAACTAGATGAGCCTGTTTTTCTCCCTCTTCAGCAATACCTCAGTGGCGAAAATACCGATTTAAAACGCTTTCAATTGGCCACGCATCTGGCGCAGATATTCGACCAATATCAAATGATGCGTCCAAGTCTGTTAAATAACTGGCAGCAGGGAAAGCTACAGTATTTTAATGACACTGAAAAATGGCAACAGGCTTTATGGTTGTCTATCATCGCACAGGCAGATGAGCAACATCGTGGCGCACTATGGCTACAAACCATCGCCACCTTTAACACTCAAAAAGAAGGCGCACTAGCAGATCAACTCCCTGAAAGAATTTCTATTTTTGGGCTCAATACCATGCCCCCTTTGTTTATGGGATTTTTACAGGGACTGGCCAGACATACCGATGTGCATTTTTATTTACTCAATCCTGCACAGGCTTTTTGGGCGGATATCGTCGCCCAAAAACGTGCGGACTTAGAAGCATTTGAAAATGGTCATCCTTTATTAGCAAGCCTGGGACAGCAAGGCAGAGAGTTTCAGCAGATGTTACTGGACCGCGCCTTTACACTTGAGCTAGACAGTTTTGAAGAAAATGAAGCGAAAAATTTAAGTAATTTACAACAATTACAAAATGATATGCTCAATAACCTAAGCACTGTCATGCCAATAGAAAAGGACCATTCTATTAGTATACACTCCTGCCATTCGCGTATGCGTGAAGTAGAAGTCTTAAAAGATCAGTTATTACACGCACTAGAAACAGATTCAAGTATAGAGTTGCGCGATATCGTAGTGATGGCTCCCGATATACAACAATATGCGCCCTTTATAAGTGGTGTGTTTGATGATATTCAACATGCTATTGCGGATCGTAGTTTACGGAGCAGTAATAGCACTTTTGATGCTTTCCTACGCTTTATACGTTTGACCCAAAGCCGTTTTGGCTGGCAAGAAGTGATGGACTTATTAAGTCAACCAGAGGTTTATCATTGCTTTGGTTTAACAGAAGCCGGTGTAGAGTTAATCCGTTACTGGGTCGCAGAAACACATATACGCTGGGGAAAATCAGCGGCACATAAAAAGCAGTTTAAGATACCAGAATCACCCGAGAACACCTGGCAAGCAGGGTTAGATCGACTGTTAATGGGCTATGCTGTCGGTACTGAAGAGAGCTTTTTTGCCGGGATTTTACCTTTCCGCGAGATTGAAGGCTCGTCAGCTCTTGCATTAGGTGGCTTTCACGATTATCTACAGTTACTCTTTAAAGCGAGTAACAAACTAGCTAAGAGCTATACTCTGGACGAATGGGGTGATCATTTACTGGCTTATGCCGACTTATTATTTCCTGCTGAAACTATGGAAGCAGCACAACAGGCACAAAAGCAGCAGATGAATGAAATTTTTCTGCAGTTAAAAGAGCAACTTGCTGAAATACATCATCAGCCAATTCCATTACCCGTTATTCTCGCCTGGCTGGAAGAACAGGTTGGTGTCGTAAAATCCTCTAATGGCTTTTTACGGGGCCAATTAACCTTTTGTTCCATGTTGCCTATGCGCTCCATCCCCTTTAAAGTCATTGCTTTATTAGGCATGAATGAAGGCGAATTCCCACATATAGATCATCATCTCACTTTTGACTTACTAGGCAAAGATTTTCAGCCGGGAGATCGTTCACGCCGTGCAGATGATCGTTATCAGTTTTTAGAAATCCTGCTCTCCGCACGTCAGCAAGTGATTATCACCTATATAGGTCAGTCTATTAGTGAAAATGAGGAGATTCCTGCTTCAGTGGTGATTCACGAACTACTGGATATTATGCAGGCTCATTATCAACTGCATGATTTAGTGATCAAACATCCACTGCAAAGCTTTAGTCCTCGTTACTTTTGCGGTGATAAATTGTTAGTCAGCTATAGCAAGACAGATTTTGCCACCGCACGAGCTTTAAGTCAGAGCAAAACTGATAAAAACCCCTGGTGGCAGGGACAAGCCATAGCGGAACAACAATCATTGGTGGAGGTTCAAGACTTACTACGTTTTTATCGTCATCCACAAAAATATTTTCTGCAGCAAAGACTGAACATTCGCTTACAAGGTATTGAAGCCGATGTACAAGAGCACGAACCTTTTAGCATAGAAGGCATGGATAATTACCTGCTCAATGATCAATGGGTAGAAGCCATGCTACAGGAGGATAATTTATCACTGGCTAAGCTAAAAGCACAAGGTCGCTGGATTTCGGGTGAGTTAGGCGTAATAGAATTTAATGCAAGAGAACAGGAAATACAGCAATTTGTTGAAAAAATTGAATCGAAACAGGCAGGCACCAAACAAGAACCTATTGCGATTGATTTAAAGATCGGATCAGTACGCCTCGTGGGCACAATAGCGCATCAATACAGTGAAGGCAGTTTAATGTATCGCTATTCGCCGTTAAAAGGTAAAGACTTTATACTTGCCTGGTTACAGCATTTAATACTCAATCGACAGAATGAACATATCACCCACCTTATTAGTCAGGATGACTCTCTCAGCTTTTTACCTAAGCATATTCAAGGTGATGAATTAGAACAATTTATACACTATTATCAACAAGGACAACTTCAACCAGATGCTTTTTTTACCGAGGCTGCCTTTGCCTATATCAAACAGCAACAGGCTTTAAATAAACCGAAAAGCCGTAGCTCTGTTTCTGCATTGGATAAAGCAAAAGGTGCTTTAACTGAGTCTATAGAGAAAAGCTATGAGCCTGAATTAGCTTTGCTGTATAAAGATTTAGCAACTATGGATAATTTATTAAAGAGTGAATTTGAAGAATATTGTCAGTGCTTGTTGCTGCCTGTTTGGGAGGCTATTTGCTAGCACTAAGGGAGATGGAAACAAA
>CAYZUM010000193.1:0-5841 GCA_964481455.1 uncultured Methylomonas sp. | reverse complement strand
GGGACTAAAAATCATCACTTCGCTAAGCTCCGTTTCCCTGATTTTCAGCGAAGGCAAACAAAAATCCTGCGCAATATGGGTAGTTTATTGATTGCGCGTTACCTTAATTATTTATTTTATAAAATAGCTTTAGGGTACGAGCCTAAAACTTTAACCATTGTGACGCTCGCCTTCAACTCATCTAATGCCGAAGTAATCGCCTGATCAGTTTGATGTCCGTCAATATCGATAAAGAAGAGGTAATCCCACAATCCCTGGCGTGAAGGCCGAGATTCAATTTTACTCATACTAATGTCATATTTAGCAAAAGGCTCCAATATACTATACAAAGCCCCTGCATGATTATTAGTCGTTACCATTAATGATGTTTTATCTTTATCGGTAGCAGTAGACGTTAATAGCCCGATAATCACAAAACGAGTAGTATTATTCGCTTCATCTTCAATACTTTGCTCTAGAATCGGAACATTATAAATATCAGCGGCGATTTCACCCGCTATTGCAGCAGTACCTTGTTGAGAAGATGCCATTCTAGCCGCTTCTGCATTACTATTGACTTCAGTACACACCACGCTAGGTAATTTCTTGTCTAACCATTTACGACACTGGGAAAATGACTGTCTATGCGAAAACACTTCCGTAATCTCGGATAATTCAGCAACATTTGCCATCAGATTATGTTGTATTCTAATATCCACTTCACCACAAATTTGCAACGGAGATAATACAAACCGGTCTAATGTGTGTGTGACTACCCCTTCTGTAGAATTTTCAATGGGCACAACACCAAACTGACACTGCCCTTCTTCCACGCTCTGGAAAATATCTTCTATCGTGGCAACGGGATCTGTACTCACCGCATGACCAAAATGTTTATAGGCAGCTTGCTGAGTAAAGGTACCTGCAGGACCTAAATAAGCCACTTGCAAAGGTTTTTCCAGCGCCAGGCAGGCAGACATTAACTCACGAAAAAACCGTGCAGCAGTATCATCATCTAAAGGCCCAGGATTTAATTCCTTTATGCGCCTCAGAACCAGTGCTTCCCTATCCGGCCGATAAAAACAACTCTCTTCACCTGACGCAATTTTAGTCCTGGCAACCTCCTTAGCCAACGACGCCCGCTGATTAATGAATTGCAGTATTTTTTGATCGATTGTATCAATCTGATTTCTTAATTCAGCAAGGGGAATTACACTAGTCATTTTTAAAAAAGTAGGTAGGAAAAAACAACGGATGAGAAAAATATAGGGAGAAAATTCAGTCTACAACATACAAAGAACTGTATAGGCTAACGACCTCCCCACAATATCTTAGGAACGAGAATTCAATAATACCCGAGTCTGACTTGTCTTTTGACACCACAGCCGCGTTAGAAATACATTTACGTAGCCTACTATGGAATGGGAATTGAATAAGTTGTGCATTATGACGCAGTATTTTTGTTTGCCTTCAAGGCGCGGTAACAGGCGCATAGCTAGCTACGTAACTGTTTCCGCAACGCAGAAGGCGAACAAAAAGACACGTCAGAATGCACACGTTATTTGATTCCCATTCCTATGCGCCTGTTTTCCTAACACGCCTATGAAGTCACAATACCTACGCCATACTTTCGGGTATTATTAAATCCTCGATCCTTAGGTACCTCGCAACACACACACACTCACCCATCTTGCTAGTCTTTTTATTCGTCTTCTGCGTTGTAGAAACAGTTTCGTAGCCAGCTATCCGCCTATTTCTACGTCTCGAAGACAAACAAAAATCCTGCGCAATATGGGGTGTTATTTATTGCGCGCTATCTTAACTTAATGAGTTCGCTCAAATTCAGCCATAAAGTCTATTAAAGCATCAACACCTGATTCTGGCATTGCATTATAAATACTCGCTCGCATCCCGCCAACAGAACGATGACCTTTTAAAGATAAAAAGCCTTGCTCTTTTGCAGCACTGAGAAAAGCCTTATCTAGCTCATTATTACTAAGAATAAAAGGTATATTCATACGTGACCTGTCAGCCATTGCAACTGGATTACTATAGAGAGTAGACTGCTCAATAGCCGTGTAAAGTTTCTGCGCTTTACGTTTATTAACTTGCTCCATAGCGGCAACACCTCCCTGCGCTTTAAGCCATTGCAACACGAGCCCAACTAAATACCAGGTATACGTCGCTGGAGTATTCAGCATAGACTCTTGCTTAGCCTGTATTTCATAATTAAAAATATCAGGCAGTCCTTTTTGAGCTTTACCGACTAAATCATCTCTAACAATGACCACGGCTGCCCCAGCAGGCCCCATATTTTTTTGTGTTCCTGCGTAAATCAGGCCAAATTTACTGACATCAACAGTGCGAGATAAAATATTTGAAGACATATCTGCCACTAATGGTAAATCACCCACATCAGGAATATCCTGAAATTCTACGCCATGAATCGTTTCATTTGTCGTGTAATGCAAATATCCAGTTTGCTCATCAATATTCCAGCTAGAGCGCTCTGGAATACTGGTAAAATTATTTTCTTCTGAGCTGGCAGAAATAATCACTTCACAACAGGCCTGTGCACTTTTAATAGCTTTTTGAGACCAGGCACCGGTATTGATATAACACGCTTTATTATTATCACCTAATATATTCGCCGGAATAAATGAAAACTGCCCGGTAGCCCCTCCTTGTAAAAAAAGTACTTTATAGTTATCAGGAATACTCATTAATTCCCGTAAATCTTCATGCAAGGTTTTAGCAATTCCCATAAAGTCAGCACCACGATGACTCATTTCCATCACCGACATACCTGTACCTTGCCAGTCCAGCATTTCAGCTTGTGCTTGTTTTAATACGGACTCAGGCAATACAGAAGGCCCGGCACTAAAATTATATACTTTCGACATTATTCACTCTCACCCGACTCCGGGTCTAATTTATCCAACGCTTCACTCGCTATACCATCCGTGTCTTTAGCTTGATCATCTACTATATTATTGTCCAGCTCGGTTTGTTCCTCAAACTCATTTTCAACTAGACCATCAATTTTATCTACACCAATCAGTTTTTCATTATTGCCCAAGCGTATCACTTTAACACCCAGAGTATTACGCCCAACAACAGAAATTTCATCAACTTTTGTACGCACTAAAACACCGCCATCAGAAATCAGCATGATTTCATCATGCTCAGCAACCAATACCGCTCCCACTAGCTTGCCATTGCGTTCTGAAGTTTGCATAGCAATCATTCCCTGCCCACCCCGTTTATGGCGTGTAAATTCTGCTAACTTTGTGCGCTTACCATACCCATTTTCCGTAACATTAAGGACAGTACCTTCAGAAGATGTTATTAAAGAAATAATTTTCTGCCCTTCAGTCAGGCGCATACCCCGTACTCCGGTTGCGGTTCTTCCCATAGACCGAACGTCTGTTTCACTAAAGCAATTCGCTTTTCCACTATTACTAAATAACAGAATATTTTGCTCACCATCTGTTACAGCAACGCCGACTAATTTATCACCTTCGCGTAAATCAATGGCAATTTTACCGTTTGCTCGCTGACGCTCAAATTCTTTTAGCGGCGTTTTCTTAACTGTCCCCGCTTCAGTGGCCATAAAAATAAACTGCGTCTCACTGTATTCATGCACCGTCAGCATAGCGCTGATTCTTTCATCTTTTTCTAGTGGCAACAAGTTAACAAAGGGCTTACCACGTGAGGCACGACTCGCAATAGGTAACTGGTACACTTTTAGCCAATAGACTTTGCCCGCAGAAGAAAAACACAAAATCGTATCATGGGTATTTGCAACCACCAGCTTCTCTACAAAATCTTCTTCTTTCGTTGCCGTTGCTGATTTTCCGCGCCCCCCACGTCTTTGAGCCTGGTAATCTTCAAGACGCTGTGTTTTAACATAGCCTTCATGAGACATGGTCACTACCACATCCTCTTCGGTAATAAAATCTTCTTCGCTTAGACTTAAATGATCAATAACAATTTCAGTACGTCGTTCATCGGCATATTCTTCCTTAATGGCCTCTAATTCTTCACGTATGATTTCCATTAAGCGCGCGGCACTATCAAGGATTTCAAGATACTCATCAATCAATCCCAGCAGCTTTTTATATTCATCAATGATTTTATCTTGCTCTAAACCTGTCAATCGTTGCAAGCGTAGGGCTAAAATAGCCGTCGCCTGATTTTCAGAAAGACGGTATTCAGCTCCATGAATACCAAATTCAATGCCTAGTCCATCAGGCCTGGAACGACCTGCATCCGCACGTTCCAACAAAGAAGCAACCAACCCAGCATTCCAGCTTTGAGCCAATAAACCAGCTTTGGCTTCTGCTGGACTTGATGACGTTTTGATCAGTGTAATCATTTCATCAATATTGGACATGGCGACAGCCAGACCTTCCAGCTCATGTGCCCGCTCACGTGCCTTGCGCAATAAATAAAGAGTACGCCGGGTAACCACTTCACGGCGATGATTAATAAAAGCATGCAGAATTTCTGTTAAATTCATACACAGGGGGCGACCATTTAAAATAGCCACCATATTTATCCCAAATACGGTACGCAGTTGTGTTTGTTTATACAGGTTATTAAGCACAACTTCCGGCACTTCACCACGACGCAATTCTATGACCATTCGCATGCCGTCTTTGTCAGATTCATCACGCAAACCTGAAATACCTTCAATTTTTGCCTCTTTAATCAGGTCAGCAATTTTTTCTATTAAACGTGCTTTATTCACCTGATAAGGTAATTCCGTGACAATAATCGCCTGTCGAGTCCCCTGGTTATAATCTTCTATGTGGCTACGAGCACGGATATGTACTTTCCCGCGCCCAGTGGTATAAGCATTTAATATACCCGAAACACCGTTAATAATGCCCGCTGTGGGGAAATCTGGCCCTGGAATAAATTCCATTAATTCACGGACACCTATTTCAGGGTTATCTATATGCGCCAGGCATGCGCTGATCACTTCACCCAGGTTATGGGGTGGAATATTAGTCGCCATCCCCACTGCAATCCCCGAAGAACCATTCACTAAAAGTGCAGGCACTCTAGCCGGTAAAACTGCCGGCTCAGATTCAGACTCATCATAGTTGGCATTAAAATCGACTGTTTCCTTATCAAGGTCAGCCAGCATTTCATGTGCAATTTTTGACATGCGCACTTCGGTATATCGCATAGCCGCAGGTGAATCACCATCGACTGATCCAAAATTCCCCTGTCCATCGATCAGCATATAGCGCAAAGAAAACGGTTGTGCCATACGCACAATAGTATCGTAGACAGCAGTATCACCATGAGGATGGTATTTACCGATGACATCTCCAACCACACGTGCTGATTTTTTGTAGGCTTTATTCCAGTCATTACCCAAGACATGCATCGCGTACAAAACACGGCGATGAACAGGCTTTAAACCATCTCTAACATCAGGAAGAGCCCGCCCAATAATAACGCTCATAGCGTAATCTAGATACGACTGCTGCATCTCATCTTCGAGATTAACTATGGTAATTTCTTTCGCAAATTCTGACATGAGTCCGTCTATATAATAAAGCCGTTAAATCAATTTAACGACAAGTATTTTTCTAAATAACCTGGGGGTTTAAATCCAAATTAACATGAATTTTGATAACCGCTTATTATAGCAATAATTGGTGGTGGGTCAAATCTGTTATTAGGCATGAATGTCTCGTCCAAATTCGACTTTATTAATGAATAGCCCTATGACAATATCGTGCATTTTTTCTATTTTTGAAAAACAGATTGTTCGACGTGTTAAACGTTTAATCGTATCTACTTTAAATTTTAGGGCAAAGGATAAAAATAAAAAAATAACTTGCT
>CAYZUM010000192.1:0-5878 GCA_964481455.1 uncultured Methylomonas sp. | reverse complement strand
TTGTTTAATAATTTAATAAGTATTACATCAACGAGAATTTCTTGGTAGTAACTTACATTAACAGCTAATAGAAGTCACCATCAAATCAATAATTCAGTAATATTTTCTGCAGCACGTTTTACATCAAGAAAAATCAAACCCAATTTAGCGTTCGGTTTCGCTAAAACGGTTAATACGGCTTCATCCCCTGCGTAAGTCATCAATACGTAGCCTTTATCTCCCTTAATCAATACCTGCTCTAATTCTCCACGCGCTAATTCCTGCGCTGTTCTATCCCCCAATGAGAGCATAGCGGCGCTCATCGCACCTACCCTATCTTCATCTAAATTGGCGGGTAAAACGGAAGCCATCATTAAACCATCGGTAGAAATAATACCCGATGCTTCAATATCAGCTGAGGTCCCGTTTAACTCATTTAGAGTCGTCGTTAACATTTCTTCACGCATAAATTTCTCCTTCTACAATTTTAGTCTGTTATTATTTGGCTACCAACTTAAGACGGGACACCCTACATTGTTATGCAAGAAGGTCTGTCCCGTCTTAAGTTGGTAGCCTATTATTTTATTTATTTCTAGCATAACGAACATTTAACAGCCATATTAAGCTAACAAATTCACTTTGCTTAAAGTGTGGAATACCCGAAAGAGCAATAACAAATTGAGTATTACCAATAAAGATAGGCCAAAACCCTAGCCTACTATTCCCAGATGCATTTACAATAGCCCAGGCATGACTATGTAATCCAAGGTTTTTTATTAAGACACCCGCTCTTCGTTCATGAATAACAGCAAGTTCAGCTGTCAAGGCTGATATTTCTTCTGCCACTTCATGTGGAAAGCCAATACAAGCTAAGTAAAACCCTTGATCATCAGCAATTAAAATCTTACCTTCTGCAGACACTTTACTTAATAGCTTAGGCAACAAATCTTCCATAGAGCCCGCCGGGGCTTTGCGCTCTTCTTTCATACCTTGTACCCAGCCCAGCTGTTGACACTTCTGCAATAAAGCGATACATTTATCTGGATTATCACTGGCCATTAAGTCTTGTAAAGTCTCTATATTCAATTTTGGGGTTTTATCTTTCCCTAACAAAGCAAGTAAAAACTGTCTCGCCGGATCCTTGTCTGCTGAAGACACCGCATAATAACAACCTGCAGGCGTTAAATAAATATATAAATCCTCCGCTAATTTGGCGCTACTCATTTGATTACTCCTCGTCTAAACCAGGGTCTAAGGCAAACATAAGGGCTTGCACTAAGATAGATACATCATCTTTTTGACGTGCATCAACTGAGAAAACAGGTACTTTGATATTATTTTCCTGTAAATGCTGATGATATTCATCGATAGTAGGGCGAGTGCTAATATCCATTTGCGTGACGCCTATGGCAACACCTGTTTCCTGTATAAAACGGTCAAATGAATTTAAAAAAAACTTCATATCTTTAAAGGGATCTGAACGTGAATTATCCAGTAATAAAACCAGACCAATCCCTCCCTTGGTTAAAATATCCCACATAAAATCAAATCGTTCCTGCCCTGGCGTACCGTATAGATGAATTTTTTCTTCTCCGTTTAAATTCATAATACCGTAATCCATTGCAACGGTCGTCTCTGCCTTCCTAGACTTAGTCATATCACTCGCAGCTTCATCTGTTTTAATAAGTGGAACGTCACTGATAGATGAAATTGCCGTTGTTTTACCGGCTCCGACCGGACCTGTAAAAATAATTTTATACTGACTCATGTTATTAAATTTTAACTCCGAAGCTTTTTCATAATACGACTTAAAAGACTTTTTTTCTTCACTGATTTTACCGCAGGTACTTCTACCTGGATAATTTTATCAACCTGTCTCTGTGCTAGCCCTAGTAAACCAGTTGCATAAGCAGCACTGATAAAAATAAAAACATATTGCGGCTGAATTTTAAGAGTTTTAATAACTGCCTCTATAGTTCGAGGGCCTGACACTAATAGCGCTGATATTCTCATGGCATGAGGAGTGATGACAAGGCGGGTGAAGTTAGGCCATTGTTTAAGATAGATCGGTGAAGACAAATCTAATGCAATAGGATATCGACCTTTTGAAGTCCAGCAAGCTAATTTCCATAAAAATGCATTAACTTCATGAAATTTATCTAATTTTGATGAGAATACTTCTTGTTTAGGGTTGACTGGCGATAAACTCATTACAGTTGATTCTGACTCTCGTTCCGCGTTAACTACCACGCCCGCAAATGCCCGTAATTGCTTATCATCAGCATCAAGCCAAACTTCGTGGCTATGCGGTAATATTATTAATGGCTTCCAGCCAGAATTAAGCTTAAGGATTTGCCCCTTATTTAAGGCGATGTTAACCGATGACTGAACATAACCCTGATAATACTGCTTCGGATTATAACTTGCCTTTCGCCACTGACGAGGATTATTAAAATCAACGCCTGATACAAGACCAATAAAACTCGAAAAATTCTGCTCATTTATCATCTTGGCAGCCTTATGTTTCTCGGTTTTTTTCTGTTCTAAAGCATTGACATATGCCTTTTTCTCAGTGGATAGTTCATCGATTTTTATCTTTTCAGTTTTTGACGCGGGTTGACTGCTTATTTCAGGCTTCTCTGCCTTCTCTATAATATCCGCTGTTTTTTTCAGCTTTTTGATTAGCGAAGATTTTTTCTGACTTCCTTTTAGCCAATTTTCTGCCTCTTTAAAAGCAGCAAGCATTGTTTCCGTACTGACAGGCTTTTTGACATAAATCGTATTTTCGAAATTGACTATTTCTAGCGAAACAATAATAATTGGTCGTATTGGGTTTCGTGCTAAACACTGATCCAGATTGATTTTTGCACCGATTGCATCTGCATCAATAATATCAATTTCAGCATCTTTTTCATTAACGACCTGCGCTACGCCTTTACACGGACCTTGAAAAAACATCAGCATCGCTTTGTGAGTTCGCCCATCCATTCCATAGAGACACACCGGTAGGGTCTTTTTTTTGGATTTGCTCTTCATTATTATTGTGTAAAATATGAATTTAAGGCATCCCATTCCGCTTGCATGGGATGATTGATTTCAGATAAGTTAAACTTCATTTTATAAAAATCTTCAATATTTTGGGTTGATTTATAGAGTTCGAGTAAATCTTCATGTAATTCAGTATCATCAGGATCTTTCAAAATTGCTGATTCTAACATTTCTCTTGCTTCGTCCAATTGACTGTATTCAATAAAATCTCGGGCTACCTGAAGTGGGCTATAGTCTAATGAGGACTTTTTATCAGCCTGAGTAACAACTAATTCCATATTACTTTCAATACCATGAGTTAAAACAGTATAAGCATTACCTTGGATTAAATTATGGTCAGTAAGATAAATTTGTAAACGTTGCCATAATAATGGTGAAAGTTTTTTTCTGGAACCCGCTAAAACCCTTTGCTTAATTAAAGCACCAGCACTTTGTAAAACAACAAAAAAATCGACAACTGCCGCATAGAGTTGTTCTTCATTTTTTTGATCATAGCAAAGTGTAATCCGTTGCATATGAAAAAGTAAATCCCTGGGTTTTCTTAATATTGACGAAACCAAAAAATTTAGCATATAATAATTTACTTCCTTTAAATGTAACAGTTTACTATTTTGGTATATAAACTCAGGTTCACTGTATATAAATTCTGTAAATTCTAGCTTGTTCAACTCTTCACCAAGCACTAAAGGGTAACATTCTTTCATAAATAATTCCTTATCAATCTATGTAAGGAGTTTAGCCTAAGCTCAATATATTACTAGTAAAATATTATACTAAATGCACTAAAAATGCATAAATCATAACACTTTAACAAAAACCATAAATAAAATCAAAAATTACTCTTGTCACGCTGATTTATCTATAGACTTTCAGAAAAATAATTTCCCGGATACTATCCCTCAAAGGGATGGCATCCATATTCCACAAGGACTCTATATAATGTTGAATAAGGTATAACAATAAATAGGGAAATTATCCCTTTAGGTCTGCATGATATTAGACCTTTCGTTCTATTCACTGGATTTTATAGAAAGTAAATGTCATTTTTTAATGACAACATGAGTAACTCGCCCCCCTATTTTGATGGAGAAAACATATGAGTGATGCAAAATATCGCTTAGTAACCCGTAGTGATTTTGATGGCCTTGTTTGCGCCGTTTTACTTAAAAAACTCAATATTATTGATGAAATTTCCTTTGTACATCCAAAAGATATGCAAGATGGAAAAATCGAAATTAATGCAAATGATATAACCACTAACCTTCCCTATGTAAAAGGTGTTCATCTTTGCTTTGATCATCACTTAAGTGAAACAATACGAAATCAGGATAAACCTGAGAATCATATTATTGACCCTGATGCCCCATCGGCGGCACGTGTAGTCTATAACTATTATGGTGGTACGGAAAATTTCCCAGCATCATGGAATGAAATGATGGCTGCTGTTGATAAAGGTGACTCAGCACAATATTCAAAAGATGAAATTTTGAACCCTGACGGCTGGGATTTGATGAATTTTCTGATGGATGCGCGCACAGGGCTAGGGCGATTCCGGGAATTTACAGTCTCTAATTATCAATTAATGATGGATCTGATTGATTATTGCAAAAATCATGACATTAATGATATCCTTCAATTAAGCGATGTCAATGAGCGTATTCAACTATTTAAAGAGCATGAAGAAAAAGCAAAAGAACAGATAAATCGTTGCGCGACAATCCATGACAACCTCGTTGTACTTGATTTACGGAACGAAGAAATCATTTATGCCGTTAACCGCTTTATGATATATGCCCTCTTTCCTGAAACCAACATTTCTATCTATGTAATGTGGGGGCTGCAACAAAAAAACACAGTGTTCGCCATTGGAAAGTCAATATTAAACCGCCGTTCAAATACTAATATTGGCGAACTATGCCTAACATACGAAGGAGGTGGTCATTTAAACGCGGGAACCTGCCAGATTGACAATGATCAGTCTGCAACTATTCTGGGAGACATCATTAAAAAGATTAATAGTGATGGCTGATAGCTTGGAAATATAAACGAGATAAATCTAGGCAAGCAAATAAGTGCGCTATGGAATGGGGATTTAATAACTTGTGCATTTAAACCCCAAGCCATTCAAGCTATTATTTTAAGTGTAGGTTGTGGGTGAGGCACGAACCCCAACTAGGAGGCTGTCCAAGCATAGAAGCCGTCGCGAGGGAAAGCCATTTTGAGTCAGATTTTTCGATCATTTGAGGCGAAGTGTGTGCTCTTTAACGAAAATGATCGAGAAAGCTGACCCAAAGGGCTTTTCCGCAGTAGGTTTTCTATTCTTGGACAGCCTCCTAGGGATAGCACAAATCACAAAGTCCAGTTACTTAGGTAACTCGCAATAAATAACACCCCATATTGCACAGGGTTTTTGTTCGTATTCACGGCGTAGAAATAGGTGCATAACAGGCTACGTAACTATTTCTACAACACTGAATATGGACAAAAAGACAAGCAAAATGGGTGGGTTATTTATTGCGAGTTGCCTTACAACACGATGAGATCTCTAGCGTCTGTGATATAGCTAGCGGCATAATGTTGGGGTTCGTACCTCACCCACAACCTACACAGAGCTTGTGCATATTTCAAGCTCCGGTATATAGACGGCAGTCAGTGCACATGTTATTAAATTCTCATCCTATGTTATTTTCATCCCCACTAGGAACGTACATGCGCATCTGTCGCTGAGAACTCATGCGCAAGTTCCGTAACACCAATACCTGCAAAGAAAATACAGCACACCTTAATATTTATGATAAAAAAAACTGTCACTACTTAGAATACTTTTTCTAATTATTTTTCATTCCTTTCA
>CAYZUM010000191.1:0-5878 GCA_964481455.1 uncultured Methylomonas sp. | reverse complement strand
AAGACGAACAAAAATCCTGCGCAATATGGGGAGTTTATTTATTGCGAGTTACCTACGTAGAATAATAAGATGCGCTTCGTGCCTCAGCAGACCTATAAGTACTCAAGCAAAATTGATTTAACCTTTTTGAAAAAGTATAAAATCTCCAATTTTCAGTGTAATTTTTGGAAATTTGAATATATTTTTACAAAAAAATAGAAAATATTAACTAAAGTCATGAATTTCTACCCTCATAATTTTAGTTAAAATAATAATGCCTAAGTACTTAGACCTCAAACTACAGATATAGGCTCTTAACGCTATTTATGAGCCAGTTATTAGAAATACGTTTAAATAAACCCATGAAATTATGAAAAATCTGACCAGTGCAGAGTTACGTACTGCCTTCTTGAAATTCTTTGAGAATCAAGGGCATTCTATTCAGCCTTCTAGCCCCTTGGTTCCTGGAAACGACCCTACCTTGTTGTTTACCAATGCCGGAATGGTGCAATTTAAAGATACTTTTTTAGGTAGGGAAGCGCGTAATTATGTACGTGCAGCCACTAGTCAGCGTTGTGTGAGAGCGGGTGGTAAGCATAATGATCTGGAAAATGTAGGTTACACGGCAAGGCATCATACTTTTTTTGAAATGCTGGGTAATTTCAGCTTTGGTGATTATTTTAAACAGGAAGCGATTCATTTTGCCTGGGATTTTTTAACCAAAGAACTAGAAATTCCAGCTGAAAAATTATGGGTGACGGTTTTTGACGAAGATTCAGAAGCAGAAAAAATCTGGCTGGAAGATGTCAAAATTGATAGCTCGCGTTTTTCCCGAATTGGTGCTAAAGATAATTTCTGGTCGATGGGGGATATAGGGCCCTGTGGTCCGTGTACTGAAATATTTTATGACCATGGAGGCGATATTGCAGGCGGCCCACCTGGAACACCAGAAGAGGATGGGGATCGGTATATCGAAATCTGGAATCTGGTGTTTATGCAGTATGACCGTGATGCCGATGGTCATTTAACACCTTTACCTAAACCTTCCGTTGATACGGGAATGGGATTAGAGCGCATTGCTGCTGTTTTACAAGGTGTACACAATAATTATCAAATAGATTTATTTCAAAGGCTGCTAACGACAGCAGCCGATCTGGCAGGAACTAAAGATCTAACAGTCAGCTCATTACGAGTGATTGCAGATCATATTCGTTCTTGTGCCTTTATGGTTGTGGACGGTGTCATGCCATCCAATGAAGGGCGTGGCTATGTTTTAAGGCGTATCATTCGCCGTGCGATTCGACATGGCTATCGATTAGACGTCCGTGAGGTTTTCTTCTATCAATTAGTTGCACCATTAGTGTTGGAAATGGGTGAAGCCTACCCTGAACTTGCTCAGGCACAAGAGTCAGTTGAGCGCATTTTAAAGATTGAAGAAGAGCGCTTTGCTGAAACTTTGGAGCAAGGAATGAAAATCCTTGAAGCTTGCGTTGAGAAAATGCAGGGTACGGTTATTCCAGGCGATATTGTTTTTCAGCTTTATGATACCTATGGTTTTCCCGTCGATTTAACGGCTGATTATGCGCGTGAAAAGCATTTAACGGTTGATCATGCGGGATTCGATATTGCCATGGGGGCGCAGCGCGACAGAGCGCGTGCCGCTAAGAACTTTGGTACTGACTACAATCAGTCTATTAAACTAGATGCGCAAACTGAATTTACCGGCTATCAACAGTTGAGTGAAGCCAGTAAAATTATTGGTTTATTTCAGCAAAGTGAAGCCGTAGAGAGCTTGTCTGAGGGGGATGAAGCCGTTGTGGTGCTGGATCATACGCCTTTTTATGCTGAGTCAGGTGGTCAGGTGGGTGATCGTGGACGTATTGAGACTGATCATGCAATATTTGAGGTAAGTGATACCCAGAAGCAGGGGGGGGATCTTTTTTTGCATTATGGAAAAGTCGTTTCAGGAAAGCTGAAAAACAACATTAATTGTACAGCCAATGTTGAGCCGGGAAATAGACAGGCAATTACCCTGAATCATTCAGCAACACACTTATTGCATGCTGCTTTGCGCCAAGTATTAGGTGAGCATGTGACTCAGAAAGGTTCTTTGGTCAATGCTGAACGCTTACGATTTGACTTTGCTCATTTTGAGCCGATGACCGTAGATGAAATAAAAATCATTGAGCGCATGGTCAATCAGCAAATTCGGCATAATGCAAAAGTCACGGCAGATATCATGTCTAAAGAGGATGCATTGAAAGCGGGGGCAATGGCTTTGTTTGGCGAAAAATATGGTGACGAAGTGCGAGTCTTAAAAATAGGTGAATTCTCTACTGAATTATGTGGTGGAGTACATGTGCAGCGAGTTGGAGAGATAGGATTATTTAAAACCATCAGTGAAACAGGTGTGGCTTCTGGAGTACGTCGTATAGAGGCGATTACTGGCGAAATTGCGATGCAATGGTTAGAGGCACGTGAAAAGTCTATGGCTATCATTAGCACTGTACTTAAAACATCACCTGAAGCAAGCGCAGAAAAAGTGCAGCAATTGATGGATAAAAGTAAGTCGCTAGAAAAGGAATTGGAGCGATTACAATCTAAATTAGCCAGTTCGGCGGGCGGT
This sequence comes from uncultured Methylomonas sp., assembly GCA_964481455.1. Taxonomy (GTDB): domain Bacteria; phylum Pseudomonadota; class Gammaproteobacteria; order Methylococcales; family Methylomonadaceae; genus Methyloprofundus. Next base: position 3,273 of record CAYZUM010000191.1, on the reverse strand, counting down.
GAGTTAGCGAGTCAGGCAGTTGATATTGGCGGGATTAAAGTCTTGGCTGTTAAATTGGACGGTGTAGAGCCAAAAGCAATGGGGGATGTGCTAGATCAATTGAAAAATAAACTAGGCAGTGCCGCTATTGTGTTAGCAAGTGTCAGTGGCGATAAGGTTAATTTAATTGCGGGTGTCACTAAAGAGCAAACCAAACGATTAAAAGCAGGTGATCTAGTCAATTCGGTTGCATCGCAAGTGGGAGGTAAAGGTGGTGGTCGACCTGATATGGCCAGGGCAGGGGGCACACAGCCTGAAAAATTAGAACAAGCGTTACAACAAGTGCCTGAGTGGGTGCGAGAAAAAATAGGTATTTAAAGAATGGCAGTTTATGTCTATAAATTTGGTGGTACATCAGTAGGCTCAGTTGAACGTATTAAAGCGGTCGCTGAAAAAGTAAAAGCAACTCACGATAAAGGCGATCAACTGGTTGTTGTTGTCTCGGCAATGAGTGGCGAAACGAATCGATTGCTCGATTTGGCTGGGCAAATTCAACAGCAAGCTGTTTCCAGGGAAATGGATGTGTTACTGTCTACCGGTGAGCAAGTGACCATTGCATTGCTGAGTATGGCGCTGAATGAGATTGGCTGTCCAGCTTGTTCTTATACGGGTGGACAGGTGCGTATTGAAACGGATAGTGCCCATACCAAAGCAAGAATTAAGCGTATAGACGATGAAAAAATTCATGCCGATTTAAAGGCAGGTAAAGTTGTTGTTGTCGCTGGTTTTCAGGGGATGGACGAGCATGGCAATATTACCACGCTGGGTCGAGGTGGTTCAGATACCACAGCAGTTGCGCTAGCCGCAGCACTGAATGCCGATGAATGTCATATTTATACCGATGTGGACGGGGTGTATACTACCGATCCACGTATCGAGCCAAAAGCCCGCCGTTTAGACAGCATTACCTTTGAAGAAATGCTGGAAATGGCAAGTTTAGGGTCAAAAATATTACAAATCAGGTCGGTTGAATTTGCCGGCAAATATAATGTAGCCTTACGTGTATTATCATCATTTTCAGAAGGGCGTGGTACGCTCATTACTTACGAGGAATCAGTCGTGGAGCAAGCACTCATTTCAGGAATTGCCTTTAACAAGGACGAAGCAAAATTAACCATTACAGGCGTGCCAGATATTCCTGGAGCGGCCTTTAGGATTTTAGGTCCGGTTGCAGATGCAAATATCGAAATTGATATGATCATTCAGAATGTCGCTGATGATGCCACAACCGATTTTACATTTACGGTACATAGAAATGATTTTGTAAAAGCAAAAGAGATACTTAACAATACCAGTCGTGATTTAAGCGCAAAAGCCGTGACTGCGGATGATAGTATTGTTAAAATATCAATCGTAGGTGTTGGTATGCGCTCTCATGCGGGCATTGCAAGTAAAATGTTTGAAGTGTTAGCAAAAGAGAACATTAATATTAAGATGATTTCAACCTCGGAAATAAAAATCTCGGTTGTTGTTGATGAAAAATATCTGGAATTAGCTGTACGTGCCCTACATGCGGCATTTGAGTTAGATAAGGAACCTAAGGAAATAAAGCGTTAATACATTTTTTAACAAAAATAGTATTTAACTGTTCATTTATTCTAATTCGCTGTTATAATGATCGGCTCAGTCCAGCTTTGTTGAATTTAGGGCTTATATGAATAACAAGGAGACTAAATAGATGCTTATATTAACGCGTCGCGTAGGCGAAACTTTAATGATCGGTGATGATGTTACGGTCACTGTTCTTGGAGTTAAAGGTAACCAGGTACGTATAGGTATCAATGCGCCGAAAGATGTATCAGTTCACAGGGAAGAGATTTACGAAAGAATTAAGAATGAGCAGGCGGGTAACAGTGCAGAGGCATCTACCCCAAGTTCACCTGATGAGTCAGGGGCGGCAGGTTTGATGGGCTCAGACGACTAAAAAAAATTAATACTGGAGAGGTGGCCGAGAGGCCGAAGGCGCTCCCCTGCTAAGGGAGTATGGGCTTTATCTCCCATCGAGGGTTCGAATCCCTCCCTCTTCGCCATATTGAAGAAGGTTAACGATTTATAAAAACGTTGACAAGGAAAAAATTAACAAGGATAATAAGAAAGCTAAATAAGGCGCCCGTAGCTCAGCTGGATAGAGTACTCGGCTACGAACCGAGCGGTCGGGAGTTCGAATCTCTCCGGGCGCGCCATGTTGTTGTATAAGGATTATTCCCCTGTAGCTCAGTTGGTAGAGCGGGTGACTGTTAATCACTAGGTCGGCGGTTCGAGCCCGTCCGGGGGAGCCACATAAAACAAAGCTTTAGCAGAAATGCTAAGGCTTTTTTATGCCTATTAATAAATAATGTCGCGTTCAATGTCGCTTTGTGCAAAAACTTATATTCATTGGCAAAATATAGCTTCGGTAAAGATATTTTTCTTGTCAGCTTAGCCAAAGAGAATGTCTTCAACTAATTTCATTGCAAATTAATTTTAGAGCACTTTTATGGGTGTCCTCAATGAGTCCCTGTGTGTGCTTATCAACTGATCAATATTGGGCATTACTTTAAAATTCTCCGTCGTGAGCAAAATTCTTAGCCACATCAATATACAATTTGTAATTTAGGTTGGCCGTCCCTATCCGTCTTTTTGCGAATTCACAAGCTCTATTGTTATTCCAGTGTTAGTTCTCATTATTCTAAATAAATCTGCAGTCTAAAAAACCTCAACAAATGTAATAAAGGGTTTTTAGTGGATGTACGTGGAGAATAAGGCAATTATGTATCTAAAATTAATATGATACTAATTGGTATTAACAGTAAGTGAGTTTTTCTGAATTCTAAGAATAGAAAAGAAGGAAATATGAATGAGCCACCTTTAGTTTATCTTCGCCCCAAATCTGCCGCGCAATATTTGGACATCAGTATTGCGACATTCTGGCGCTTAGTCGCAAAAGGGGGCATAAAGAAAGAAATGTACTGCTATTTTTCCTCCATTAGCAGGAAAATAATAGCTCTTTTCTTTCTCTTAATATTTATTCCACGGTGTATATTAATTTTCTCTTTTAAATGAGAAAATGTGCCTTCTATATGGTTGGTTGTATGAGGAATATTTAACCCTGGATAGTATTTGTATTTAAATAATAAATGTTTATGTGTTTCTAACGACCTAATTGCAGAGCGTATTTTCTTATGTTTAAATTTATTAGCATCATTCGCTGAAAATCAGGGAAACGGAGCTTAGCGAAGTGATGATTTTTAGTCC
>CAYZUM010000190.1:0-5881 GCA_964481455.1 uncultured Methylomonas sp. | reverse complement strand
TGAATGAAGGTGACAGGAGTCCCTGAATTTCACGAAGTAGCATGGCGCGCCTGAACCTGTTAGGAAGGTGTTAAATATCATTATTTGTAACCATTCACATCCCCTTTGAAAACCTTAAGGATTGAAAAGAGTTTTCTAATACTCGATGTTCCAGTTTTCAGCTATAACTGGGCTTGAAAGCACCTGTATTTTGTTGCAATAAAAATTAATACATTGATTTTAAAGGTAAACTTAATTTTATCGAAATAAAAAATAGATAATAAAATCAACATACTACAAAAACTGGAACATCGAGTAATACCCCCATAACACCTCCTTGTTAAGGAGGGGAACTGAACGCTTACATTATTTTCCTAACACATCACTTCGTACACTTTCCGCAATCGCAGCTGCTTCACCAATAAGATCAGCGGGGACTTTCAGCTCTGTCAGGCTAGCACCTAAATGCTCCATAACAGCATCAAAATGCAAATCATCTAAACCTAATTTAACCATTCCAGCATGTACTACGCGCATATCACCACCGGTATAATCATTAGGCCCACCGAATGCCATGGTAAAGAAGGCTTTTTGTTTTGCTATTTGTGTTTCCATATCCGTTTTATCAAAGAAACGGTTGATCCGATAATCACTCAAAACCTTACGATAAAATAGTTCAACTGCCGCATCAACTGCTGCTTCACCACCAATTCTTTCATATAGTGTTGCTGTTGCTGTTTCTTCCTCACTCATTATATTTCCTCATTGTTATTGTTATTTATTTATCGAGCATTTTGATAGTAGCAAGTCTGTCACAGTTATGCAATATTTACTTCACCCAACCGTCAACGAGCCCTGCATTAGAAAATTTTACCATTATAAAGTAGCCCTGACACAAGCAAGAATTGCATAACTATATTGCTCATTAAAGGCTTCATATACAAGTTTTAATGTCTCTTTTTGTTCTTCTTGCAAGCCCAGAATTTCATCCTGTATCATTTTAATTTCTTGTTCACTGAGTTCAACAACATCGATTAACTGAATAATCCCTTGCTCTATAGCCTTAGCCAGATGGTTATAGACCGTACTTAATGTTAACTCTCGCTGTTTAGCAATTTTTTCAGCAGAAATGCCAACTTTAAATAAGCTGACAGTTTCTTCCACCGTCTCTGTAAAATCTGAGTTTTGTTCCAGCAGTTGACCTGGTTTATTAATAACACCCAGAAACTCATCGGCATATAACGCTAGCTTGCGCGCTCCTACCCCAGCAAGCTGAGAAAATTGCTGATGATTTTCTGGCATACTTTCAACCATTTCTGTCAAAGTCGCATCATTAAAAATAATATAGGGTGGCACGTTCTGTTCATCTGCCAGATCCCAGCGTTTGGCACGCAATGCATTCCATAGGACATTATCACTATGCTTTGCAAAATCTCCTTTGCTGACTTTAGCTTTTTTACCTTTTGATTTTTCCAGGTCCTTGCGAAACATAATCTGGGTTTCACCACGTAACAAAGGACGGCAACTGCTATTGAGTTTTAATGCACCATATCCTTCATAATCAATGTCCACCAAACCGTTTACAACTAACTGCCTAAAGACAGATCGCCACTGGCTTTCACTTAGCGCCTTACCAATACCAAAGGTACTTTGTTTATCATGGCCAAAATTTTTAATACGCTCATTATCTTTGCCTAATAATACATCCAGTAAATAATTGACTCCAAAACGTTGCTCAGTCCGATAAATGCAGGATAAGGCTTGCTGTGCTGCAGTCGTTCCATCCCAGGTTTCAACGGGCTCCAGACAGCTATCACAATTTCCACAGGCCTTGGTATCTGTTTCACCAAAATATTTTAATAAGACCTCGCGTCTACAGGATACTTGTTCACATAAGCCCAGCATGGCATCCAGCTTATGTAGTTCAACGCGTTTATGCGTTTCATCAGCATCAGATCCTTGCAGCATTTTGCGCAACATGATCACATCTTGAAGGCCATACGCCATCCATGCGTTAGCAGGTTTACCATCACGCCCTGCCCGACCGGTTTCCTGGTAATAACCTTCAATGCTTTTTGGTAGATCCAGATGCGCCACAAAGCGCACATTGGGTTTATCAATGCCCATACCAAAGGCAACGGTTGCAACAATTACAACGCTTTCTGACATTAAAAAGTGATGCTGATGCTTTTTCCGTATGTCATTACTCAGCCCTGCATGATAGGGGAAAGCATCAACGCCTTTTTCCTGTAACCATTTGGCCGTTGCTTCCACTTTTTTTCGCGATAAACAGTAAACAATCCCAACATCACCTTTATGCTCTGCCCGGATAAAACTTAATAATTGCTGTCGCGCATTTTGTTTTTGTACAATACTGTATTTAATATTAGGCCGATCAAAGCCACTGATAAATAAACGGGACTGCGTTAAGGCAAGACGGGCAATGATTTCTTCACGAGTACGCTGATCCGCAGTGGCCGTTAATGCAATTCTGGGGATCTCCGGGAAGCGCTCAGCTAATAAAGAAAGCTGCAAATAGTCGACCCGAAAATCATGTCCCCACTGGGAAACACAATGCGCTTCATCAATCGCAAATAAAGCAATGTTTAGACGACTAAAAAACTGCAGAGTGCGCTCTAAAGTCAAACGTTCGGGCGCGACATAAAGCAAATCCAGTTCACCGCGCAATAATTGTTGCTCAGTTTCCTGAACCTGATCATAACTTAAAGTTGAATTTAAAAAAGCGGCTTTAACACCTAATTGGTGCAAGGCATTAACCTGATCTTGCATTAAAGCAATCAGGGGCGAAATAACAATACCAACACCTTCTCGGATCATCGCTGGGATCTGATAACAAAGAGACTTACCCCCCCCCGTAGGCATTAAAACAGTCGCACTGTTACCCGCAATCAGCTGCTCTATAATATCAGCTTGTTGACCCCGAAAATCCTCATACCCAAAAACGGCATGTAACACTTCTTTTGCTGGACATCCTTTATAATCAGACTGGTTCACAATCATCCTTATTAATAAAATAGGTACCGAGCAGGCGTGATTCTATCACTTCCTGCTCATTAAAAAATCGACTACTTACAAGCTGTAGAGGAGACTTCAGTTCGCCAACTTTCTTAACTCTCATTATAGCTGACTAAAGCCTCCTCTTCATTGACCTGCATTGAACAATCAGCAAAACGATAATTTACGATAAATTACGCTACTGTCATCGTACGAAGACTATATAATACCTATATTATAAATTAAGCGTTCACTCGTTCATCAGGATTTTTAACATTTTGAATACACCCACTAAAAATCGTCTGCAGCTGTTGCTAGAAAATAATCAACAGACCCTGATAAAAAATGGCCTGAAAGGGATAGAAAAAGAAAGCTTACGTCTATCTCAGAAAGGTCTCATTTCTCAGGCAAAGCACCCCAAGCAACTTGGCTCTGCACTAACACACCCAAATATCACTACTGACTACTCTGAAGCGCTATTAGAATTTATTACCCCTCCCTTTGCAGATATAACTGAAACTTTAGGGTATATGCAAACAATTCATCAATATGTCTACGACAATCTTGACGATGAATATCTTTTAGCCGCCAGTATGCCCTGTGGTATTAACGGTGATGAAAGTATTCCTATTGCTGAATACGGGCAATCCAATATCGGTAAAATGAAACATATTTATCGTAAAGGATTATGGCATCGCTATGGCCGCACGATGCAATCGATTGCAGGGATTCATTTTAACTATTCCGTGCCCGAAGCACTCTGGCCTGTTTTACATCAACTTGAAGGCTCTAAAGCGACGCTTCAAGATTATAAGTCCTCCGCTTATTTTGATTTAATTCGCAATTTTCAGCACCGTGGCTGGCTCATTTTGTATTTATTTGGTGCGTCTCCAGCTATCTGTAAAAGCTTCTTTAAAAGCCGCCCTGAGCTTATGGGACAATTTAAAGAGTTTGATAAAGGCACATTGTATCACCCCTATGCTACTTCATTACGCATGAGTGATATCGGCTATAAGAGCAATAACCAAGCCGAATTGAATATTGATTACAACTCATTAAATGGCTATGTGCATAGCCTCTCACATGCTATAAATACACCCTATTCTGAGTATGAGAGTATTGCCGTAAAAGTAAAGGGCGAATACCAACAGTTGAATAGTAATATCCTGCAAATTGAAAATGAATATTACAGTACTGTACGTCCTAAACAAATCATCAAGCCTTGCGAAAAGCCTACATTAGCACTTAAACGACGTGGTGTACTGTATGTAGAAATTCGTTCGCTGGACCTGGATTTATTTAACCCGATTGGTATCGATGCTAATAGTGCACGCTTTATCGAAGCATTCCTACTCTGCTGCTTACTACACGATAGCCCAGAAAATAATATAGATGATTTTAAAACACATAATGCTAACCAGCTAAAAGTAGCACATGAAGGGCGTAAACCCGATCTGGAGTTAATAAATAACAAGCAGTCTGTACGCTTGTTTGATTGGGCAAGTGCGATTCTTGATCATATACAGGTTATCTGCGATATATTAGATGCTCATGAGAAACACGATTATTATAATCAAGCTTTGGCCGAGCAACGTAAGCTACTTGAAAACCCTAATTTAACACCTTCAGCTCGTATATTGGCTGAGTTACGTAAAACACAACAACCTTATGCCTGTTTTGCTGATAAACTCTCACGCCAACATGCACAAGGTTTTACTGCTCAAACACTCAATGCAACTGGCACTTCAAGATTCAATCAAATAGCTGCTGATTCTCATATCAAACAGGCAGAAATTGAAAATAATGATAGTCTGGCATTTGATGATTTTTTAAATAACTACTTTAGTCAACAATAAAGCAAACATTTTCCAGCATCTTTCATTTTTACAAAAAAAAGTAATGAATACTTGTTGAAATAAAACACCCATCAGGAGTCAAAAAGCTTTAGTTTTTTCCATAATACTAAAAGCCGTCTTTGAGCACTAAAAAAACCATAAGCAACTGAATCTTAATAGCCTCGCCGTAGCCATGCGAGGTTAAAGTAATCGCATCCGAATACTACTATGTGCCAAGCTAAATAATTGAACAATACCCAAACAAGCTAAACCATGAAAGCTATACAACAAGTACAAACAGAACTAGAGGGTAAAAACCCGCGCAAAATTCTGCGCCATGCACTGGAAAATTACGACCAGGTTGCGATTTCATTTAGCGGCGCTGAAGATGTCATATTAATAGATATGGCATTAAAGATTCGCCAGGATATTCAAATATTTTCTTTAGATACGGGACGACTACACCCTGAAACTTACCAGTTTATCGAGCAAGCCAGAAAGCATTATCAAATTGAAATTGAACTGTTAACACCTGATTATCATCGCTTAGAAGCTTTAGTTAAACAAAAAGGATTGTTTAGTTTTTATGAAGAGGGTCATGAGGAATGCTGTGGAATTCGCAAGGTTGATCCCTTAAAACGTAAACTTGCTCAAGTTGATGCCTGGATAACCGGACAACGCAAAGACCAAAGTGTCGATACGCGCCAAAATATTCCTGAAATTCAGGTTGACCCGGCTTTTTCAACAGACAATCATCAACTGATTAAATTTAATCCCTTGGTTAATCAGACCTCCGCTCAAGTCTGGGACTATATAGAAGCCTACCAAGTTCCTTTTAATAGCTTACACAACAAAGGCTTTATTAGTATCGGCTGTGAACCCTGCACCCGCCCTGTTTTACCAAACCAGCACGAACGTGCTGGGCGTTGGTGGTGGGAAGATGCAACCAAAAAAGAATGTGGTCTGCATATTTCTAAAAAATAACACTAGGAGGCTGCCCAAGAATAGAAGCCGTCGCGAGGGAAAGCCATTTTGAGTCAGATTTTTCGATC
>CAYZUM010000189.1:0-5891 GCA_964481455.1 uncultured Methylomonas sp. | reverse complement strand
ACATGAAGAACATGAAGAACATGAAGAACATGAAGAACATGAAGAACATGAAGAAAAAAAGTGTTACTCATTACAAGAATACCCTCTGCAATAATTATATAACACATTGATTGAAAAAAACTTCATGCCACTAGGGAGCTGGAAATAAATAAACGTCCAATATGGGCAGTATTTTTGTTCGTCTTCAAAGCGTAGTAACAGGCGCATAGCTCACTACGAAACGGTTACTACAACGTAGAAGACGGACAAAAAGACCCGCAATCTTGGATGATGTGTGTTTCCATCTCCCTTAATCTTCTTCATGGTGAAACATTCATTTCAATTTGGCGAAGGTATTACTTAGACCAATAAATATATATTGTAGAGCGGACTTTAGTCCGCTAGGACCGATATACTTCGTATAGTAACGACTTGCGGATCCCTAGAGACTGTGTTTTTGCTCTCAACTAAAATCAGCTGAAGTATGTCCAAATTCGTAGTAGAGTGAAGTGAAATATAGAAAAGTTGGCTAGCATTTTAAGAAGGGATACTTCAGAGGGGAGTTAGCTTTAGCCTACACATACAATAACGAGATACACATGTAGGCTAAAGCCTACTTTCCTCCATACGCTCTGCCTTAAGTTTAGCCGAAAAGTTCTGACTGGTTTTAAAGGGCGACTTAAGAGACAGTGAAAGTATTTAAAAATACAGTTTTATAATGTTTCAGTTTTTGTACTCCGAAAGATCAATATTTTCACAGTCTTTACAGCTTTTTCTACAGTACTCGTTGGCACAAAATAGAAATAGATAATTCACATGTTAAGAATAATACACACGGCGGATTGGCACTTAGGGCATCATTTACACGGTATTTCACGAGATTTTGAACACCAGCAATTTTTAGATTGGTTAGTGCCACAACTCGAACAGCAACAGGCTGATGCGCTCATCGTTGCAGGCGATATTTTTGATACTGCCAACCCCTCAGCTGCCGCGCAAGTGCAATTATATGATTTTCTGGTCAAAGCACGAGAGAAGTGCCCGCAGATAGATATTGTTTTGCTAGGCGGAAATCATGATTCAGCGGCGCGCCTGGATGCCCCAGGGGCATTATTAAATGCTTTGGGAGTATCCGTTGTTGGAGGATTAAGCAGAAATGAGCAAGGCGAGATTGATTGGCAGCGATTATTAGTGCCCTTAACGAATATTCAGGGCGTTATACAAGCCTGGTGTGGTGTCATGCCTTTTCTTCGTCATGCTGATTTACCCGATCTGTTACAGTCAAGTGATCCTTTAGTCGCTGGTGTTAAAGAGCTTTATAGTCAATTAATACAGCAATTACAACAACAGTTGGTTAATGATGAAGCGTTGATTTTAACAGGACACTGCTATATGGTTGGCGGCAATTTATCAGCGTTAAGTGAGCGTAAAATTCTGGGTGGAAATCAGCATGCTTTACCAGTGAACATATTTCCAGAACACATTAGTTATACCGCGCTAGGACATTTACATTTAGCGCAAACAGTCGGCGGAGATGAATCAGTGCGTTATAGTGGATCCCCGATCCCTTTGTCTTTTGATGAGCAGCATTATCAACACCAGATTTTACAAGTTGATCTGCAGGATGACAAAAGTACTCTGGCAAAATCTATTTTAGTACCCCGTAGCGTTAATATGATCCGTATACCCAATGGACAACGCTATTGTGATTTGGCAACAGCACTTGAGCAACTAGGTAACTATACCTTTGATACTGAGTTAGAGGATTATCAACAACCGGTACTGGAAATGCGTATCGCTTTGGAGAAGCCCGAACCCGGATTAAGGCAACAGATTGAACAGTGTGTTGCCGATTTGCCGGTGCGATTATTAAAAATTAGCACTGCTTACACTGGTAGTGGTAAAGGCCTGGCTGATGTGATTAAAGAAGAGCGCCTTGAGGAGTTACAACCGGATCAGGTTTTTCAGCGCTGCTATGAAAATAAATATGAGTCGCCTGCTTCTGATGAAATATTGGCATTATTTCATCAGTTACAGGAAGATCTGCAGGGAGCTGGTTAATGCGCATATTGGCGATTAGAGGGAAAAACCTAGCGAGTCTAGCGGGTGATTTTGAAGTATTACTAGAAGAGGGAGTACTCCAAAATGCTGGGTTATTTGCAATCACGGGGCCAACTGGTGCAGGAAAAAGTACTATTCTGGATGCATTATGTCTAGCACTTTATGATCAAATGCCACGGTTGCCAGAAGGGCATGGGGTTGCCATTGGACATAAGGATGAAGATGAAGCTATACGTGTTAAAAGTCATGATGTCAGTTCTATATTACGGCGTGGAACGGCCAGCGCTTATGCGGAAGTTGATTTTATAGGCCAGGACAAACATACATACCGGGCGCGATGGGAAATCAGTCGCGCACGAGGGAAAGTAGAAGGGCGGCTACAGGCACAGAAAATCAGCTTGCAGGATTTACATAGCGCAGAGAAAATTGGCCAGGGCAAAAAAGACACGCAACAGGAAATTATCCAGCGCTTAGGTTTAAATTTTGACCAGTTTCGTCGCTCGGTTTTGCTTGCTCAGGGAGATTTTGCTGCTTTTTTGAAAGCCAGAAAAGATGAGCGTTCTAGTTTACTAGAAAAAATGACAGGGACTGATATTTATAGCGAATTATCAATTGCTGCTTTTGAGCGGGCAAAACAGGAAAAAAGTCACTTAGACAGTCTTTTAGAAAAATTAGCAGATAAAGTACCACTAGCATCAGATGTCAGAGCAGAATTGGAACAGGAAAAGCAGCAGATTGCCCAGCAGTTATTTGTGCTACAGCAAGCATTAAAAGATAAGCACACTATTATTATCTGGTTTAGTCGTCAGCTATTACTCAAAAAAGAACAACAAGAAGTGCAGGGAAAATCTCAGCTAGCTCAGAGGCAATGGGATGCTGATAGCGTTAATAGGACATTATTATTACAGGTTGAGCAGGCTCAGCCTTTAAGGCCCTTGTTACAGCAAGAACAAAATCTGCAACAGGAATGGCAGGAGGCTAGTATTAAACTGAGTGATAATAAAAGTTTTCTGAAAAAACATGAAAATAGTTTATGTACCATCACAAAACGTGTCTCAGAACTCAATCAGACCTATACCCGTATTAAGCAAAGCCATTCAGATGCACAACCTTTGCTGATGGCAGCTCGAAAACTAGAGACAAAAATAGAAGAAAATCAGTCGCACTTAAGTATATTAACCACGACGACGACAACTCAGCAGGAAAAATGGCAATTAGCGAGGACAACACAAGAGACTTTTACCCTGCAAAAAAGTCAGCAAGAAAATAGCTTACAACAAATTAATATCTGGCAGGAACAGCATAGCAATATACAACCGCTGGTGAATGAATGGGGGCGGTGGGACGCAGAAATAAAGACTTATATTAAGCAGGGTCGAGAGTGGCAGCAAGAAAAGCAAATGTATGCTGAACTGCAAGCTAATATTAGGCAAGAACAGGGCACTTTAGAAAATTTACAGGGTAGTCAAGACACTATCTTAGTAGAAAAAACCAGATTGAATGAGCAGCTTGATCTGTTAGAGAACACGGTACTTGAATTACCTCTTATTGAATTACACCAACAAAAATCCCAATTGGAAACTGAGCAAGCAACAATCAATAACACTCTACTAATAGCAGAAAAAAGTTTAGCTGAGCAGGTTCTTTTGCATCAGCATCGAACCTCACTAGCCAACGCTGAAAGTACTACTGGTGAGGCACTAATACAAATACAACAATTGCATCAGCAGCAGTTGATGAACAAAATCCAGTTGCAAGAAGCGCAACAGGCTTTAAGCTTAATGCAAGCGGCGAGTGAAAAAACCGCGGCAGATTTACGTGTATTGTTAAAAAATGAGCAACCCTGCCCTGTCTGTGGTTCGCGGCAACACCCCTGGCTAGAATTGTCACAAGCTGTTCAGCAACCCATTTCTGAGCAAGAGAACCGTGTCGTAACACTACAAAGCGAAAAAGAACAGTTAATTAAGGATTTGAGCGAACAGCAAGGTCTGCTCAAGCAAACTGAAAAATCCATTTCAGAAATAGCGCCACGTATCGCCGAGTCTAAAACCCTGCAAAGTAGATTATTGCAACAATGGTCTCAGACTGAGCTGGATAATAAACCTGACTGGTCAGATATTAAAGCAGAGACGGTGACTTACTTAACGTCACAGAGTCAGACGTTAAAAGACCAGTATGCACAGGTAAAACAGCAGGAAGCGGAGGCCTTAAAGTATCAAGAAGATCTGAATGGTTTACGTATAAAGACCGAGAAATTGAATCAATTATATGCAATACAAACGGCTGAGATTGCTGATCAGGATAAGAAAATGGCAGCGCAGACTAGTACCTTCGCTGCAAAAAATGAAGGTTTGCAGCGTCTTGAAACGAGTCAGAATAATATCTTGGCGATACTGGGTGTACCCTTTAATAGAATGGAAAGCTGGCAAGATCAACTGACTCAGGATGCTGACTTATTTTTACAGAAAATGACCAGTGCGATTGGTTTATGGAAAAAAAAGAGAATACAGCATACTGAGATTGAAGAGCAATTACAGCAGACAGAAACACAGCTTTTAGCCGCTGTAGCAGAAAAAAATCATCAACAGCAGCTTTATACACAATATCAGCAGGATTTAGAGCAACAAACTAAACGACAGCAAGGTTTAATAACAGAGCGCAAACAGTTTTTTAACGGTGCCTCAGCGAATAACTATGCCGTCAATATTGATAGTCAGTTACAGCAAGCAGAAGCCCATGTACAAACAGAAGAAGTAAAACGATTAACGCTTACGACAGAGATTAAAACCTACCACAGCACGATTGATCATTGGCAACAAGAGCAGCAAAGGCGTATAGACAAAAAAGATATTGCTGAACAGGATCTGCATGAGGCGTTACAAGCGCAGCAACTGAGTAAGCAAATACTGCAACAGTTGCTAATTAAGAATACTGCTTGGGTAGCAGCACAAAGGGAAACAAATGAAACATTAAACAAAGCATTACATGATTATCAGGTGACACTAAGCGTTAAAACCGAAAGTCTGCGAGCGCATGAAAATAATACGCCTGCAGACCCTGAAGAAATTGTTTTAGGGCAAATTAATCTGTTAACAGAACAGCAAGAAAAATTAACCCAGAATAAGGATAACAATAGTTTTTTATTGCGCACTGACGATGAAAAAATTAGTGCAGGAGCAGTATTGCAACAAGAGTTGCTAGTTCAGCAACAAAGCTGGGAAAAATGGGAAAGCCTGAATGAATTAATCGGCTCTAGTAGTGGGCATAAATTCCGCATCTTTGCCCAGGGCTTAACACTGGAAACTTTGCTTTCCTATACCAATCGGCATCTACAGGAATTCGCGCGACGCTATTATTTACAACGTGTACCTGGGACTGACCTTGAGCTACAGGTGATTGATCGTGATATGGCTGATGAAGTACGTAGTGTACACAGCTTATCAGGCGGGGAAAGTTTTCTGGTTTCACTGGCGTTAGCATTAGGCCTGGCATCATTATCATCTAATAAAACTCAGGTTGAATCTCTCTTTATTGATGAAGGTTTTGGTAGTCTGGATCAGGAAACTCTGGATATTGCACTCGCAAGCCTGGATACTTTGCAGGCTTTGGGACGGAAAGTTGGAGTCATTTCACATGTCGCAGTTTTAGTCGAACGGATTGGTGCTCAGGTTGTTGTTGAGAAACTGGGAGGTGGGCGGAGTAAAGTGACCATGAAAGCGACGTAGTTAATATCACCAGATAATTTGACTATTCAATAAAAAATACGCATACTGAACTTATGCTTATCAATCTACAAAACACAGGCGCGCCATGCTACTTCGTGAAATTCAGGGACTCCTGTCACCTTCATT
>CAYZUM010000188.1:0-5910 GCA_964481455.1 uncultured Methylomonas sp. | reverse complement strand
TGCGCCTATTTCTACTAATGGAAGACAAACAAAAATCCTGCGCAATATGGGGAGTCTATTTATTGCGCGTTACCTTATTCCTGCTATTTAAAATATTCTAGTGCTAACTCGCTCGCACTTGGGTAGTTGATTTTTCCTGTCGCAAGTACTGGAACATGCTCAACCTGCATGAATTTTTTTGGCAAGTTGATACTGGGTATGCCCTGAGCAAGTTTAGCCAGTTCTTTACTATTGGCATTATCCTGTGTGGTAATGAGGACTAATTGTTCTCCTTTTCTTTCATTAGGAATACACACAACGACATGCTGTGTATCAGGCCAGATATCGTTAATAATTTGTTCGGTAGCTGTTAAGGAGATCATTTCTCCCCCAATTTTCGCAAAGCGTTTACTGCGCCCGCGAATAGAAACATAGCGTTCATCATCGACATGCACTATGTCTCCTGTGTCGTACCAGCCTTTACCATAGAGCGAAGAAGGAGGGATCAGTTTTCCAGGGTTATCTGCTAATAAATAACCCTGCATGATGTTTTCACCATAAAGGTGTAGTTTCCCTGCATTTTCAATACCAGGGACATGCTCTAGTTTATATTGCATATTGGGCATTAAACGACCGACAGTGCCTGCTTTATAAAACATGGGGGTATTGACGGCAGCAACTGGGCTCGTCTCCGTCGCTCCATAGCCCTCTAATATGCGTATACCAAATTTATCCGCCCATAATTGGCGTGTATTTTCATGTAGCTTTTCAGCGCCTGCAACAACATAGCGCATATTAAAAAAATCATAGGGATGTGCTTTTTTGCCATAGGCTGCTAAAAAGGTATTGGTGCCGAAGATAATGGTACTATTCGTTTCATAGGCCATTTCAGGAATGACGCCGTAGTGTAAGGGTGACGGGTAGAAGAAGGTGGTCATGCCATTCATAATCGGTAGCAGTGTACCAACCGTAAAGCCAAAAGAATGAAACATGGGGAGGAAATTAAGGACGGTATCCTGTGCATTAAAACTAATACGTGCTGAGACCTGTTTATGGTTGGCCAGAATGTTTTGATGCGATAAAACCACACCTTTGGGTGTACCTTCCGAGCCTGATGTAAATAGTACAACGGCTGGACTTGCAGGATCTGGGCGAGTGCGCGGGTACCAGATAGGGGCTGTTTTAGCTTGTGTCAGTGCCGTCAATTTATCAATAATACCGATATCTTTAGCAAGATCTTCTAAATAAACGAGGTTGATTTCTGTCGATAGTTTGTCAGCATCCTGGGTAAATTTTCCGAGTTCAATAAAGCGGTACGAGGTCAATACCGTTTTGACCTCGGCTGTATGACAGGCTGAAAGCATACCACTGGCACCCATCGAGTAGTTCAGCATGGCTGGTACGCGTCCATATAATTGCAAACCTAGAACGACATTAAGCGTTTTACTGCTATTGGGTAGGTAAATGCCGACATTTTCACCTTTTGCAGTTATTTTTGTCAGTGCATTACCTATCGCAATAGTGCGAGTAATCAATGTGTTATAGGAAAGGGGGATGCGATCCAGATCTTCAGCGACGGTATGTTTACCACCATGAATCTTCTTGGCATCCAGTAAGGCAGAAAACAGTGTTTGTTGATAATGGCTGGTGACAAACATCATGTTAGTCATAATGTCCGATAAAATTAATCCTGACGCATGACGACGAGCTCTACCCCGTAATTCTTTATCAATAGAAATTTGGGTAGGGGGTAATATTTGCAGGGTTATTTTAGGAAATAAACGTAAACGTATAATGTTATGTAATCGAGAAAAGTGTGTGTATTGAGCACCTTCTATGCGGATGGGTAAAATAGTTGCGCCTGATTTGTCAACAACCATACCGGTGCCATCATATATTTTCATTAACGAACCCGTGACGGTAATCCTTCCTTCAGGAAAAATAACCGTTTTACTGGGTTTTTGTAGATAATGAATTAAGTTTTTTAAGGAGATTGGATGGGTTGGATCCATTGGGAAAACTCTGGATAAACCCAGAAATGGTTTTAACCACCAGCGCTGTGCAATATGGCTGTCAATTGCAAAAGTAATTTCATCAGGTAAGAATACACCGAGTAATAAGGGGTCTAAAAAAGAGGTATGATTAGAGATAATCAGCACTCGATCTCCTGCTTTTTTATAATTCTCTAAACCTTTTACTTCTATTCTGTAAATAAAAGTGAGTAAGTTGTGTAAAAATATTTTTAGCATAATTTATTCCAGTTGATTCCTTGTAGAGCGGGCTTTCGCCCGCTAGTGCTATGTTAGGCTTGCTTAGGAATGTGACAATATAACTCGTGCATTTGGCTTGTCTTTTTGTCCGTATTCTTTGTTGCGGAAACAGTTACGTAGCTAGCTATGCGCCTGTCTCCACGCCTCGAATACAAACAAAAATCCTGCGTCAAATGCACACGTTACTTAATTTCCATTCCTGTCATAACCATGTCAATACTTAATTGTAGCTATTATTACTGTCCATTTTCCACATAGAATCCTTCCACCTGAAATAGTACTTCAGCAGACTTAACGGATTAAAATCCGCTCTACATGCCTCATTAAGCTGAAAAGCAGTGTTTTCTTTAAACGTTAAATCACCTGGGGTGGATCGGTGAACCAGTCGTTCATTTTATATGTTTTTTGCGTCGAGTTGATGATTTTTGGCCGCATACCTAATACAAATAAAAATAAAAAATTGTACCCCAAATATAAGAGTCGCTAGTAATAAATGGATAGGCTGTGCCACGGGCGGCATGCCTAGGCGGTCCAGTGATACTCCTGCAAGAATGGCACAAATAATGAAACTCACTAAAACAATGACAAGTTTAAATAACAGGCTGTTATGCCCAACGGATTTAAACACTTTCCAGGCTAACCAAAGATTGGTCAATAAAATGATGGCTGAAAATGAGCGATGTACGTAAAAGATAATGGGAAAGCTGTCACGCCAATATTCTCTATCGATATAATGATGGTGTGTTGCTATCAGGTCTACTGCTTCTCTTACCTGAGTGCCCATAGCAACTTGTGTCAATGTTAAACCCATAGCGACAATCAATACGGGTTTAAATTTATCAGGTAATTGCGTGATATCAATTTCTTGTAATAACTCACTTTGCGAACGGGCAATCGCATAGATCAGCAACGCAACAATAAATAAGGCGAGTAACATATGTGCAGTGATCATCAAGGGATGTAGATGGGTTTTAACGACCACGGCCCCTAGCCAACCTTGAAAACCGACTAACAGGAAGACAGCGAGAGATAAATAAAACACCGCTTTATCCGTTTTCAAGTATCCCCGGGAGGCCCAAAGCGTTAACAATATCAAAAAACCTATTGTCACGCCGGTTAAGCGATTAAGGTATTCCGTCCATGTTTTGACGACATTAAAGTCAGTATTTGAGTAACCAACTGCATAGATTTCATGATAGTTCTCAGGTAATTCAGCTTCACTTGTAGGGGGGATCCATTGGCCAAAACAGGTAGGCCAATCAGGACACCCCATACCCGCACCTGAGGCGCGGACTATGCCACCGACTAAAATAACAAAATAGACTGCGAAAATGGTAAGTATGCCTAAACGTCTAAAGCGTTTTGCAGTTTCTGGGCTCATGAGTTAT
Organism: uncultured Methylomonas sp.; assembly: GCA_964481455.1. Classification (GTDB taxonomy): domain Bacteria; phylum Pseudomonadota; class Gammaproteobacteria; order Methylococcales; family Methylomonadaceae; genus Methyloprofundus. The sequence continues at coordinate 2,273 of CAYZUM010000188.1, read as the reverse complement.
AAATCTTATGTGAAAGCTGAATTTTAGGGTACCCTAGATCTAATGGGAAGGATAATGTTGTTATATATTAAGGAATGTGAATTTTATAACCTGCACATTTGACTTGTCTTTTTGTCCGTCTTCTTTGTTACGGAAACAGTTACGTAGCTAGCTATGCGCCTGTTACCGCGCCATGAGGAAGAACAAAAATCCTGCGTCAAATACACACGTTATTTCATTCCCATTCCTGAGTATATTAATTAGAGGTGATGGAAGGTTTACCTCTTGAGGTTAATGACCCTGCACGAAATCAGTTGGGAATGGGGGATAATTAACGCATTTAAAGCCAAGGCCATTCGAGCGAGTACAATAAAGTGTAGGTTGCGGGTGAGGCACGAACCCCAACAAAGGTGTAGCATAACCACATAAACCTGCTACTTTACAAATGATAACAGCAGGCATAACCTATGGCTATAGAGTGGACGCATAAATTAAAAAACACTATAACTCGATGTTCCAGTTTTTGTAGTACGTTGATTTTATTATCTATTTTTAATTTCGATTAAATTATGTTTTCCTTTAAGATCAATACTTTAACTTTTATTTCAACAAAATACGAGGTCCTTCAAGCCCAGTTATAGCTGAAAACTGGAACATCGAGTATAAATATTAGGTTGATATATATTTTTGTGATTGTAAATATTTGTGAATAATGATAAAAATAAGCGGTTATCTATTGGAAAAATACGAATTTCAATGACTTACCACCGATTGAAAAGCTTATTTACAAAATACAAAATCAGTAATAAATCATAACCACATGTATTTATTATATAAATACAATTTATGCGCTAGCTCTATAGACTTTCAGAAAAATAATTTCCCGGATACCATCCCTTCAAAGGATGTTATCCGCCATACAGATGGAATTTATTTATGTGAGAAACTATCGCGGTAAAATGTTGGGGTTCGTACCTCACCCACAACCTACACAAAATTTGTACATATTTGTAGCTCAAGGTAAGTGGGCGTTAGTTAATGCACATGTTCTTTCGTTCCCCATTCCAAGGTTTTATATTAAGGTAATTTTATCTTGATTTTGATTATTAAGCTGAAGATTTTTTGCATCACTGGCCTGATCTTTTAAGACAACGAGTAGTTGTGTCGTAGAATTTTGTTGTGCTGCTAAAATAACACTCCCGAGAGAATTCGTTTCATCCCCTGTCTCAGAAATTGAACAGCCGGGTGAAATGCTGATTTCATGACTGCATTGGGCTAGATATATTGCACGTTTATTTTTGCCTAAATAATGTGTGCGAGCCACAATTTCTTGCCCGGTATAACAGCCTTTTTCAAAACTAATGGCCTTGAGCTTATCAAGATTGAGCATTTGCGGCACAAAGTCTTCCGTTGTTTCTTTAAATAACCAGGGTATACCTGCCTGAATGTCCAAACCTAACCAGGCCTGTTCATTAATAAGCGTTATGTTTTGCTGCTGTATTAATTCTGTACAGAAGGTAATGGCTCGTTCTGGGCTACCAATAAACAGAAAGCTGTTGTTTTGCTGGGGGTATGTATATAGGTCACTCCGAGCTGAAAACTGGGTATTATGTAGACCAATAATGCACAATTGATCACTTTGATCTATTAATTGTACATCTGCCCGTAAGATATACATTTGTAGTTTTTTTCTAACGGTATCAAGTAATTCGCTGGTTAGGATAAGTAGAAAGCCATCTTCATTTTTAATGATGATAAAGGTACTAATAGTGCGCCCCTTGGCATTGCAATAGGCCCCCAGGCTGGGCTTAGATTCAACTAAGGCTTTAATGTCACACGTTGTTTGTCCTTGTAAAAAGGTTTCTGCATCATTTCCGGATACATTGAGGACAGATAAGTGTGTGAGTGGGGCCAATATTGCATGATTGCTGTCTGGTAATTGTGGTGATAAGTTTAGGTTTTTTAAATAGTCTATCCAATCTGTGTGCATAATGAGTCAGTATGGTCGTAGGTATAAAGAGGCAGATATTATATCGTGATAAGATTTTTGTTGCAGTGCGAAAGGAGGGGAGAATACTCAGGGAGCTGGAAATAAATAAACGCCCAATATTGGGCAGTATTTTTGTTCGTCTTCAAGGGGTAGTAACAGGCGCATAGCTCGCGACGAAACGGTTACTACAACGTAGAAGACGGATAAAAAGACGAGCAATCTTGGATGATTACAGGCGCGCCATGCTACTTCGTGAAATTCAGGGACTCCTGTCACCTTCATTCACTTACCTACGCAGCGAATG
>CAYZUM010000187.1:0-5937 GCA_964481455.1 uncultured Methylomonas sp. | reverse complement strand
TAGAGCTGTCATTCAAAAATATAGAAATGTTAGAATAATTATGGTTACTTACTTATATAGTACTAGTGCTTTAGCCTCGCCAGACCCATGCGGGGCTAAAGCCCGCGCTTCCGAATGGCAATATGTGGTCGCTAAAGTTATGGAAGTTATTCTACTGAGAGACTCTATCTCATGTACGCTCTTAGGAGAGGAGTGTGCATGAGTTGTAGGAGAAATTTTATAATAAGCAGGAGAGCATTCAATAATACCGGAGTCTGACGTGTCTTTTGACTCCACAGCTGCGCTAGAAAAACAATTACGTAGCCTGCTACGCGCTTGATTTCCTAACTCGCCTGTGAAGCCAACATACTGCGCCATACTTTCGGGAATTATTAAATCCTTCTTGGGAGTTGGCATGAATAAAAAAGGTTGATAAATCACTTGGTCTACACAATTTAGGATAGAGAACTTAATAACATGTGCGTTGACTGCCGTCCACTTACCGGAGCTTGAAATATGCACCATCTCTGTGTAGGTTGCGGGTGAGGTGCGAACCCCAGCATGAGGCCGCTAGCTAGATTACTGATGCAAGAGGTCTCTCCCTGTTGTAAGCAACTGGGTTTTGCGATTTGTGCTATCCCTTGTTGGGGTTCGTACCTCACCCACAACCTACAAATCAAAATAATAGCTTGAATGGCTTGGGGTTTAAATCCCCATTCCATAGCAGGCTACGTAACTATTGCCGCAACGCAGAAGGCGAGCAAAAAGACAAGCCAGAATGCACAACTTATTTGATTCCCATTCCTGTGATAACCATGTCAATACCTTCGCCAAGTTTAAAAAAATTATTTACCATGAAGGACATGAAGTCTTTTTGAATCAATTAGGTTGCGATGTTATTTTGGTTGTTCACTTAGAGTTTGGTAACTATTTGTTTTTATTCGGTTTATTTATGCTCTTCATGGTGTATTCTGTTTTTGGTGAAGGTATTGTTTAATGGCTATCTTTTTAGTAAATAATAAAGATATTTGCAATGAAGGGTCATATCCTTGCTTTCCAGTTTTATGACTTTACAGTTTTCAGTCTTTGTTCTGCCTGGTTGAATCTGTTTTTTGATCACTCCATCTTCAACGGAGTATGTAACATTAACAGCTTTTATTCCATCCAGTCTAGGATCAAACGCTGTCGATGTCAGGATTCCGTTAGCCCTAAAATGCCACTTATTTTGCACCATTTTTTTTTCTTTATGTAAAGCGGGTGTTTCAGCATAAAGTTTCCACTCACCCAGGATTGCTGAGTTATCTTCTAAATAAATAGTTTTTTCCGCTGCATAGGCAGTTGATGCAAATAACAAGGTCGAAAATGTTAAGAGCTTTGCTATTTTTTTCATTTATTAATCTCCACTATGAGTTATGAATATTAGAGTATTAGAGGGTATTTAAGTATAACATAAAGAAAACTGCACTTTGTTATTTTTTAAAAAGGTAAATAAAGTTTAAATATGAGCTGTTCTTTATATTCCATTATTGTTGCGACAGTGTTAAAGTATTTATCTTACAAATTTTAATGATAAAGAAGGGGAAACTATGAAACTTAAGATTTTTTGTTTATTTACTTTACTGTTCGTCTTTTGTAACCAATCGTTTGCGGCAAACGTTGGTGAGCCTGGAGACTGGGACATTAGAAGCATTACAGGAACACTAAAGTCCACAGCAGGATGTAAAGATAGGTCTGTAGCAGAAAAACAGACAGCTCCAGGGAGCTATCGTTTTAAGAAATATACGAAATTACTCTGTACTGATATAGCGTATGGCTGGGGAAGGGATAAAGTTCTTGATAATGGTGAAATGGTTTGTGAGGCGTGTGAAGGAGAGTATGAGGGTAAGGAAAAATACCGTTGTTTTATGCAAGATGTCACTGTGCAATGTAAGATGGTTAAGCGCGGTTTCTAGCGTCTAATAAAATGAACAACTACCAGCGTTAACGCTGGTAGTTGTTGCTTCGGAAACATTGGTAGCCTATATTTCCTATTTTTGCTCCCTGTTTTTCGTTAATCTTCAAGGAAAATTAAGCTGGCGTTGCTATTTCTGGCTTTAACATAGAAGTACGTCCCACCATGATATTGACGGCCTTGAGTAATCTTTTAAAGACTGATTCTTGAAGATAAGGTATTCCGTGTTTCTTACAAACCTCAACCACTTTTGGTTGCGCGTATTGATATTGACTCAGTGGCATATCTGGCCACAAGTGGTGCTCAATCTGATAATTCAGCCAGCCGTAAAAAAAATCATTGAAATCTGAGCCTGTTGGGTAATTCACTGAACCAAGAATTTGGCGAAGATAAAATTCACCTCGTCCTTTGCCTTTGTCCTCGAACATCATCACGTCATCACCAGCATGATTAGGCACAATAACAAGAAAACTGTGCATGTTGGTAAATGCTTCTGCTAGAATTGAATTGAGTAATACGCTAGTGGCGGCAAAAGTACCCAGCGGAAGAAAAAGTAAGGGTAGCAGTACAAAACGGAAGATAATATAAGGTACAAAGCTTTCAAACCATAACGCGCGTCCTTCTTTTGTGAATAGGCTCCACGCACCTATTCGAGTCAACTCTGGCATGGTTTCGCCTTGCTGACGAGCTTGGCTGATACGTAATTCTTTATGTGTTCTAGGGGTATAATAGAGTATTTTCCAGACGGTCGTAAAAACCCCTACGATAATATATCGTAACCACATAGGTGCGGAAGATTGCCTTAACCATTCCATATTATTCTGTAAATGATCAGGGTCAAGTTCTTCACCCAGATTATAATGATGTAAAACATCATGCTCCTGATGCCAGCCTGATGGGGTAATCCAGTCGGGCCAGTCTAAAAATCGTCGCCAACCTTGAGCAAATATTTTGCTTGTATAGTGAGCAGGAATATTGTTGATTTTATCATACCCCTTGTGTACGATAGGGTGGGTCATTTGTGTCCAGCGAGTAAAGCTACCCTGGCTAATTAACAATGCCGAAAACGGGTTAGGAAGAATCCATGCCGTACCATATCCTAGTATGGTGCATAGTTTTCCCCAGCGTTCCATTTTTTTTAAATGTTTGAAATCCTGATCACCTGTTCGTGATAAAATTTCTTTCTGTATCTCATTAAGGTCTTTAGCGAGCGCGACTCTATCAACATTTTGATAACTGTTTAAACTCATAATACTTCCTCTAAATTACTTGTTCAGGCAATGGCGTGCCAGCAAAAATGCGTCTAAATTACTTAGAATTTTTTCACCCATTGCGGTTCTTGTTGCTAGTGTGCACTCCCAGGAGGCTGTCCAAGAATAGAAACCGTAGCAAGGGAAATCCATTTGAGCCAGATTTTTCGATCATTTGAAGCGAAGTGTGTGCTCTTTAACGAAAATGCTCGGGAAATCTGGCCAAAAGGGTTTTTCCACAGTAGGTTTTCTATTTTTGGACAGCCTCCTAGGCACTAGCCTATCACCTTCATCCCCTCTACTTGCAGGCATCAGAGTCAAAAGACACGTCAAGCCTCAGGTATTATTGAATTCTCGTTCCTTAATACCTCTGTAGGTAATGCATCACAAATGGTAGGACAAGTAGCATCATATTTTTGCAGAGCTTATTTAATTCTTCAGCGCTCATAGGGTGGTCATCATTTCTTAACGTGACGTTATAGCGCTGTATTAATATTGTCTCGACAGATGTAGGCCATTTCCGCGTGATTAAAACTTTAGGTTTATTCATTAACTCGACGGGCTTTGCTCTGTATGTGTTGGTTCTTAACGATTATGGCTTGACCCAGTTAAACAGATTGCACAAATTAAAAAATAACAATAAATAACAGTATTTTGGAAAAATAAAGATATCAATAACGTATCTATTTAACTGAGCCAAGCCATAGGGCTGAAAAATAACAACAGTTACCTTTAAATTTTTTGAATCTATAGTTTCTCAGATAAATAAATTCCATCTGTATGACGGATAACATCCCTTGAAGGGATGGTGTCCGGGAAATTATTTTTCTGAAAGTATATAAGTCTCTGGATAATAATGCACAACATGGATTAACAGCTGTACATTGTTTATCGGTTTAGCAAGCTTAGGTAACTCGCAACACACCCACCCACCTTGCTAGTCTTTTTGTTCGTCTTCAGCGTTGTAGAAACAGTTTCGTCGCCAGCTATGCGCCTATTTCTACTAATGGAAGACAAACAAAAATCCTGCGCAATATGGGTGGTTTATTTATTGCGCGTTACCTTATGTTATACCGCAGTTGAGCGGTAATATTCGATTGCGGCTGCGACACCACTTCCCGGTATAATATCAAAGCCATTATCTAATAATGCCATTTCAACACCCGCTATTGCGCCTAACATAGAGACATCATTCATATCACCGATATGGCCAATACGGAAAACCTTTCCTGCTAATTCGGTTAAACCTGCGCCTAATGAAATATCGTATTTGTCAAAAGCCGTGGCGATAACATCGCGTGCATCTTTATCTTCAGGGACGACAATTGCTGAAACTGTATCAGACTCAAAGCCAGGTTGTGCGCAAAGCTTTAAACCCCAGGCAGAAATTGCTCTGCGAGTTCCTTCACCAAGGCGATGATGACGCGCATATACATTTTCCATGCCTTCTTCTAATAAAAGATCTAGTGCGGCCCGTAAACCATGCAACATGGGTGTTGAAGGTGTGTAAGGTGTATATCCCATAGCATTTTGTGCCATTTGATCTTTCAGGTCTAAGAAACAACGCGGGAATGTTGCTGTTTCCGTTAGCTTTAATGCTTTCTGGCTGAAAGCAACAATTGCTAAACCTGCTGGTAGCATAAAGCCTTTTTGTGAACCGCTGATTGCGCCATCAATACCCCAGTCATCCATACGAAATTCAAGACTGGCGATAGAGCTGACGCCATCAACGAATAATAGTGCAGGGTGACTCGCTGCATTCATTGCTTTACGAACACCCGAAATATCACTGGTGACACCTGTTGCGGTTTCATTGTGAGTCGCTAAAACGGCTTTAATTTCATGTCCGGAATCTTCTTTTAACCGTGCTTCTATAGCATCCAGGGGAATTCCTTTACCCCATTCAACTTCATGCATTTCAACATCTAGTCCTAAACGCTGTGCCATATTCATCCATAGGTGGCTAAATTGGCCAAAGCGATAAATAAGAACTTTATCGCCTGGATTTAAAGTATTGGTAAGGGCGATTTCCCAGCCGGCAGTCCCCGTAGCGGGGAATACAAATGCCTGTCCTGTTTCAGTTTTAAAAACCTGCTTTAAATCTTCTAAAATAGGTTTTAATAAAAGTGGAAAAGTCGGTGCACGGTGATCTTCCATAGGAACATGCATCGCACTTAATACTTCATGGGGAGAGTTAGTTGGACCAGGGATAAATAGGTGGTTACGACCAGCCATTAAAATGCCTCATTAAAAAGTTAAAATTATCTAAAAATCTTTAAATTATGACATGGTTAGGCTATTGCATCAAGATATTTACTTGTTCAATATGAAATGAGTCTGGGCTGACAAAATCGAATAATCCTTTTATTAGGTAGAACCTAAAGCGATCATGCAATATCCTTAATAAATTAGCTAAATATGAATTAAGGTAACTCGCAACACCCACCCATCTTGCTAGTCTTTTTGTTCGTCTTCAGCGTTGTAGAAAAAGTTTCGTCGCCAGCTATGCGCCTATTTCTACTCATGGAAGACAAACAAAAATCCTGCGCAATATGGGGGGATTATTTATTGCGCGTTACCTAAAACTCGATGTTCCAGTTTTTGTAGTATGTTGATTTTATTATCTATTTTTGATTTCGATAAAATTAAGTTTACCTTTAAAATCAATGCACTAACTTTTATTGCAACAAAATATAGGTGCATTCAAGCCCAGATATAGCTGGAAACTGGAACATCGAGTAAAACGTATACTTCCGT
>CAYZUM010000186.1:0-5969 GCA_964481455.1 uncultured Methylomonas sp. | reverse complement strand
GCGAACAAAAAGACACGTCAGAATGCACACGTTATTTGATTCCCATTCCTTAATGTCTGTAATTCATCGGGGCGTGTATCTAGGTGCCAATAGGTTCCGACCTGCCATAAATTATCAGGTTTTATATTGATAAAGCTTGCATGAAAGTTGGCCAGCCATGATAAGCAGGTTTTGATTTCATTAATTGATACAGTGGTTTTACGTTGCTCGAATCCTGTCGCACTGAGGTCTTCGAGAAGAATCAGTACCTCATCATCTGTCGTTTCAAGGGCTAGATATTTTGGTGTACGGCAAGTTGTATTGCATATTTTATTCCATTGTTTATACCAGGCCGTTTAAACCTGATATGAGAAGATTTTTCTCTGGTGAGATAAATTGCTATTCCAGCCTCGTGGGTGCTGTGCCTGTTCGGGAAGGCGTATATGTTTGGCGACGACGCTATTGATATCACTTCCGGTCAATCCATAACGTACGATTTCACCATAGCCGCTCCATAACTTTTGAATGACTTCGATTTCGAATAGTGTTGTTGCTCCCGTTGCTTTTAAAATGACAGATTGCAAGTGTTTATTCATATGTAGGTTCTCAAAATCAAAATTTCCTAAACACGGCAACTGGTCCATCAGCCGCGTAAATCGCGTATAGTGGCCGAAGGTTCACTTCCGTGATCGTACAACTTTTGATATGCATGAAACGTATCCTGCTTAAATTCCCTGGTAAACTGGATTTTTGGGAAATGTGTATACATGTATATCAATATGTTATATTTTTAGGATTTACGTTTTGCAGGGAATGTAAACAGGATACCATGAAACAACTCAGGGAAGTTACAACACGGAGCAGTCAAACATTTGTGCTATATCTAGATGGGCACGAAAAAGGCCTTGCTCATCCTACTGTTGCTCAACTTATTCTAAGCGATTTCCTATAAGTTATCGTGTTATTGAAGGCTTGTCTGATGTTCATATTTTTTGGGAAATGATTTTTTGCATTTGTTGTACCTTTTGCAACAAATCAGGACGACGACCTCTAACGCCTATTTCTGCTTCATGTAATACCGATAATGCCTGCTGATAACGACCTAAAGCCTGTAAAACTTCTGCTTGCATGAGGAAATACTGAAATGCCCGGCCATTTTTTTCCATCGCGACCAGTGTTGTTTGTAAAGCCCCCTCATATAGACCATTGAGCATTTGAATATTATAAAGCTGCTGGGCATATTTTCTTTTATATTTTTTGCTTATATAGTGGCTTTTAAGAACGGCTTGTAACCAGGTCACCACATCAGGAGTATGGGCTAAGCAATGTTTGTGTTTTGACAGTACACAGCTCCCAGCAGAGTCAAAAATGGTTAAAGACCATGCACTTAAAGGTTTATGTAGTATTAAATCAACAATATGTGCATTAGAAAAAATTTTCTTTAAGTGTGGATCCTGCACATTTCTCATGATCTCAGGTGGGGTTGTTAAAACTGCCATGACTAGAAAAGCGACTTCATCCGGATTTAATTCAGCCGCTTTGAAATAATGGGGATAGGCTTGTAATGGCTTGTTTTCAGTCTTGAATAAAACTTCTCCATATAAATATTGGCTAATGGCTGATTCAGTATGATTTAAACCAATGCTGCTAAAAATATTTTTTTCATTCGCCCAGTAATTCGCTCTTAGCCAGGTTGTATAGGTAATACTGGCAATGATTAACCCTCCTAGAAAAATAGCGGCATACTGTCTGACGAATGCTTTGGGAATACTATTCAATAAATAGTTAAAACACTCGAAAACAATATAAACAATAAAAATGATGATACCTAAACTAGGTAAATAATTTCTATGCTCGTATACCAGTTCTAAAGGTATAAAAGATGACTCCAGGCTATGCCCAGCCAGAAACCACAGTACCGCAAACGTAAAAATGGGTAAGCGGTGACGTAATAAAAAAGCCGCCATTAGGGTTACACCCCAGCCGATTACTGCAACGAGGGTAGAGATGGGTTGCAACCAGCTACGACTGACAGCTATGTCATCATGGAATAATCCCATACTGGTAATGTCGGGAACAAAGATTAGCGATAGATAAAACCAGAGAATACGTGACTCTGTCCATAATCGTTCGGGTAGAGAAAAGGGCCTGTTTACATAGCTAGTGATCAATTTACCAGGCGATAGAAAGAAATAAACCAGAGCTAGGCAGACTGGAATCAAGACTAAAACACTATAAAAGATATGTAAGAGTCTCTTTTGTTTAGTTTCCAGAGCACTACGCTTAAATAAAGTCCATTCAATGACGGCAGCGTAGCAACTTATTAATACCGCATTTTCTTTGCTTAATAAGCCCAGCAATGCTCCACAAATGACACCAATAGTCATATACGTTAAACCACGAGAAAATTGTGTTTCCAGCAATTTACGGCCATACACAAATAGACATAGGCCAAGCAAAACAGATGTGGCAGCCATACTCGTCATGCGTTGCACAACATAGGCAACGGTGCTGACTTGCAAAGGGTGTAAAGACCACAGGCAAGTCACTAATGCTGCCGCTAAAATGATCTGTGTTGTGGAAAAACGGCCGGGAAATTTTAGCAGTGGCCATAACAACAATGTCAGTCCCATCACTAAACCACTATTGATAATATGTATTAGTAAGTTTGTTAATTTAAAGGCCCATGTGTCAGTGAACCCTCCCGCCATATAGTGGTTTATCCCGAAAGATAATGCAGGTAATATGCGTTTTAACTTGCCACTGTCATTAGATAATAAAGTCTGTTCTAATGAAGCAAATGAAAGGTCATCTATCGCTACACCTGGGTTTTGCACAATATTCTGGATATCATCAAACACTAATGGCCCATGTAAACTAGGCCAATAAGCGATAAAAATCAGTATAACGATAAGAGCCCATACGCCAAATATTATTGTTTTATTGTTTTTCTCTAATTCATTTACGCCAGGATTCATTTAAAGCCCCATGTCACAACCTGTTCTATCTATCAATATTCGAATGGAGACATCACGGTATTTTAATAGTGTTTTGAACATCTAGTTTGTATTGTTAAAATCAATATCTTACCTACGTTTTATGCAATAATCTGAGCATAAAATGGGTATCTAGGTTATTATAGTGTATAAACTTTTTTATATCTGGTAGTGTTTTATTCTAAGCTACCAATCCATCAGGAACACTTAATGACTTCCGAAGTATCTTCACTTCCAAAATTTTCCGATTTAAATCTTATTGACCCGCTATTAAAAGCGTTGGATGAGGTGGGTTATGAAACTCCATCTCCTATACAGGCACTAACAATTCCACTCGTTCTGGAAGGAAGAGATGTGCTCGGACAGGCACAAACAGGAACAGGTAAAACAGCCGCGTTTGCCTTGCCTTTATTATCTAAAATAGATCTACAGCAAAAAGACCCCCAAGTACTCGTTTTAGCACCTACTCGCGAGCTAGCCATTCAGGTTGCCGAAGCCTTTCAAACATATGCAAAATTTATTAAAGGCTTTCATGTGGCACCGATTTACGGTGGGCAAGACTATTCTGGGCAATTACGCATGTTAAGGCGTGGTGCTCATGTAGTAGTTGGTACACCTGGGCGTGTTATGGATCATATGCGCAAAGGCACTTTAAAGTTAAATAACTTAACCTGTCTAGTATTAGATGAAGCAGATGAAATGCTACGCATGGGCTTTATCGACGATGTAGAATGGGTATTAGAGCAACTGCCTGAGCAACGTCAGATTGCCTTATTTTCTGCCACGATGCCAACCGCCATTCGTCGTATTGCCAATAATTATTTGCGTAACCCTGAGCATGTCACTATTAAAGTGAAAACGACGACAGCAGAAACGATTCATCAGCGTTACTGGACCGTCAGTGGTATGCATAAGCTGGATGCTCTAACTCGGATATTAGAGGCTGAAACGTTTGATGGCATGATAATTTTTGTGCGTACTAAAAACTCGACAATTGAACTGGCTGAAAAACTAGCAGCAAGAGGATTTTCAGCGGCTGCAATTAATGGTGATTTAGCACAAAATCAACGTGAAAAAACGATCGCTAAATTAAAAAATGGCAAACTGGATATTTTAGTTGCCACAGATGTTGCTGCACGTGGGCTTGATGTGCAGCGTATCAGTCATGTCATTAACTATGATATTCCTTACGATACAGAAGCGTATGTACACCGTATAGGGCGAACAGGTCGAGCAGGAAGAACAGGGGATGCGATTTTATTTGTTGCACCACGTGAAAAACGTATGCTAAGCGCGATAGAACGAGCAACTAAGCAACGTATTGAACTGATGGAAATGCCTTCGACTGAAATGATCAACGATAAGCGTGTTGACCGTTTTAAACAACAAATTACTGATACTTTAGCGACTGAAGAACTAGAGTTTTATCAGAAAATCATTGAGCAATATGAGGCTGAACATGATATTCCGGCACATGAGATAGCCGCTGCTTTAGCGAAACTGGTACAAGGTAATGAACCCTTATTATTGAAAAAACCTGCTAAAACCAAAGAACGTTCTGAGCGAGGACGTGACCGTGATAGAGGCTCGGTAAAACGTAAAGGGGGAGCTACACTACAGGGCAGTATGCAGCGTTATCGTATTGAAGTGGGTAAAGATCATGGTGCTAAACCAGGTAATATTGTTGGGGCCATTGCCAATGAAGCTGGACTGAATGGTAAAGAAATAGGCCAGATTGATATGCATGCTGACTTTAGTATTGTCGATTTACCGAAAGGCATGCCTGATGAGGTTTTTCAGGGTTTACAAGCAACTCGCGTAGCGGGACAAAAATTAAGTATTGCGCCTGTTAAGGAAGGTGAAGTGCCAAGACAGGAAAAAGAATCACGTAGAAGTGGGGAAAAATCGGATAAGAAACCACGTAGAAAGCCGCGTAGAAGTAAATCCTCTTAACATAGGAATGTGACACAATAACATGAGTATTGACACCACCCACTTACCTTGAGCTTCAAATATGTACAAGTTATGTGTAGGTTGTGGTGAGGTACGAACCTAGGCTGTCGAAACATATCATTTTTTTAATTTAAAAGGTGATATGATTCAATTTCTTAACCTTTTTGTTCATCAAGTAATCAACATATTTGACCTGCTTTCCAGCAAGTATTATTCCCCTTTGACAAATAATCAATACCTTAGAAAATACTCGGCTTATGGATTATAGTTAGCGACCATAAATGACTTAAATTAAGAGGGTAAGAGCACACCCTTATCATAAACGGAAATATGACAAGCCTTGCCTCAAATGTCAAAAGTATTACACAGTCGTGATCTCTGGAAACACGTTGCGACTGAATGCCGTTATAAACTACGAGAACCCAGAAAAGCCAAGAAGGGTTACCAGAAAAAAATAACAGAACTTAAGTTGGAAATTCGTGAGTTAAATCAGCTTTTTGAGAATAAAAAAACGGTAGTGGGTGAAATCTGTTATTAAGCGTGAATATCCCGTCAAAATTCGACTTTATTGATTAACAGCCCAATGACAATATCGTGCATCTTTTCTATTTTTGAAAAACAGATTGTTCGCCGAGTTAAACGTTTAATCCATGTTCTAAAATTCAAATTTTTTCGTTCAATTTTTTGGGTGTTTTGTTTGCCTATTTCATGCTTATCTGCCTCTAAATTTCGTTCATAAGCACCCCAGTCATCTGTGTCATATCGGTTTATTTTAAAAGGAGTCAATAAGGCTTTTAACTCTTTAAAGACGATGTTTTCAAAGAGCTAAATGCCTTACTGACTCCTTTTAACATAAGTCAATATTACACGGATGACTGGGGAGCATATGAGCGAAAATTAGAGACAAATGAACATGAAATAGGCAAGAAAAACACCCAAAAAATTGAACGAAAAAATCTGAACTTTAGAACATGGATTAAACGTTTAAGGTATCTACTTTAAATTTCAGGGAGAAGAGAATATCAGGTAGGCAATGCTTGC
>CAYZUM010000185.1:0-5986 GCA_964481455.1 uncultured Methylomonas sp. | reverse complement strand
ATTAAATGCATGGCACCGGCAACATCGGCAGTACGCCCGCAAATGACCCCAACGGTAATAAACAGGTTAAAAATGTCATCCGGTATATGGTATAGATCAAGTAAAAAGGGTAAGGCTGTAATTAACTTGCCAAAATTTAAGAATAACCCGACCACTAACATTTCTGGATAATCAAGAAAGTCCAGCGGATTGCCATAAAACCAAGCGGCGAAAACGATAAAAACTAGGCTCAGTATTTTACCCATATCAGGAAATGGGTAGGCAAGAGGAAGCACCATACCTGGGATACGAGCGTGTTTGGTTTCAGTGGTGATATGTTCGTGAAACAGTCGGGTAACCCCTTTTATTAGCAATGGAATAACAACAAACACACTGCCGACAACAAAGACAGTTAACAATGCATTTCTTGATTCGCGAAAAATATGTCGATAACTAAAAGGCGTACAACTGGTAATCATTAAGGGCATGACGACCAATGTCACTAATGTCACAGCCGCTATAAGCATCAAAACATAAGCTTGAACTTGCCCAAATTCTTCCAGAGTTAAGGTCCCGGCAGCACTGGCAGCAATACCGAATATTCCCAGGGGGGTTAACATAACCACAAAACTGTTTACGCGCAGTAGAATTTTAGTGATATGATCGCAAGATTGTAATAATGACTGATATTCGTTATAACCAATACACGCAGCACCCAGCATTATGCTGAATAATACGACTGCAGGCACTGCATTTTCAGAGAGTGACAGAAAAATATTAGCGGGAATAAATAATTGTAGAAACTCTATTTTCGGCACACTTTCTATTAACAGAGAGCTAAAAAAAGAGGCATTGACGACTTTAGGCAGCGCTAATGATATGATCCAGACACTAAGCATACCAATGAGCCATAGGCTTAATAATACTAATACTCCTTGCCGTGTCAGTAACTTTGCTTCAATAGAACTAAGCCGTCCAATATTAGCAATCAGTGCAAACATGATATAGGGCAATACTGTCATTTGTAGCAGGCCTATATAAACATCGCCGAGAACCTGCAATTTTGCTGCGGGTTCCCCTATTAGCAAGCCGAAAAAAACCCCAAGTACTAAGCTACTGACAATATACTTAGTAGAGCTAAAATGATGGCTATGACAATCTGTTTTTATATTTGAGGCTAGCATTAAGTATTTTGCTTAGGTAACGCGCAATAAATAAACGACCGATATTGCGCTGAAATTTTGTTCGTCTTCAAGGCCAGCATGCCAGATCTGCTGGCCAAGGCGTATAAATAGGCGCATAGCAGGTTTATACAGCACCTATTCTCTAATAGTTGATAACGGGGGCTCGTTAACCACTGAAAACTATACAAATAATGGGTGCTGTACTACGTCACTATTTCTGTGCCGCAGAAGGCGAGCAAAAAGACAAGCAAGGTGGGGGTAGGTTATTTATTGCGAGTTACCTAAAGTATATTTTATGAACGCTGCCTATTCAAGCCTGGTCGTTGCATACTAATAACGAATGAACAAACTCCCAGAAATCAGGTGATTCATACGGTCATCCTGATTTTGGAGAGCGACGAACTGGTTGATATACCCCAGTTCAAACCGATAATGTTTTTTTGGGTCAATGAATACTCCCAGCCCTGCAAAAAATCGATTTTGCCCAAAGCCACTGTTAGCTCCCCAGTCAGTGTTATTAATATTAACGAACACCTCGTCCCATAATGACAAATAAACCCGCTCAGTGAACAAGGGATGAGTGTATTTTAGAAACTGTCGAAATCGCCAGCCAGTATCATCGCCGGTATTCAGGAAACGTTGTTCCAATCGGGTGCGTGTCGCAAGATTCCCCCATGAGTATGGCTGATTCCAGCTTAACTGCTGCCAAATCCGATTTTCATCTGTGTGGTCTTTGCCTTCCGGTTGAGTTCTTACCCAGGCATATCCCAGCCATACGCTGACTTGATCAGATAGCTTGTAACCCACGCCGGGCCGAATAATACTCTGACCTAGCCCACTCGTATTGTCAAACCAACGCGCTTGCCCCTCCATCCACCATTGCCATTTACTCGCCTCAGTATCTGAATTTACAAAACTTCCCTGACCTTGAATAGCTCCCCATACCCCAAAATCATCGACACTATCCGCGATGACACTTGACCAGGGAAACGCTGCCAGTATCCAGATAAATGGGGAAATTGATTTGAAAACACAATGATGCATCGCTTTTAGTCTTATATTTATGTGTGCTTTAGTCATTAGAGTTGTTCTTTTGAATATGCATTAATAATCAGTATGTTATATTTTTCAGTGTACTTGATTTATGAAAAATCGGATATAATTGCATTTTATCTGATTTTCAGACAAATACGTTATTTTAATCAATTGATTTTAAAAATTTTTATTTCTTTATTCACAAGAACAACTCTATTTGATAATAATAGGATCCTGGATAGCAGGTTGACCATAGTTAGCCCCACCTGTCTTAACTCATAGATTAGGTAAAATTTGACACATTCCGCCGCTATGAGTGTGCCCACATAAGGTGGTTAAATTTTTGTCAGGATATTGGTGCATCAAATCCATAAATACTTCGCCAGTCGCTTTACAACAGAAATGAGATAAGGTAACTCGCAACACACACCCACCCATCTTGCTAGTCTTTTTGTTCGTCTTCAGCGTTGTAGAAAAAGTTTCGTCGCCAGCTATGCGCCTATTTCTACTCATGGAAGACAAACAAAAACCCTGCGCAATAGGGGTCGTTTATTTATTGCGCCTTACCTAAGCCCCCTAAGGCTCGATCTCACCGATGATACCTGCGCCTACCGTTTCATTGCTAGCCTCGTCAATGAGAATCAGGCTCCCGGTCAAGCGGTTATTAGCGTAGGCATCAATAAACAGAGGGGCAGTTGTCCTGACAGTGACCAGAGCAATATCATTCGCCTCTATAGTGTTATCTTCTGTTACTTTGTCCAGCGTGTTGATGTCGAGTTTATAATGGATTTCCCGGATTACGCAGCGTACATCACGCGAGGTATGCTTGATCGCATATTTACCGTTTAACTGTAGTGGTCTGGTGCTTAACCAGCATAGCTGGAGAGTAATATCCTGAGTTGTGTGTGGCAGATTTTCCAGACCCACTATCATATCACCTCGGCTGATGTCGATATCATCTTCCAGTGTCAGGGTAGCTGACATGGGCGCAAAGACTTCGGTGTCCTGATCGTCCATACCATCGACCAAGATGATTCGAGATGTCAGTCCCGAAGGTAATGCCATCACTTTATCGCCCGCTTTAAAAACGCCACCTGCTACCCGCCCTGCATAGCCACGATAATCGGGATTGTCCAGAGATTGAGGTCTAATGACATATTGCACCGGAAAGCGAGGGTTCGTATGATTGTAATCACCTGAAATATGGGTATTTTCCAGGGTATATAGCAGGGTAGAACCACTGTACCAATCCATGTTATCTGAGCGGTTAACAACATTGTCACCTTGCAGAGCACTGATTGGAATGGTCTGGATGTCGTGCTCGGGTAGTTTTGAAGTAAATAACTCCAGTGACTGTTGAATTTCTAAAAATACCGATTCACTATAATCCACCAGATCCATTTTATTGATACAAAAAACCAGATGAGGAATCCCCAGTAAGGAGGCGATATAGGCATGGCGACAAGTCTGCTCCACCATCCCGACCCTTGCATCCACCAGAATCAGGGCCAGATTAGCCGTTGATGCGCCAGTGACCATATTACGGGTATACTGAATATGGCCTGGAGTATCTGCGATGATGAACTTTCGTTTGGGTGTTGCAAAATAGCGATAAGCCACGTCGATGGTAATCCCTTGTTCTCGCTCGGCTCGCAGACCATCAGTCAATAACGCCAGATTGACGTATTCATCGCCCGCTTTTTCACTGGCTTGCTGGATAGCTTCCATCTGGTCTTCAAAAATCGACTTACTGTCGTAAAGTAAACGGCCGATTAAAGTGCTCTTGCCATCATCGACGCTGCCGGCTGTCGTAAACCGTAACAGATCCATATCAAGGTAGCTGTGGGTAGTGTCATTCATATCATTATTAAATGTTATTGTGTTGGGCGTGGATTAAAAATAACCTTCTTTTTTGCGATCTTCCATCGCAGCATCAGAGCGTTTATCATCAATTCGACTGCCTCGCTCAGTCACTCGGGTGATGGCCAATTCATCAATGATTTCCTGTACTGTTGCTGCTGTTGATTCTACAGCTCCCGTGCAAGTCATATCGCCTATGGTTCTAAAACGAACTGTTCTGGACTCGATGACTTCAGTTTCTTTTAAACGGCTTAGTTCCGAGTGACCATAAATAACACCATCGCGAACGAAACAATCACGTTGATGGCTAAAATAGATTGAGGGTATTTGAATATTTTGCTGGCGAATATACTGCCAAACATCCAGTTCGGTCCAGTTACTGATGGGAAACACCCGGAAATGCTCCCCGGGATTTTTGCGTCCGTTGAAAATATTCCATAACTCTGGACGTTGATTCTTTGGATCCCATTGGCCAAATTCATCGCGGTGCGAAAAAAAACGCTCCTTGGCTCGTGCTTTTTCCTCGTCACGACGCGCACCACCGATACAGCAATCAAATTTATTTGCTGCTATGGTGTCTAGCAGAGTGACCGTCTGCAACTTGTTGCGGCTCGCTTCGAAACCTTTTTCTTCCACCACTCGGCCCTGGTCGATGGATTGTTGAACCGAACCTACAATCAGTCGTACCCCCTGTTGCGTGATCAGCTTATCTCTAAACGCAATAGTTTCATGAAAGTTATGCCCAGTATCTATATGTACCAAGGGAAAAGGAACCGGCCCGGGACGGAACGCTTTTTTTGCGAGATGAAAGCAGACGATGGAATCTTTGCCACTGGAAAACAGTAAAGCCGGGTTTTCAAACTGAGCCGCAACTTCTCTGATAACAAAGATTGCTTCCGCCTCCAGCTCGTTTAATTGTGTTAATCTGAAATTTGTCATGTTGTTTTTTTATTATCTACGGTGAATACTTTAGAGTCCTCTACCTGGAAAAAAATTAACTTGCCCACTTTCAATGTTGTACATTCCTCCGGCAATACCGATTTCACCTTTGCCGATCATTTCCCTAAGCACATGGCTTCGCTCTATAATTTGGCCAACAGTTGCCTGCACATTGGCTTCAGCTACCCGCTGCACCCGTTCATCATCTGTTATTTTGTGTGCCTGGTTACGAACTGATTCGACTGATGGTTTGATTTTTTCTAGCAGTCCGGTCAAATGTTCTAACTGCACGTCATCGCAAGCACCCTTGATAGCACCACAACGGCTATGACCCAATACAACAATCAACTTAGAGCCCGCTAATTTGCAAGCAAACTCCATACTGCCCAGAATATCGTCATTAACGATGTTACCTGCCACCCGAACGCTAAAAACATCCCCCAGTCCCTGGTCAAAAATCAACTCAACCGAGGTGCGGGAATCAATGCAACTGAGGATGATCGCGAAAGGGAATTGTCCATCCACGGTGGCATTGGCTTGTTGCAGTAGATCGCGGTTAGCCTTTAGGTTATTAACAAAACGATTGTTGCCCTGTTGCAGTATTTTTAATGCTTCGCCAGGGGTGAGCGATTGCTGTGCTTCTTTATCTAATGTTCTCATGATTTTATTGTTTCCAGATTAATTGTTTTACGATGTATTTCCAGGTGAGCTATTGCGCAATCATATATTTTTCCTTATGCACTTATTTATACGAATTCAGGAAAGATAAATAGCCCTTATCCAGTCAATAAACCCTATTACTTCGCTCGGTTACGGATGCGGAATTTATAGCAAGGCGCTGAAATGGGCGCTTAGCTGGCTACGCCCCCGCCTATTGAGGTACTTTGTCTACGAATATTAGGTAGTGGGTCAAACCTGTGGTTTTAATATTCCCCCTATTACTCGATGTTCCAGTTTTTGTAGTATGTTGATTTTATTATCTATTTTTG
>CAYZUM010000184.1:0-6001 GCA_964481455.1 uncultured Methylomonas sp. | reverse complement strand
AATGCGCCAATCTGAGCCTGAAAAAACGCATGCCTTAGCCGTAGAAATGCTGAATAATTGGGAGGCAATATTTGCTGTATTGAAGCATCCTCAGTTGCCGTTGCCAATAGGCGGGCAGGAGTATTAAGTACTCAGGCATTATTATTTTAACTAAAATTACGAGGGTAGAAATTTATCATTTTCAATAAAAATTCCTATTTTTTTGTAAAAATATATTCAAATTCTCAAAAATCATACTAAAAACTGGAGATTTTATCTTTTTTTAAAAAAGTTAAATCAATTTTGCATGAGTACTTAGTGCCGCCGTTGCCTGTTAAAATGATAGCGGTGTGAATAATTACATTTTTATTGCTACGCAAAAAAATCTAACTCAGCCTAAGTATAAATCTTAATAACCACGCTCGTCTGGGCGGGATATTCAGCCCTACATTACAACAAATGCACTAAGACAGCTTGCAAATCAGGACTATCAACAAACACATCCGCTTGCTCGCGCACAATTTTACGCGCCACAACTCCACCATAGCCAATACAAAAAGCCCCTGCTTTTTTAGCTTCCATATCGGTATTGCCATCACCCACAATCGCCATCTTTAAACCATCGGCATTCAATTGCGAGCAAACTTCTGCTTTACCACCATTTCTAGCTAATGGAGATTGTTGATTAAAATCTAGGTAGTCGCCATTACTGGCAAATAAAACTTCAACGGCATGTACACAACTTTCATCAACCTTTAACATTTTTGCTAAAGGTAAAATAGCAGGTTTTAATCCACCACTAATGATATGTACCTGCTTGCCTTGACTATGCAATTGCTGAAAAACCTCTTCCACTCCCTGCACCATTTTTTCGATATACAAATCAGCCACCCAATCGATAGTTTGCTGATTAGGTTTAATTAAACTCAAGCGTTGCGCATAAACAGATTCTAAGGAAACTTCACCATTCATGGCGGCATTGGTTAAAGCGGCCATTTCAGCACCACAACCAGCACGTTCGGCTAAAACATCAATCCCTTCAATCTCACTCAAGGTACTATCACAATCAAAACAAATAATATCAAAACTCATCTTTAACTCATTTTAAACAATGTAGGGTGGAATAGCGTAGCGTTTTCCACCTTTGTAGAGCTTCTGGGGCTCAGCTATGTTTCAGAAATGCCGGAAAACGTTGCGCTATTCCGACCTACACACTATTATATTTATAAACAATACGTTATGCGTAGGCTGAATTAGATTATCTAAGCTTAGCGCAGATTACGTAACCCAGAATTTTTGTGAATGATCTAAAACCCTGGGTTGCTACGCAAAAAAATATAGCCCAGCCTGCGTTGTAACACTTTGTTATTAAAGAAAATATTCCTTGATTTACATTTCTATCTGTATTGCCGATTCTACCGCCCCAACTTCACAAAGATCCTGTAACAAGGCTTCCTCAATTTTCTCGGAAACACTAATCACCGCCATAGCATGTATACCATCTTCAGCAACCCCCACCTGCATACGTGAGATATTAACATTTGCCTTACCTAATACTGTACTGATTGCCGCAATGACACCAGGCTTATCCGCATGCTGTGTCACTAGCAATACACCTTCAGGAATCACTTCAATTTCATACTCATTAATATTGACGATACGTGGGTGTTTGTCACCTAATAGTGTTCCCACTAAATGAATTTCTTCATCGCCATAATAGGCCTTGATCTCCACTAATGCTAAATATCCAGAAATCTCTTCTGTTTTTGATTCAGTCAGGCAAATACCCTGACGCTTAGCAATATTTTCGGCATTCACACTGTTCACGGGCGTGGACACATGGCTCTCTAACAGTCCTACTAAGGCTGCGACTGACACAGACCGCACTTCTGCTTCCGCCGCTTTTCCCAACAGAGATACTTTAAGTCGCTCTATAGGTTGAGTAGCCAGACCAGAAAGTACCTTACCCAGGCTCGTTGCTATTTCCATATAAGGCGTTGATTTTCTCAGGTCCTCAGCAGAAAGACGAGGCAAATTCAGAGCATTTACTGCCTCACCCGTTTTTAGAAAAGTCACCGCCTGGCGAGCAATTTCAACACTCACAGCGACTTGTGCTTCTTTAGTCGATGCCCCCAAATGCGGTGTGAAAACAATATTATTTAATTCTAAAAGCGGAGAACCTTTAGGAGGTTCATTTTCATAAACATCCAGTGCTGCGCCAGCAATATCACCCTTTTTTAAAGCATGATAGAGTGCTCCTTCATCAATCAATCCCCCGCGAGCACAATTAATAATCATGCTCGTTTTTTTCATCATAGCCAACTGTTCTTGCCCAATCACTCCGCGCGTTTGTTCAAGTAAAGGACAATGTAGAGTCAAATAATCAGCTTGTTGTACTAATGCCTCTAAATCCACACTTTCCGCACCACATTCTTCGAATATACCCGGTGCAACAAAAGGGTCATAGGCAATAACACGCATATTTAATCCCGCACCACGACGTGCAACAATACGCCCTATCGTACCAAAGCCTAAAATAGCTAAAGTCTTATGCGATACTTCGGCTCCGACTAATTGCGAACGCTCCCACTTGCCTTCACGGATTGATTTATCTGCTTTAGGTAAATTACGGCTTAAAGAAAACATATGTGCAATGGCCAGTTCAGCAGTAGTCGTCGCATTGGCGTCTGGGGTATTCATCACAATCACCCCCTGCTCTGTTGCCGCAGGAATATCGACGTTATCAACGCCAATCCCCGCACGACCGACTAATTTCAGATTTTTACCTGCACGTAACACTTCATCAGTTACCTTAGTATCACTTCTAATCAATAACGCATCATATTCAGGGATTGTTGCACATAATTGCTCTGGAGTCATGCCAGTATCGATATGAACCTGTATTCCTTCTTGTTCATTTAAAAAGTTAATCCCTGCATCGGCTAATTTATCGGAAATAAGAATCTTTTTCATGCTCAATGTTATCTCTAGAATAGTCGCTAAATAAACGCTACAGCTTACCAGTTTTGCTATAATCATAATACAGATAAATCTATTTCTTTCTCTATGTCCGAATACAGCAAATCCTTTTTTTCTTTAAATTCCTGGAAACAACGCCTGGTATTCTGGGTTGGGGCGGTTATTATTGGTTTATTAATATCCACCATGACCTTGCTAAGTGAATGGGCTTCCGAGTTTTACCGTTCTGTTTCGTTAGCTTATCCCTGGTTTAACTTTGTCGTAGCCCCTTTTGGTCTGGCACTCACAGCATGGATCACCTTTCGCTTTTTTCCCGGTAGTCAAGGGAGTGGTATCCCCCAGGTCAAAACCGCATTAGAACTCCCCCATACCATGGTGGAACGCTCCAGACTGGTTTCATTTCGTATCGCCATCGGTAAAACCTTTTTACCCATTATGGGCTTATTATCGGGCGCATCAGTCGGGTTTGGCGGGCCAGCAACTCATGTCGGTGCCTCATTGATGGCATCGTTGGGAAAAGTCTTTAAATTTCCCTCACATTATATGGAAAGAGGATTGCTATTAGCGGGCAGTGCCGCAGGGTTTGCCGCCATGTTTAGCGCACCCTTGGGCGGCATTATGTTTGCCATAGAAGAAATGGGACGCACACTAGAAGAACGCATTAGTACACTGGTATTAACCGCGATTATTTTTTCCGGTGTCACCGCTTATTCGATTTTAAATCACACGATTTATTTTACCGATAACCAACTCAGCTTGCCATGGGGGAAAAGCTGGCTAGCCATTCCCTTATGTGGCATTACCGGAGGCTTACTCGGCGGAATTTTTAGCAAAATAGTCGTCAGTGGCCAGTATTATTTAAAAAAAAGAGCCTTCTCAATTGTCAAGGTTGCCTTTGTATGTGGTTGTTTTATTGCTCTGCTGGGCTACTTGTCGCACGGTGAAAGTTTTGGAACCGGCTATCAACTGGCTAAAAATATTTTGCAGGATAAAGCCACGGTAGACCCATGGTTTCCCCTCTATAAAATGCTAGCGACAGTAGCAACATTTTTTAGCGGCATTCCCAGTGGTATTTTTGTTCCTTCCATCGCGACGGGGGCAGGCCTGGGTGCAAACCTGGCTAACTGGTTTCCTATCGCCCCAACATCCGTTATTATCTTACTCAGCATCACCGCCTATTTTGCGGGCATGCTGCAATCACCGCTGACCTCATTTGTCGTGGTACTGGAAATGACCCATAGTCACGACCTTTCTATCCCTTTAATGACAGCTGCTTTTCTGGCTTCTGGGACTTCAAAATTAATTAACCCAGAACCTTTGTACAGAGCTTTGTGCAATGCCTATCAAGTGCACCGTAAAGATGAAGTCAATGAACAACAGCAGAAATAAGTCCCTGTTAATTTTGCTGGGAATCATTGTCTTGATAGCGGGCGGGATTGGTTATTTCCTGTCTAAACCGACACCAGCCCCTGATGTCAACTTTAGAACCATTGCCAACAAAACCTTTCCATTAAAAGACTTACAAGGCAAAGTTGTACTCATTACATTTTGGGCAAGTAATTGCGTAAGTTGTATCAAAGAAATTCCTGATTTTAAACGTTTATATCAAGACTATCATCAACAAGGATTAGAAATCATTGCAATAGCCATGTATTACGACCGCCCAAACTATGTGGTTGACACTCAAAAGGCCTATCAAATCCCTTATGATATAGTCTTAGATTTAGGCGGGAATTTAGCAAGTGCCTTTGGTGACATCAGCCTGACACCAACCACTTTATTGCTGAATCCTAAGGGCGACATTATCTATCAGATAATGGGGCTGTTTGACTTAAACGTACTGCAAAAGAAGATTGAGAAACACCTGTAAGGTAACTCGCAACAAATAACCCACCTTGCTTGTTTTTTTGTCCGTCTTCTGCGTTGTAGAAATAGTTACGTAGCCTGCTATGCGCCTATTTCTACGCCTTGAAGACGAACAAAAATCCTGCGCAATAGGGGTAGTGTATTTATTGGGTTATGCACTTATGACTTGAATTCAGGTCATTCGCATTTTTAAAGGAACATTTTTTACAGGAGTGCAAGCGCTTTAGCTATTTTTGAATTCATAAAAATACCATATACTCTCTACACCTACTTAAAATATAAGTTGATTATTAATCATTTCAACTACCACCTTAAGACGAACATCATATTTGTTGTAGGAGCGGTCTTTAATTGGTAGCCAACCATTTCAATGAATACTTCCATTAGGACAACATCATGCTCTGGCTAAAAGCTTTTCACCTAATTTTTATGGTCACCTGGTTTGCAGGCTTATTTTATCTACCCCGTTTATATGTCTACCATGCAATGAGTGAAGACGACATCAGCAACGAGCGCTTCAAAGTGATGGAACGTAAACTGTTCTATGGCATTATGACCCCCGGCATGATTGTTACCTTTATATTCGGTATCTGGATGCTAATAGATTATGCTTGGGATACCTACTCTGCTATGGGCTGGTTACATGTTAAATTAACATTATTAATGATACTGCTTGCCTACCATTATTACTGCTACCGTTATTTACAAGATTTTAAATTTGATCGCAATCAGCATAGCCATGTGTTTTACCGCTGGTTTAATGAAGTGCCGGCAATATTTTTGATTGCTATCGTTATATTGGCAGTGGTTAAGCCTTTTTAGCGCGTGGGTGGTATAGCGTAGCGTTTTTCACCTTTTTGAATCCCCAAAACTCATTGATATGCAGGAAATCGCTACGCTATTCCGTCTACGTGCTGATTGTGGCTTCGCACTTAGGGAAATAGAAACAAATAATCATCCAAGATTGCTGGTCTTTTTATCCGTCTTCTTTGTTGTAGTAACAGTTGCGTAGTAACCGTTCAGACCCCTAAACCACATGAATTACAGTGTGTTACAGACGGCCAAAATAGCATCATAAAGACCGAATTAATCGTAAGCCATTGATTGTTAGTGAAGGCCAATCAAACAGGCGCGCCATGCTACTTCGTGAAATTCAGGGACTCCTGTCACCTTCATT
>CAYZUM010000183.1:0-6017 GCA_964481455.1 uncultured Methylomonas sp. | reverse complement strand
GGGGGGGTATTTGTTGCGAGTTACCTAACTTGCTTCTATAGACTTTCAGAAAAATAACGTCCCGGATACCATTCCTTCAAGGGATATTATCCGTAATACATATGAAATTTATTTATCTGAGAAACTATAAAAGGGCTAAGCTTTATCAAAAAAAGATAGATTAATTTAGGAGAAAGTAAAACTCTTGTAAACATACTTCCTACCTAATATGCTTTTTTTTTAACCTCAAATTAATCGACAATTGTACAAGGCACAATAATTGTATCTGTTTCTGGCTGATTGATATACAGATGAACCATTGAGTTGGAAATTTTTCTGGAAAACACGGTACTATGCTACTTACAGGTTGATTACACACATAAATGAATTTCTTCCTGCCTTTCCCTTAAACTCCAAAACGAATAGAGTACCTACTCTGGTATCGCTGGTATTCCACACGTATTTCTCTGCACATTCATTTTCAAGTCGAAATTTATCAGCGATTATCCCTTTAAAAACACATACAAGCGACTGAATGTTACATAATACCTCCTACAAAATTATTTTTACCCGAGGCAGATATTATTCGTGAATGATCATCAAGCTCGTATAGCCGTATTACTCACTGTCTATAATGGCCGTGCTTTTATTGAAGAACAGTTACAAAGTATACTGCAACAACAAGGCGTAAAACTCCACATCTTCATTAGCGTTGATTTATCGACCGATGATAGCTATCAATGGTGTTGTAGCTTTGCTGATAAATATACCCAAATCACCGTATTACCCTATGGACAAAGGTTTGGTGGAGCAGCTGTCAATTTTTATCGCTTAATTAAAGAGGTTGATTTTTCTGGTTTTGATTTTATGGCTCTGTCTGATCAAGATGATAAATGGCTAGGGGATAAACTTCTTACAGCTTGTACAAAACTTAAGGACGAAAAGTATGATGCCTATTCAGGTAATGTGATGGCTTTCTGGGAAGATGGTCGTCAACATTTAATTAATAAAGCATACCCACAACGAAAATATGATTACCTGTTCGAGGCCGCAGGACCAGGGTGTACATATGTACTACGCACTGAGCCAATGCTATTATTTAAACAGTTAATCATTTCAAAATGGCAACTAGCTAAACAGGTTGGCTTACATGACTGGTTTATTTATGCTTTTTTTAGAACCAAGGGCTTTCTTTGGTATATTGATCCTAACTTTAAATTACTCTATCGCCAGCACACAGAGAATCAGGTCGGCATTAATAAGGGCTGGCGAGCCCGCTTTAAACGATTGGCTTTATTACGCAATGGCTGGTGCAAACAGCAGGTGATTAACATATCTAATTTAGTTGACAACCAAAGTCTTGATGTTCATTCAAAACTAACGATTTTAAAAAATACCGGCCTGCTAAGGCGGAGATTCCGCGATAGGTGTATACTATTTTTTATTGCTTTGACTGGGCTATATTAGGCATGAAAAAAATTTTAGTAACAGGTGCATCCGGTTTTATTGGTCAGGCTGTGGTTAAAGAACTGCTAGCACAGGCATTTAATGTCAGCGTTACAGTGCGCAATATTTGCCCTACCCTACCCGATTCAGTCACTCAAATAGAAATTGGCGACTTAGCTTCCCTTCCTGAGAATATCCCTGTTTTACGGGGAATTGATGTTATTATTCATTGTGCAGCTCGCGCCCATATTATGGATGAAACTGAGGGCAATCCGCTAGATGAATATCGTAAAATAAATACCACAGCAACTTTAAATCTTGCATTACTAGCGGTAGATGCAGGGATAAAGCGATTTATCTTTATCAGTTCAATCAAAGTAAATGGTGAATCAACAGAGTCTGGCATTTCCTTTACCCCTAAAAGCTCGCACGTCCCCACTGACCCTTATGCCTTATCTAAGTTTGAAGCTGAATATGGTTTAATGTCATTAGCTCAAAATACCGCAATGGAAGTGGTTATTATTCGCCCTCCTCTCGTCTATGGCCCAGGTGTAAAGGCAAATTTTTTAGCCATGATAAGGTGGGTCGATAAAGGAGTACCTCTTCCACTAGGTGCCGTTAATAACCGGCGCTCTTTAGTGGCACTCGATAATCTGGTCAGTTTTATTTGTCATTGCATTCAACACGCAAAGGCTGGCAATGAAATTTTTCTGATAGCTGATGGTGAAGATGTTTCAACCACACTGCTATTACAAAAGGTTGCCAAAGCTTTACACAAAAAATCACTATTATTCCCTATTCCTGTTAGCTTGATGCGCTTTGCTGCATGGTTAATCGGTAAACAAGGTTTAGCTAGCCGTTTATTTGACTCACTACAAATCGATAGTTCTAAAGCAAGAGACCTACTGGACTGGCAACCTGTTATTACCATGGATGAACAGCTAAAAGACACCATCGAACATATCAGCACGAAATAAACTCAGGATCTATCGCTGCGACTTCATTCGCATGGTATGAATAAACCCAGACCAGCAAACCTGGCCTTGGTAAAGTTACTCAAATAATTTCCATCAATTCTAAATATAAGAGTTGCTGAGAACAGGATAGTAAGCTATTTTTTTCATCATGGTTCATATATACTAAAGTGTAATTATAATTTAGACAAAATACCACTCGTTATGTCAATTAGCCTTAGAAAAAACACTCAGCAAGTTCTTATTGGAACTGTAAAAGTTGGCGGAAATGCGCCGATTGTTGTTCAATCCATGACCAATACCGACACTGCCAATATAGAAGCGACAGTAAAGCAGGTAATGGAACTTGCGAATGCGGGATCAGAATTGGTACGCATTACCGTTAATAATGAAGCAGCTGCACAAGCGGTTCCCGAAATTCGCAAACAATTAGATGCCAATGGCTTTTCTGTTCCACTGGTCGGTGATTTCCATTTTAATGGTCATAAATTATTAGATAACTACCCCGAATGCGCAAAAGCACTGGGCAAATTTAGGATTAACCCAGGGAATGTCGGTAAAGGCGCTAAAAGAGACATACAATTCCAACAAATGATTGAATGTGCTGTCAAATATGATAAACCTGTTCGTATAGGTGTCAATGGAGGCAGCCTTGATCAATCCGTCCTGATGCGCTTACTGGATAAAAATAGGGAAAAATCTGAACCTGAAGAATTACCTGCGATTACCAGAGAAGCTATTATTATTTCTGCGCTAGAAAGTGCAGCTGCTGCTGAATCTTATGGCCTATCTAAAAGCAAGATTATTCTGTCCTGTAAAATTAGTAATGTACAAGAGCTGATCAGCATCTATCAAGAACTTTCTAGCCGCTGTGATTATGCCTTACATCTCGGTTTAACAGAAGCAGGGATCGGCTCTAAGGGAATAGTTGCCTCGTCAGCAGCTCTCTCTGTTTTAATGCAACAAGGTATCGGCGATACTATTCGTATATCCCTGACACCTGAACCAGGTGCTGCCAGAACAAATGAAGTGATTGTTGCTCAAGAAATTCTCCAAACGATGGGATTTCGCTCTTTTACACCCATGGTTATTGCCTGCCCTGGTTGCGGTCGTACTACCAGTGACTATTTCCAAAAATTAGCGATGGATATACAAAACTATCTACGTGAGCAGATGCCTACCTGGCGTGATCAATATAAAGGTGTAGAAGAAATGGAAGTTGCTGTTATGGGCTGCGTTGTCAATGGACCTGGCGAAAGTAAAAATGCGAATATTGGGATTAGTTTACCCGGCACAGGTGAATCACCCGTTGCACCTGTTTATGAAGATGGCGAAAAAACAGTAACTCTTAAAGGTGATAAAATTGCAGAAGAATTTCAGGTCATTGTTGAAAATTATATTAGCCGCACCTATAGCGTATAATTCACAACTAGAGCTTGGTTTTTATACCGCATATGAAATTCCAATAATCTAGCGTATTATTCCGAACGACTTGCTCTCGCTAAAATAGGCAAGTCGAATTTTACTAAATCATCCAAGATAACGGTTTTAAGCCCATGAGCACCTCTGAAAAATCTGTAAGCTCCTCTCTACAACATGTAGAATTACAACTCGCTGATAAAACCCCAGCATTACTACAGGCTTTTAGACTTTACCACGAATTAGATCAGGTTGCTTTTGATCTGGGGCTAATCAATATGGATGACTCTCTTGCAAACAAAACGTCATGGTCCCCCGTTATCACAGTGATAGGTGACTCCGTTTCAGGGAGAGATGAGTTTATTACTCGCTATTTAGGCACCGCGATACCTGTTTTAGATGCGCATAGTATTAGCGCACAATTTACTGTTCTTATTCACCGTGAAGGTGAAACACCGATGACCTTACCAGGCACAGCAGTTGACGGCGACCCACGCTTTCCTTTTTTTCATATAAGTGAGCGACTGGAAAAAATAGAAAAAGGTGATAGCCGTAATATAAACAGCTACTTAGACCTTAAGACTAACAGTAGCCAACACCTTAAAGATAAAACAATTATTCTAGCACCCGGTTTTTCCCCGAATCAAAAAAATGAAGGCGTTGCACTGTTACGGGAACATGCTATCGCTCTTTCTGATCTGGTTTTCATATTTTTTGATGCCAGTAAGCCTAATCTGGAAGAAAGCCGTGCCGCACTTATCCCTTTTTTAAATACAACGACTAACAGTCATAATCCAGGAAAATTTGTTTATGTTATTCATCAGGCACCTGGCGATACAACTCCCATAGACCTTACAAGCTGGAAGCAACAACTCCACCCTTTAGGTTTACAATCAGGGCAATTTTTTGCTCTCCATCAAAATACCCAGGCGACGGATCAACTAACCATAGAACAAAAACTGACCAATATTGATGTAGAAAGTGCTTATCGTATCTTGAATACTTTAGAACAACATATCACTGAATTTGATACTGTCGTTTTAAGTGAAGTCAAAAAGGCCATTATACTTTGGAAAGACCGTACTCACTTTACTATCATTCTGGTCCTCAGTCTTGTCGCCTTAACCCTGGTAGCTGGCGAAATTCAAATGGGGCTTGTAGCAGTCCTGCTAGACCCGTTTATTGCTTCAATATTTTTCTTTCTGCTAGTTGTCATTCTTATACCCTTGCATATATATAGCAGTAAAGTACATGCCAGGTTCATCAGAAAAAAGCTGGCAGAACGACAAAATGAGCTAGGCTTGATAGAAAACCTACCAGCTTTATTTAATAAAGGCGTAACACTATGGCGTATCCTTTTCCCCATTATGGAGCCAATCGGCTGGACTAAGGATGTTCAAGAAACTTTAGCGATGATAAAAACACGCGCTCAAGGCTTGGTTCAATCACTCAATAATAGCTTTAATTCCACTTTATTAAATCAGAATAGCAAAGAAGGTACTTTCCTAGACCTATAGTCTTCAAGTTCTGGGATTAAATAAATGTAGGTGGCCTATTGACACTTATACTTCTCGCGGTCACGGCTCCAGTTATATAGCGAGTTGACTTTTGCTCAGAGCAAAGCCTACCCTGCATTTGATACGCAGAGCACCTGACCTCGGTCTAATAAAATCAAAACCTTGCAGATTCACCAAGATAATTAGATGAAAGCAAGATCGTTGGCTGGGTTAGCTTTTTGAGCGTAGCGAGAAAACGTACCCGATCGGCCAAAATAACACCCACTGCGCCTAGTATAATACCCCCTAAAAACTAGACCCGTATTTAAGATAGAATCTTACTCTAAAATTGAGGAGTAAGAAAATGACAACCATTAGAAAAAAACATAGTACCCACTACCAAATAAAAATTGCTTTGGCTGCCATAAAAGGGGACAAAACGACAGCAGAGCTTACTTCAGCCTATGGCGTTCATGCAACCCAAATTAATAACTGGAAAAAAGCAGCATTAGACATCATTCCCGAGACATTTTCAAGTAAGAGAAAGCGCGCCGAGGACGAGCAGCAGGGCTTGGTAGACGAGCTGCACAAGCAAATAGGGTAACTTAAGGTTGGAACGATTATCTCAAAAAAAACTTTAAAGGTTCCGGGTGGTGGGTCAAATCTGTTATTAGGCATGAATGTCTCGTCCAAATTCGACTTT
>CAYZUM010000182.1:0-6031 GCA_964481455.1 uncultured Methylomonas sp. | reverse complement strand
CAATTCTTGCCTCCCTCGCGCGCTATCGCGCACTTCGGATTGGCGAATTGCCCTGTCGCCTATCACTCGATGTTCCAGTTTTCAGCTATAACTGGGCTTGAAGGACCTCGTATTTTGTTGAAATAAAAGTTAAAGTATTGATCTTAAAGGAAAACATAATTTAATCGAAATTAAAAATAGATAATAAAATCAACGTACTACAAAAACTGGAACATCGAGTATCAGGGACTAAAAATCATCACTTCGCTAAGCTCCGTTTCCCTGATTTTCAGCGATAGAGTTGTTCTTTTGAATATACATTAATAATCAGTATGTTATGTTTTTAAGTGTACTTTATTTATGAAAAAATCGGATATAATTGCATTTTATCTGATTTTTAGACAAATTCGTTATTTTAAATAACTGATTTTAAACAAGTTTTATTTATTTATTCACAAGAAAAACTCTAATGTTTCTGTTTTGTATTGCACTTGAGTGTATGTTTCTGTACAGGGAGAAAAGTGTTTTTCAACTACGCACTTAGCACAATAGAAACGTGACGCTTGCACATACTATTATAGCGTAGGCTGGGTTAGATTTTTTCAAAGAAAAAAAACGAAATCCAGTGCCAGAGGGGATTCTAAATGCTGGATTACGTTATATGTGTTACGCTAGATTATCTAACTCAGCCAACGTGTGGTGATATATGGGTTATAAAAATAATCCTGATCGTCGTGATGCTCGTATTGCTTACTTCACGCCCTTTTTTGTGAATTTATGTTTAAGCCAGCAGCGTAAAGGGGGCAATAAAGAATGCAGAGAAAGTCTTATATTTCTGGAATACTCATTGATCCTTCAGCGACTTTAACAGCTTCACCACCCACCCGTATTGTTAAAGTATCCTCACCTTTATGATCCATTTCCAGATTTAAGACACTACGACGCATACTTTTATCGCCTCGCTCTACAGCAAATGTATACGTTCCTTTTTGCATATGGGTGAACGAGCATAGATAAGCAGCTAGTGAACCCATTGCTGAGCCAACGGGAGGGTCATCATGTATGCCAATATTAGGACCCACCAAGCGAGCGGCAAAGTCCGAATCTGAGTAAGGTGTTTTAGGGGATATTAATAATATTTCTTGTGCTGCAGTTTGTGGAGCAATAGACTGGCTCCATGCAGCAAGGTCAAATCTAGCTTCACGGACTGTTTTATAATAAAACATGGGGACAATCAAATAAGGTGCACCACAGGAAACCAGGCGAGTGGCATACTTTTTATTATCAATATGAGCGGCATTAATACCCAAAAAGCTTGCCAGTTCCGATTCTGAAGGCGTGAAATAATCAACTATCGGAGATACCGTCTGGGTGTATTGAACGAAGCATGGATTGCCATCTTTATTGCTAATATTTGCAAGCGCTTCACCATTGTTTTGTTGAAAAACAACAGAAGTATATGCATTATTTAACGTTAAGTTATTGCTTATTGCCAAGATATAGGCGGCTGCAATAATAGGGTGACCTGCATAATTAATTTCACCTAAAGGAGAGAAAATATGCATGCGAAAATTATTTTCTATGTCTTTATTTTGTGATAAAAAAACAGTTTCAGTTAAATTTAATTCACGTGCAACTAAGGCCATTTGTTGTTTACTGAGTCCTTCCGCTTCAGGGAAAACGGCAACCTGTGCGCCATTAAATACCTGATTGGTAAAAACATCGGCTATATAATATGTGTAATTCATCGTTTTAAGTCTCCATGCTCACTTCTACACGGTCGTTTTTTATGCGGATTGAGTAAGCATCATTTTTAACTGTTTCATCTTCAAAACAAAGACCTGTTTTTAAGCTGAAATGCTGTTTATGCAAGGGAGATGATACCATGGGCTCTCCTTGAATATCACCAATCAATCCACGCGATAAGACATAGGCTTTGCCAAAGGGGTCGTAATTATCAATGGCGTATACGGCATTATCTTTAGGCATATAGAATATGGCAAGCTGTTTACCTTGAACTAATGCACAGACGCCTGAGTCAGCTTGTAAGTCATCTAGCGCACATATATCGATCCACTGGCTCATTAAACTTCCTCCACTAGCGCAAAGTGTTGACGTTCATCTTCATTTGCAGGACGAATTTGTCCACGCTCCTCGACGAATACAATATTCTCGTCGGTTTTATCACTATTAATAAAGTGACGAAAACGTTTCAGCTTTGTTTCATCTTCAATAGTGGTTTTCCATTCGCACTGATAAGTATCAACGACATTCTGCATCTGTTTTTCTAAGCTATCACATACGCCAAGTTTATCTTCAATCACGACGGATTTTAAATAGTCTAATCCGCCTTCCATATTTTCCATCCAGACTGACGTTCGTTGCAGAATATCGGCAGTACGGACATAAAAGATAAGGACACGGTCTATATACTTAATTAATGTCTCTTTATCCAGATTAGTTGCAAATAAATCTGCGTGGCGCGGTTTCATACCCCCGTTACCACAGACATAAAGGTTCCAGCCATCTTCTGTTGCAATGAGGCCAATGTCTTTACCCTGTGCTTCGGCGCACTCACGAGTACATCCTGATACGGCAAATTTTATTTTATGGGGGGAACGCAAGCCTTTGTAGCGATTTTCTAGTTCAACCGCTAGGCCAACACTATCATCCACTCCGTAACGACACCAGGTACTGCCCACACAGGATTTAACCGTTCTTAATGATTTTCCATAGGCGTGACCCGATTCAAACCCTGCTTCTATTAGTTCTTTCCAGATTAGCGGCAATTGATCGATACGCGCACCGAATAAATCAACTCGTTGCCCCCCAGTGACTTTTGTGTAAAGCTTATATTTTTTAGCGATTTGGCCAATAGCAATCAATCCATCAGGTGACACTTCACCGGCTGTCATGC
This sequence comes from uncultured Methylomonas sp., assembly GCA_964481455.1. GTDB lineage: Bacteria > Pseudomonadota > Gammaproteobacteria > Methylococcales > Methylomonadaceae > Methyloprofundus. The sequence continues at coordinate 3,135 of CAYZUM010000182.1, read as the reverse complement.
GAGGTACTACAGAATAGGTACCATCTTTCTGCATATTGGCAAGATAGCTATCATTAGTATCTTGTACGCTTACTTGGTCCTTATTTAATATGTATTGATTCCAATAGGAGGCCAAAATGGAGCCAATGGCTTGGCGACATACTTCGCAACCAAAACCTGTACCATGTTGCTCTAATAAATCATTGAAGGTTTTTATTTCTTCCACCATCACCAGGTTATAAAGGTCCTGGCGGGTATAGGCGAAGTGCTCACAAATATCAGTATTCACTTCAAATCCTGATTTTGCTAATTCACAATCCAGTACTGATTTTAATAGCGCTTTACAGCCACCACATCCCGTTGCCGCTTTAGTCGCATCTTTTAATTCAGGGAGAGTGTGACATCCTTCTTCAACTGCCGAACATATTTGCCCTTTTGTGACATCAAAACAAGAACAGATTTGTGCCGAATCGGGTAGGGCATCTGGACCTAAACCGACTGATTCATCTGAGCGTGAAGGTAATATTAAGCTATCTGGATGCTCCGGTAAATCGATACCATTAAGATAGTATTGTGATAATGTTCCATAACCAGAAGCATCGCCTACGAGTACAGCGCCGAGTAGTTTCTTTTTATCTTCACTGACAACTAGGCGTTTATAAATTTCATCTGCACCATTCTGGTAGGTATAAACTAACGCGCCTTGCGAATTTGCATGGGCATCACCAATACTGGCAACATCTACCCCGTTGAGTTTTAACTTGGTACTCATATCGGCGCCGGTAAAATTTGCTTCTTTCCCTTCTAAATCCGCAACGACTGTACGCCCCATATTGTAACCGGGAGCGACTAAGCCAAAGGTTTGACCATTCCAGACAGCACATTCTCCAATTGCATAAATATTGGGATCAGATGTTTTACATTGATTATTGATGACTATCCCGCCACGTGAACCAACCTCAATTTTGGCGCTACGCGCGATTTCATCGCGTGGACGGATACCCGTAGAAAATAGAACAATATCTGTTTCCAATTCAGTTCCATCAGCAAACAGCATTTTGTGTTTACATTCTGTACCATCTACAATTTTTTGGGTATTTTTACTGGCTAATACCGAAATCCCTAATGCTTCAATTTTACTTGCCAGCATTTGCGCACCGCCTGTATCTAGCTGAGCTGACATTAAACGTGGTGAAAACTGGATGACATTGGTTTTAAGGTTTAAGTCTTTTAGTGCCTTGGCCGCTTCCAGGCCTAATAATCCACCGCCTACGACAGCACCAACTCTGGCATTTTTAGCAGCGGCGGTTAGTGCTTCTAAATCTTCAATAGTGCGATAAACAAAGCAGTTTTCGCGGTCATGTCCTTCTACGGGGGGGACAAACGCGTAGGAACCAGTTGCTAAAATAAGTTTGTCATAACTAATTGCAACGCCCTTGGCCGACGTTATCAATTTATTTTCTTTATCAATAGCAATTGCTTTATCACCTAAGTGAATTTTAATACTATTTTTCTCAAAAAAACCTTCGGTGACCATTGACAGATCTTCTGCCGTTTTCCCTGAAAAGAACTCAGTTAAATGGACTCGGTCATAAGCGGGTCGCTCTTCTTCACAGAAAGTGACTATCTCGTAATGGTCTTTAATATCACTAGCAACAAGGGTTTCCAGGAAATTATGTCCTACCATGCCGTTACCGATAACAACTAACGTTTGTTTGTCGCTCATTCTATCCTCATAGGTGCGTAAATCATTATTTAGATGATAAGCATATAGTGTGCCATGCATTTGGATTTTGTATTGTAATATAATATATTATATTATATTTATTTTATTTTATTTGTGATGCAAATGAGTAGAACTTGCTAGTTGGTGTCTGCACGGAAATTCGAAACACTGCGTCGGATAAGGGTTTAAGTTAAAATAATGAGTTGAATTTTTTCTAATATTGGAGCAAAAACCTATAAATTCCTCCAAGTTATTCAGATATGAAGGTTTCTGCAAAATCTTCAAACAAAATAAATGGCTGTAACCTTTTCATGACAAGGCTTCTAACTTTTTCGTGTGAGCACTCGTTAATACGGGGGGCTTTATGACTGTTAGCCATTTGTAATGCATAAGACCCGAAGTATTTCATCACATAATAGGTTTATTAATCTATTAAAAACAATGTATTATGATAACTTTTCATTGTGGTGGGGTAACCCGTCATCCCCGAAGTCTTTTATCGGGGATCTATTGTTGGAAACATAGAGTCCTGCTAAAAGCACACAAGAATGGTGAACTTTTGTATTGTTCCATGCCACTGGGTAATGAGACGTTATGTTTTTATGTCTGTTATAAATTTAAGGGATGCTGTATAAGAACTATAAACAGAAAAATATTTCGCTCTGTTTTGGTGCGGTGCTAAGTGAAAGTGGTGCGTGATGATAAGGGCAGTGGAAAATAATAATCATCCAGAATTGAAGTGTGAATCTTTTTTGGTTGTTATCTGCGATTTTATGGCTTGTCTAAAATTATTCAAAAATTGCATGTGTTTCTTTGGAGCATTTAACACCTTTAACCAATAATAGGCATTGTGCGTAGGGTGGAATAGCGTTAGCGTTTTCCACCTTTGGTAAGATCACCGCCAAAATGCCGGAAAACGCTAACGCTATTCCAGCCGACGATAAAGGAGGTGTAGGAACGGATAATTATTTTTTTCTAGTCCCTAAGCTGAAGAATAAAGTTGAGCCTACTACAGACTCTTAGTCATTAAATTTCTAATATTCGGAAGCGTCCCTCTTCCGAGTGGTAATATGTGCCAAGCAGGAACGTGCACAAAATAAGCAGGACAACTGTAGGTGCGAATTCATTCGCACGGTGTGGATAATGCTATGCCTGACAAGGAGTCTCCCTTTTAAGGAGGGGCATAGCATTTGTTGTAGGGGCGGCCTTCAGCCGCGAAATAAATGAGTGAATTTTGTCGGCTCTGCATTTAAGGCGGGATACTATATGAGGTGGATTTTAGCCTAGCCGTATATATAATCCATAGGAATGGGAATAAAATAACGTGTGCATTTAACGCGGGATTTTTGTTCGTCTTCGAGGCGCGTAAATAAGCGCATAGTAGGCTACGTAACTCTTTACGCAACAAAGAAGACGGACAAAAAGACACA
>CAYZUM010000181.1:0-6092 GCA_964481455.1 uncultured Methylomonas sp. | reverse complement strand
CTGTCGCCTATCAGGGACTAAAAATCATCACTTCGCTAAGCTCCGTTTCCCTGACTTTCAGCGGTCGACAGTAGTAATTGTTTCTCTATAAGCGTTTCATTCTACAATTATTGTTAGCTTTTGATTGATTTATTAGTCACTTCAGTAATTTCAAGCTATAGTTAATAGAGTTGCTCTTGTGAATTAAAAAATAAAACCTATTTAAAATCAATAGATTAAAATAATTCGTTTGTTAGAAAACGAGATGAAATGCAATTTTATCCAATTTCTTCATAAATAAAGTACATTAAAAAACATAACATACTGATTATTATTGAATATTCAAAAGAAAAACTCTAACTACTATAGCTGTTGGCTATTACAAATGGAACATTAATGACTTTTGATGCAAACATGCTGATCCAAAAATCTTATTTTATATTGATTACTCTGCTAATCGCTAGTAACTTAAGCTATTGCATTTTGCAATTATATTTCCCATTTTTTCTGAAAGGTGCTCTCACTTTCCAGCCAGAATTATTAATCCTGATAATCAATTTCTTTTTTAGCATTAGTTTCCTTTTTTTCAGGGTATTACATAACAAAAATGCCTTGTTCACTAAAGTATTTACACAGGTGGATGACCTTCCTTTATATACAGATGCTACCCTGATTAGTAATATTCCAAATTTTTTGTGTATTAAAGATGGCGATGGGCGATGGCTACAAGCTACATCAGAATATTTAGACTACTTAAAGATAAGGAATCATTTCTTCGTTGGTAAAACTGATGAGGAATTAGCACTTCTCCAAGAGAGTAATTCTTCAGAATTACAGAAAAACACGACATTAGACAAAATTGCATGGCAACTTAGAAAACCGGCTAAAGACTCCAGAATTTCAACACTGGCGAATGGGGATACCATTTCTATTGAGCTCACATCTACCCCGATTTTTGATAAAAACAACAAACCGAGCAGATTATTTATTTCCGGGCTACCTTTGCATGCTAAAAAAAGAGAAAAAACTGACTTTGAATTACTCACAACATTATTTGATTCCAGCCATTTAAGCTTTGCAATTCTTGATCATAATTTACAGATAATTCGCATAAATTCAGTCTTCAGTTCACTCACAAGCTATGAAATTGATGAATTAATAGAGCAGGGTATCTCCTTTATTAAAAATGGAAAAGAAAATTCAATTATGGATGCCACAATCCTTTCTTATTTTAAAGCAAAAAATTTCCAATTATGGTCCAATGAGATTATTTGCAAAAGACATAATGATACTCGGTTTACTGCCAGGTTACAGATTCAACCGTTAAAGGATGCATCGAATTCATTCAACAAATACTTTGCCACATTAATTGATATTTCACAGTACAAACAAAATGAAAAACGTATTTTACATATTGCCCATTATGATAACCTAACGGGCTTACCGAATAGAGTGATGTTTATGGAACGGATGGCGCAAGTCCTTTCCTATGCAGAGCGTCATGACTTACATGCTGCCATTTTTTTCATTGATCTTGATAAATTCAAATCAGTGAATGACTCCTTAGGCCATGACGCAGGGGATGAGGTTTTAAAGGCAACAGCAAAAAGGCTAAAAGCTGCAACTCGAAATGAGGATATTGTTGCTCGTTTTAGTGGTGATGAATTTGCGATTTTGTTGTTACACGAAAAATCACATGAACAAGCCATGTTTTCCTCCTCTCTAGTTGCAGATAAAATCATTAAAACTTTATCAGATGTGCACATCATCAATCGTAGTGAAGTCTTTATAGGATCTAGTATTGGTATTGCAATATACCCCGAAGATGGTCAATCATCTGATATTCTATTAAAAAATGCCGATATGGCTATGTATGCTGCTAAAAATAAGGGTAGAAATAATTATCAGTACTATAAAATTGATTTCGCTGTCGCTAGCCAGGATCGATTATCTCTAGAAAATAATTTACGCAAAGCACTTAAAAAACAAGAATTACAACTTTTTTATCAACCACAATACAGTGCTCGCAAAAGAGAACTCTGTGGTGCTGAAGTATTAATTCGCTGGTTCCATGACCCTCATGGTATCAATAAAATGATCCCTCCCGACCATTTTATTCCTATTGCCGAAGAAACAGGATTAATCATTGAGATAGGAAAGTGGATTCTTGAAACCGCCTGCCTACAAATGAAAGCTTGGTTAGATTTAAACCTGCCACTGCCTCAGGTCTCAGTTAATATTTCTGCACGTCAATTTATGGATGATGGATTTATGAAAAGTGTTGAAGATGCCCTATCAAAAGCGCAACTTTCCCCCGAAAATCTGGAACTGGAAATAACCGAGTCCATGCTAATCGGTGATATAAACAGGATAGAATTACAACTCAAACGACTTAAGCAAATGGGCATCAAAATAGCCTTAGATGATTTTGGCACGGGCTATTCTTCCTTATCTTATTTAAAAAGATTCCCAATTGATGTCCTTAAAATTGACCAGTCTTTTATACGAGAGATGACGGTTGATTCAAAGGATGCAAGAATTGCTTCAGCCATTATCAATATGGGACATTCCTTAGGCCAGAAAATTGTTGCCGAAGGCGTTGAAAATGAAATCCAGTTAATGTTTTTAGACCAAAAAAGATGTGATATTATTCAAGGTTATTTCTTTAGTAAACCACTCCCTGTCAAAGATATGACAGAATTACTGAAGTCAGGCGGGTAATAAATGACTGCTTTCGATTTTTCACCCTCAAACAAGACTGTATCACTCGATGTTCCAGTTTCCAGCTATATCTGGGCTTGAAGGCACCTAGATTTTGTTGCAATAAAAGTTAGTGCATTGATTTTAAAGGTAAACTTAATTTTATCGAAATCAAAAATAGATAATAAAATCAACATACTACAAAAACTGGAACATCGAGTATCAGTAAAAACTATCCATCAAAAAACAATTTTTCTTCTAATGTCTTACCAAGACTAAACTGGCGATATTGCCAGTTATTATCAGCTAAACACTCTAGAATTTTAAGATCAATCTTAGGTTCTATCGTATGCTTATATTCCACAAGAAACTCATTCTGTTGTGGGTTTTTAACGTGTACAACCCCCTTTAACTGCAATAACTTTTCACTCACTATTGTTGCTGGACACGATTCCATTTGCAATGTAATAAAACGCGTAGCATCATGCCCCTCTGCAGCATTTAAGCGCATCGAACTCATCACCCCATCATCCAGCAATAAAATTTGCTGGCATAAACGCCCCAATTCAGTTAAATCATGAGAACTAATAATAAAAGTCGTTGTCGGCGATAAGCCTGTAATAATGGAACGTATATTTCGGGTATTGATGGGGTCCAAACCAGCTGTGGGCTCATCTAAAAGTACTAACTCAGGATTGCCAATGATCGCCTGAGCAATTGCCACACGCTTAGCCATGCCATGGCTGAGTGACTCCGGTTTTTCTTGAAACGAGTCTTCAAGCGCGACTGCTTCTAGAACCCTGCGTGTTTCAATAGCTGCTTGTTTCTTGCTAAATCCTTGTAATCTTGCATAAAAACAAAGTTGCTCACCTACTGTAAAGACTGGATCCAGCCTTGCATCTTGTGGTAAAGCAGACATCATACCACTCAGTGGAGCTGTAGCAGGTGAGTGACCAAATATTCTTAATGTACCAGAAGTCACAGGCAGAAAGCCGCAAAGTAAACTAAACAAGGTAGTTTTGCCCGCACCATTTGGCCCGACTAATCCAATAGGTTCACCTTTCTCCACTGTAAAACTAACCTTGTTAAGTGCTGGTTTAGCAGCATAGGAATAGCTTAAATTCTGGCATAGTATCATCGCGGTATTCATAAATTTTGCCTATACATTAACCAACGTCCTAAACTCAATAGTACGACACTTTGCAGTAGTGGAATATAGGATAGTTGTAGGGTCTGCCATTCCGCAAGTTTCGATAACCCAGACATTTGGTATCCAGGAATCAGGATTTTTAGAACATCAAGTGCTGGTAGATAAGATGACAAGAGGCTAATAAAACCCGCTAAAAAAGTCCAGATCAAAATGGCCCAGACAGTCGCTTGTCTAGCAGATTTAACGATAGCAGATAGTGCAGCCATCATCGCTGTGAAAGGTAACAAAACAATGAACAGGTTTATTAATATTGCCATTGCACTATCAACGGCAACAGGCATTAATTCAAAGTCTCGATAAACAGCGAGCAATACTGTGCTTAATAATGTTATCACTATCAATAGTGTCTGAATCAGCATAACACCCGCAAAGCGTCCCAAAAAAAGGCTATTTCTGCTGACGCGTAGACATAAAAAGCGAATCGTTCCCCTTTCTATATCCGAACACGTCTGATCAGCAGTCGTCAACACAGACATTAACGGAAATATGACCAAAGCAAAATGCCAGTACACTCCCATTTCTGGTATTTTCCAATTCAGTAGTGAACCAAAACCAATGAATTCAAAAAAACTGCCATTTGAAGAGATAGTGTTATCTTGCCCTAGAAAATCAGCCGCAAATCGAATCGGATAGAGCAAAATAAAATACCAGACAACAATAACAGTCAGCAGATATATCAAGCCCTTTCGTGTCATAAAGAGCCTTTTAAGCTCAAATTGACAGATGAGCCATGTATGATGGAGAAAACCGGGAGACATAGTATTTCCTATAACTTGATAATTTTTTTACATTTAGGAAGTTGACGAAATAAAAAGCAACTGTTAAATGGACAAAATTCTTTCAGTACCTTTCTTTTTAATAGGGCAAACGGTTAGGGATATGGAAGAATATAGTTATCCAGAAATGACATGAAATCAGGGTTAGACAGTGTTAAATAATGATTTCGCGTAGGTTGAGGTGAGGCACAAACCTCAACATTTCTGACTCATGATCTATTTTGTTGGGGTTCGTGCCTCACCCACAACCTACATTATTAATATGTGTACTTTGGACGATTATTTATTTCCATCTCCCTTAGCTTACCTGTTTTCCAAATGGAGTGATATCAATTTTCCTTTGTGATTTCATACTTGTTACCTACCTATTTTTGATTTTCAGAACGCCTAATTAGCAAGGGAAACAGCTGTGCGATTTTCATTTTCATAGAAACGATAAAGCAAATTGCCGTTTCTATCGAATATTTTAGAGCTGAGAGGTTGATTATTTAGCGCTTGAGGGGAAGGTAATTTTTTGGTCAGCTCAACATATAGCCAGCCAATAAGCAGTAAACTAACGGCTGCTAAATAAAGAACACGTTTTTTAGAGAAAATTATATGCTCAATATCTTATCCTCAACTCAATAAAATCTTAGAGCACGCTTAAAAAACAATATAACTGGGTAGAAGGTTAGAATTTATTGATTGATGCCTGCGAATAAATTCGAACCCGCTTCGCCTAATGACTAATGTATCCAGTGCTTAAAACATGGCGCGATTCTTGTGTAAACTGTCCACTGGAAAATGAAGGGTGCCTAAACACGCTTCCAAATCTCATGAAATAAATGCTGATGTACAGTAAATACTATATTAATACAGCCTACAACTAAACCTGGATGTGTAAGGAATGTGAATTTTATAACTCGTACATTTGGCTTGTCTTTTTGCCCGTCTTCTTTGTTGCGGAAACAGTTCCGTAGCGAGCTATGCGCCTGTTTCTACGCCTCGAATACACACAAAAATCCTGCGTCAAATGCACACGTTATTTTATTCCCATTCCTGTTATCTTATATTTATTCCTGTAATAAACGAGGCTACCAACTTAAGACGGGACAGACCTTCTTGCATAACAATGTAGGGTGGGCAGTTTTTTTCTGCCCATCAAAGTTGAGCCTCGATGGGCAGAAAAGATTGCCCACCCAACACGTTATAGGGTGCCCCGTCTTAAGGTAACTCGCAATAAATAAACGACCCATATTGCGCAGGATTTTTGTTCGTCTTCCATTAGTAGAAATAGGCGCATAGCAGGCTACGTAACTATTTCTACAACGCAGAAGACGGGCAAAAAAACAAGCAAGGTGGGTGGGTGTGTGTTGCGAGTTACCTAAGTTGGTCATCAGTGTTCCCCTATTAACTCTACCCGTGGCACTAACCTCGCCACAAGAGAA
>CAYZUM010000180.1:0-6120 GCA_964481455.1 uncultured Methylomonas sp. | reverse complement strand
GTGTAATACAAAAAGGGTAACTGCTGGTAAAGGGGCTTATGTTTACTGTGTTAGTCATGATAAACGTATTGGACGGGGTGAATGCCCCGTCCAAAAGCAGACTCCCCGTATCATTCACATGTTTTATAGGTAGGCTAAAGCCACTCCCCTTCGAGCATTCCGTCTTATGTTGGTTGCCATTTTTTATTTCTATCTCCTTAGGAACGTGCACGAAATAACGTGAGCAACTTGCTTGCCTTTTTATTCGTCTTCAGCGTTGTAGAAATAGTGACGTAGCTGGCTATGCACCTATTTCTACGCCTTGAATACGAATAAAAATTCTGCGCCAGTTGCCCAACTTATTTCGTGCACGTTCCTAAGTTTCTACAGAGTTGCAATATTTCGTTATGTTATTAGCTAACCTATCCCCTAAACAGATCCTGAATTCTTTGAGTAACAAGTCTTCTCGCTTTTTTGTTGAGGCTTGAAATATGTTAAAGTAAGCCACTGTAATAATTAAGAGCACTCTCACTAATATTCAAAGAGCGGTGTTATGCATAAGGACTTTGATGATATTTGTAACAGGTGGGGCGGGTTTTATTGGCGCAAACTTTGTACTTGATTGGCTGCTTCAGAGTGATGAGCCAGTCGTTAATATAGATAAATTAACTTATGCGGGCAATTTACAAAGCCTAGCAGTGTTGAATAATGATGACCGGCATATATTTGTTCACGGAGATATAGGAGATGCAACTTTACTAACTAAGTTGCTCAAGCAGTATCAGCCACGTGCGATTATCAATTTTGCCGCTGAATCACATGTAGATCGCTCTATTCATGGTCCCGAAGCTTTTATACAAACTAATGTAGTGGGCACATTCCATTTATTAGAAGCCATTCGTTCATACTGGAATAAACTTGAGGGCAGCAGTAAGGCTGACTTTCGTTTATTACAGGTATCGACAGATGAAGTTTATGGTTCTTTAGCGAAGGGTGCCCCTGCTTTCAGGGAAACAAACCGGTATGAACCCAACAGTCCTTATTCAGCGAGTAAGGCCGCAAGTGACCATTTAGTGCGCTCGTATCATCATACCTACGGTCTACCGGTACTGACGACCAATTGCTCAAATAATTATGGGCCTTATCATTTTCCAGAAAAATTAATTCCACTTGTTATCGTTAATGCACTCGCTGGGAAATCACTTCCCATCTATGGTGATGGTCAGCAAATACGTGACTGGCTTTATGTCAAAGACCATTGTAGCGCTATTCGCCGAGTGCTAGAGGCAGGCACTTGTGGAGAAACCTATAATATAGGTGGCTGGAATGAAATGCCTAATGTTGACATTGTGCATACCGTGTGTGAACTTTTAGATGAACTGCGTCCGCGTAATAATAAACAAGGCTATGCAGAGCAAATAACCTTCGTCACTGACCGCTTAGGCCATGATCGTCGCTACGCCATTAATGCCGAAAAAATACAACGTGAATTAAGCTGGAAACCGGTTGAGACTTTCGCGACAGGGATTCGTAAAACAGTGCAGTGGTATCTGGATAATCAAGAGTGGGTGACAAATGTACAGTCTGGTGCTTATCGCGATTGGCTAGAAAAAAATTATCAAGGCCGGACTGCGTGAAAATACTGTTATTAGGAAAAAATGGCCAGTTAGGCTGGGAGCTACAGCGCAGCCTGGCTCCCCTGGGAGACGTGATTGCTCTGGATAGAAAAAGTCAGGCTTATTGTGGTGACTTATCTAAGCTGCAGGGTTTAGAGGAAACTGTTCAACATATAAAACCCGATATCATTGTTAATGCAGCCGCTTATACGGCAGTTGATAAAGCCGAAAGCGAGCCTGAATTGGCACTGCTTATTAATGCAGGCGCACCTGCCATTTTAGCGCAACAAGCAAGCCTTTCAGGCGCCTTGTTGATTCATTACTCCACGGACTATGTTTTTGATGGCAGTGGTACTCGCGCCTGGCAAGAAACGGACTTGCCAGCACCTTTAAATATTTATGGTGCCAGTAAGTTGGCTGGAGAGCAAGCCATCCAAAGTTCAGGTTGCAAACACCTTATTTTTCGTACTAGTTGGGTGTATGCAACTCGGGGCCACAATTTTGCCAAAACAATACTACGCCTTGCTCAGGAACGAGATAGCCTGACAGTGATAAATGATCAAACAGGAGCACCGACGGGGGCAGATTTGCTCGCGGATATCACGGCTCATACTATTGGCAAGGTGTTGTTAACACCTGAATTATGTGGACTATATCATCTCGTCGCCAGTGGTGAAGCAACGTGGCATGGCTTTGCAAGTTTAGTAGTAGACACTGCACAAAGGCTTGGGGTAAATTTAAAAACCACCACTGATGCTCTTGCACCGATACCCACGAGTGCCTTTCCTAGCACTGCCAGGCGGCCGGGTAACTCAAGGTTGAATACGCATAAATTTCAGTCTAAATTTTTTTTAACGCTGCCAAACTGGCAAGTAGGCGTTACTCGAATGATAGCTGAAATGATAGAGAAATAAGTATGACACAACGTAAAGGAATTATCCTCGCAGGTGGGTCGGGCACACGCTTGTACCCAGTAACAAAGGTGGTTTCAAAACAACTATTGCCTATTTACGATAAGCCAATGATTTATTACCCACTTAGCACCTTGATGCTGGCGGGGATCCGAGATATATTAATTATAAGCACCCCACAAGACACGCCGCGATTTGAACAATTGCTCGGTGACGGTAGTGACTGGGGGCTTAATTTGCAATATGCTGTACAAGCAAACCCCGATGGGCTTGCCCAGGCCTTTATCATAGGCAAAGATTTTATTGCTAATCACCCATCTGTCTTGATATTAGGCGATAATATCTTTTATGGTCATGATCTCGAACAACTACTACTGTCTGCTGCCAGGCAGCATCAAGGCGCAACTGTCTTTGCCTATCATGTGCACGACCCTGAACGCTATGGTGTTGTTGGCTTTGATAACAGCGGCATAGCAACTTCGATAGAAGAAAAGCCTAAAAATCCACAAAGTCAATATGCGATCACGGGGTTATACTTTTATGATAATCAGGTGGTTAATATTGCCAGCCAGCTAAAACCTTCAGCACGAGGCGAACTGGAAATAACCGATATCAATAAGGTATATCTGCAACAACGTCAGTTAAATGTACAAACTATGGGACGTGGCTATGCCTGGCTAGATACCGGAACGCATGAAAGTATGAATGAGGCTAGCGCCTATATTGAGACTATTGAGCGTCGTCAGGGGCTAAAAGTTGCCTGTCCAGAAGAAATTGCATTTTATAAAGGCTTTATCAATGCACAAAAACTGGAGCAACTGGCACTCCCCTTAGCAAAAAATGGCTACGGTCAATACCTGTTACAACTGCTCAAAGAAGGTCAGATTTTGTGAAGGCTATTGCAACCAATATTGCAGATATTATTATCCTTGAACCCAAAGTTTTTGGTGATAGTCGTGGCTTTTTTTTAGAAAGTTTTAATCAACAGGCCTTTAATAAAGCAACTGGCCTAGATGTTCAGTTTGTTCAGGATAATCATAGTCGTTCGGCTAAAGGCGTGTTACGGGGTCTACATTACCAGATTCAACAACCGCAGGGAAAATTGGTGCGCGTTACTCAGGGGGCAGCCTTCGATGTGGCAGTGGATATTCGTCAGTCATCGCCTACTTTTAGTCAATGGGCAGGAATAGAACTAAGCGCGGAGAATCATCTCCAGCTCTGGATTCCTCCTGGCTTTGCACATGGCTTTGTGGTCTTAAGTGAGAGCGCAGATTTTCTGTATAAAACAACAGATTACTACGCGCCTGAATTTGAGCGCTGTATTGTCTGGGATGATCCCGCTATCGGTATTGATTGGCAGTATCATGCTGAACCAATACTTTCAGCAAAAGACCAGCATGGAGACTTGCTAAAGGACGCAGAGTTATTTATATAAAAAAGTTTATGCGAGTTAGAACTTGTGTTTCATGGCTGTTTTTAAGAAAAATAGTTGAAAGTGTATCATCCGTAACCTAAGCTTAAAAGAATAATGAAAAAGTGGAACGTTTAATAATGAGTGTACAAAAAATATTAGTAACAGGTGGTGCTGGTTATATTGGCAGCCATGCCTGTGTTGAATTATTGCAGGAAAATTATGATGTTATCGTGATTGATAATTTATCCAATAGTAAACCTGAGTCATTAGCGCGGGTTGAAAAAATTACGGGCAAGTCAGCAACCTTTATTCAGGCTGATATTCGTGATAGACAAGCATTACAAGATATTTTTTCGGAACATGATATTTATGCCGTTATGCATTTTGCTGGCTTAAAAGCAGTCGGCGAGTCATGTTTACAACCGTTAAAATATTATCAAAATAATGTATATGGCACCCTGGTGTTAACCGAAGTCATGCAAAGCTTTGGTGTTAAAAGGATCATTTTTAGCTCTTCCGCAACTGTTTATGGTGAACCAGATACAGTAAAATACACAGAAGATTTACCGATATTTGGTGCAACGAATCCTTATGGTAAGTCTAAAGCTATGGTTGAAGATATCTTAAAAGATTTAGCACAATCTGATGATTTGTCTAAAGCGAGTGACCCCTGGAAAATTATTTTATTGCGTTATTTTAATCCCATTGGCGCGCATGAGAGTGGTTCAATAGGAGAGGACCCTAATGGTATTCCCAATAACCTGATTCCTTATGTTTCACAAGTTGCCGTGGGAAAACTGGAGCAATTGTCCGTGTTTGGGGGAGATTACTCGACGATTGATGGAACGGGAGTACGTGATTATATTCATGTTGTAGATTTAGTAAAAGGCCATTTACAGGCACTTAAGGCACTAGAGAATATTCCTGGCTGCAAGGCTTATAACCTAGGTGCAGGAAAAGGTTACAGTGTACTGGAGATTATTGCTGCCTTTGAACGCATCACGGGTAAAACCATTAATTATAAAATTGTTGAACGCCGTACTGGAGATATTGCCGAAAATTATGCAGATCCCAGTCTGGCTTTGAATGAATTAAACTGGCAAACAAAGAAACAATTAGAGGATATGGTGGCTGATACCTGGCGCTGGCAAAGTCAAAACCCAAATGGATATGAATAGAAAATTATGGCCATTGAAATAGAACGAAAATTTTTACTCGTAAACGACAATTGGCGCACTCAGATTTCAAAATCTATCAACTATCGACAAGGTTATCTGCAGGGTAACGAGCAAAGCTCAGTCAGAATCAGAGTCAGTGACGATACCGCCAAGATCAATATTAAAAGTGCCACAATTGGTGCGCAACGTTATGAATATGAATACGATATACCCGCGCAAGACGCACATGAGCTATTAAACACCTTGTGCCATAAGCCATTAGTCGAAAAAACTCGTCACCTTGTTGTTATTAAGCAACATACCTGGGAAATTGATGAATTTTCCGCAGAAAATCAGGGTTTAGTCGTTGCCGAAATTGAGCTATCACAGGTAAATGAGCAATTTGAAAAGCCTGACTGGGTAGGTATGGAAGTCACGGAAGATATTCGGTATTACAATCATCAATTAGCAAAAAATCCTTTTAAGGATTGGTAGCAAGAGATTGTCTATCAACGCTAGAAAAGGTATGGCTTATGTTTTTAGGAGCGGCCTTCAGCCGCGAAATAAATAAGCAATAAGCCCAAATAACATGAGCAATTGCAGTATAAGGTAACTCGCAACAAATAACCCGCCCCTATTGCGCAGGATTTTTGTTTGTCTTCCATTAGTCGAAATAGGCGCATAGCAGGCTACGTAACTATTTCTACAGCGCTGAAGACGGAAAAAAAACAAGCAAGTTGGGTGGGTTATTTGTTGCGAGTTACCTTATGTACTTTAAATAAAAAAATGCATTAATTCTAGCATCCAATAGGGAGATCTAGGTCATAAAAATAATTCGAAAAAACTCGATTCAGGTACAAATTAAATGAAAAAAAGAGAGTGACTAGCCTGCTGGTGTAAGAAAATAATATTTGTGACTACTCAGCCCAATAAAAAACCTTGCTAATTTTCGTACCTGCCAGTCTACTCTGTTTATCATGAAAATTCCATTGCCCAGTCACGACCAAATAAAAGAAACGTTTCTTCAAGGCGAAGAAGCGGTC
>CAYZUM010000179.1:0-6126 GCA_964481455.1 uncultured Methylomonas sp. | reverse complement strand
CTATAGCTGCTTAATATTTTTGAAAATCCCACACACTTTTAATCACACCCGGTGACAGGAGTCCCTGAATTTCACGAAGTAGCATGGCGCGCCTGTTTCAATCACACTTGCAAGAATAGCGAACACGCGCGAGCCTACCTCGGTACGTGTACCATAAGATATTTTTCGCAAAATAACCCAATGACGTAACGCACGTTCGGCTTCGTTATTCGTCAACGGTAAATTCGGATGCTTCAATATAATAAAAATTGCATCCCAATCATTTAGCATTTCGACGGCCAAAGCATGTGTTTTTTTATGCTCGGATTGACGCATTTTTTCACAAAGTTGCTTGTATTCTTCAAGCGGCTGTTGATAGACAATTGACAGCAGAATAGAGGGCGGACTTTCACGGGCTTCTTTAATCGCCTTTATAAGCTCATCCATGAAGGTCAGTGTTTTTTCTCCAAAATCCTGTGCTTCGCTGTTCAGGGATTCTTTCAGCCCCTGTGCTTTGCGGATTAAATGCGCCCAGCACCTTAAACGTTTTTGATATTGGCGATAAACCTGATAACCCTCTGTCATTATCCAGCCTGCGAAGTGGCGATTAATAATCAGATTCTGAAAGACATAACTTGTGCGCTTTGATATTTTGAAAAAAACAAACGTTTTGATCGTAATTCGGGAAATTTCTGGAACGCTTGTATAGCTGTTTTTCCCTACACTCTCCCGACCAAAGGTGTTGTGTAATTTTTGGTGGAATCTTTACTAGTAAATGGACAGGGTCTGGCTGAACATTTAATTCAACAACCTCACATCCCGACCTCTCAATAGGGGCATAAATGCTCTGATATACATACTTTCCAATATCTCCAGTTAAATTTCGATACCGGTATTTTGGTACAAAAACCAGGTGGTACTGACAAAACCATATTGCATGTGATACTTTTGAAATCTGCTCATTTGTTTTCTCCTAATTGAATTGCAGGAACAACTCAACTAAGAGATACACTTGGGCAGACTTTTACACAAAGATTTTTTTACCCCCGCCCAAAGGGCGCGGTTTTCTAAGTTGTAATAAACATTAAATCAATACTTCAGTAATACTTTCAGCGGCACGTTTTACATCAAGAAAAATTAAGCCCAATTTTGCATTCGGTTTTGCCAGAACCGTTAATACCGCTTCATTCCCAGCATAAGTCATTAGCACATAACCTTTATCACCCTTAATCAAAACCTGCTCTAATTCTCCACGAGCTAATTCCTGTGCTGTTCTGTCCCCCAGTGAAAGCATAGCTGCACTCATTGCACCTACTCTATCCTCATCCAAGTTGGCAGGTAAAACTGAAGCCATCATCAAACCATCGGTGGAAATAATACCCGATGCTTCAATATCAGCAGATGTCCCATTTAATTCATTTAACGTTGTCATTAACATTTCTTCACGCATAGATGTCTCCTTTTACAATTTTTGTATCTTATTTATTACAACTTAGAAAACAGCGCCCTTTGGGCGGGCGTAAAAAAAACTTCAGGCGCGCCATGCTACTTCGTCATAGCTACCTCAAATGGCTGGACGGCTATTCGTCATGCAATTCTTGCCTCCCTCGCGCGCTATCGCATTATATTGGTTTTGGCTTGTGCCCTGTCGCCTATCAGGGACTAAAAATCATCACTTCGCTAAGCTCCGTTCCCCTGATTTTCAGCGTACCGAACTTCTGGTATAAAGTCTTCCCACCATCAGTCCCTGGGTTCTGCAAGGGTCACCGGAGTAATGAAACCTTCTGGCTTAAGTGTCAATACCGAACAGTTCACCTGATGTAGCACCTCTTCCGCTGTGTTGCCGATAATGAAACCGGCAATGCCCGTGCGACAAACCGTCCCCATCACTAACAAGTCAATACCCTCCGCGACAACAAGCTCTGGGATACGTTCATCGGGATCCCCCCTGACTAGATGCAATAGCGGGCCTGCAACGGCAATACCTGCTTGGTGTATCAAGGCATCTAAGCTTTGTTTATGCTACCCCTCCTGGGTTTTTATTTCCAGAGTTTGGGCGTTAGCCTCAACGTCCTTATAATAACCTTGTGTATCAAAAGGATGCCACACATTAACAACATGCAGTTCAGCCGAATCCTTACGAGCCATGCTGTCTGCGAATTGTAGGATTCGTGGGTTAAGGGCGTTCCGTTCGGTATCGTAAGCCGATGGAGCGACTGCCGCCAGAATGCGGGTGTAAGACTGCGTTTGAGACCGCTTGACCACCCAAACCGGGCAAGGGCATTTGCGCATTAAATGCATGGTGGTAGATCCGAACAAGCGTGCGCGAATACCTTTTTTCTCCTCCGCTGTTGTGATGACTAAGTCGTGTTGTTTGCGCAGTACCTGCCGGATGGTTTCCACAAAGGAAATACCTTCAACCACATTGATTACCAGATCAATACCGTCTTCACCAAAAGGGAGCATAAGGCCTCGAAGCCATTCCTGACGCTCTTCTATCGCTGCTGTTAGCTGTTGTTGCGCAACATCTTCACTATAGCCTTGTGTGCCTGAAGGCTCTTTTAATACAGAAAAAAGTGTCAAACGGCCACCGTTCTGACTGGTCAGAGAGACAGCCTTATCCAGAGTTGCTGCCCATTCTATTGCCGGGTTTAGCACCAGAAGAATATTTTTGAACCTTTGCATATTGCTCTCCTTTTATCCCTATCGATTAAATCGAATCTGTTTATCAATACCTAAAACATCCAGCTCGTTGGGTTCGGGTGAGGTTTTTTTAGGGCCAGTGCTTGCATACCTTTTGTACAACGAAGAATCAGCCAAATGACCCAAAACACTATAATAAAATACCCGACAACTACCATGCTTAGTAGTGCGCCGATTAAAAGAAACAAAGTCCCTATCCAGAACGTTCTAATCTGGAATTGGTAATGGCTTTTTAGCCAGTCAGGTGCTTTACCTTGGTTAGCATAAGCCATGATAACCCCAATCGTCTCAGGGATAAGTAAAACGATACCTACTAAATAAAACACATAGACTAGCTTTGCAGAATTTTCAGTGGTTTTTTTATCTTGTGCAATTTCTTTATTCATTCCTCACTCCTTAAAAAGCGTATTGTAAAGGTCGAACCGTAACTACTCAGGCTATAATTTATTGGGCTGTAGCGATTTTGGATGATAAAGGCAGAGAAATAGGCTTTTTTTAGCGGTTTATCTACTTTTTATACCACAAATATCTCTACAGCCCAGGAAACAATAGCCTGAGTAGTTAGGTCGAACCAAGGTAACTCTCAATAAATTGTATACCTCCTAGCTCCCAAGAGATCTCCGTGGAAACTCTCTGCATTCTATGACGCAGAGCGTCACAAAATGCATTTCCACACAAAGTATAGGAACGAGGTTTGGGCGTTTTTTTACCGTTTACCTAGGTGTATATATTTTATAAATTTCTAACTACTCTTTATAAATAAGCTGCTTATCTTTCAGTAATGCTTAGAACATAGAGACTGACAGATATTTTTTTCGAATTATATCATCATTAGCAGATCTTATAACAATACAAAATTCACATCATTATTTTCAGATTTGACAACATCTAATGCCACTTGTAATTTTGCTTCATCTTCATGTTCTAAAGAAGTCTGTATGATTTCCCCCCCCAGCACCTTCTAGTTCTGCCATCGCTTTATTGGAAACCTCATTACGCAATAAAATAAAAAGTACTGATTTATCCTCTTGCAAATTGGCAGCCAGTTGTTTCATAAAGTCATCATTAATTCCGACATCCGCAAGTGCGCCGCCTACTGCTCCAGAAGCAGAACCGACTGCTAGACCCAGCAAGGGATTCAGAAAAAGCAATCCGATCAACACGTCCCAAAAGCCACCCGACATAGCACCACGCCCTGTTAAGTCATGCATTTGGCGTAATTTTATTTTGCCTTTTGTATTCTTCACGGCAATCACGGCATCTTCAAGATCCAGCAAGTATTCGTGTTGCATTTTAAGTGATTTTATTCTGACTTCTTCGGCCTGAAAGATATCATCATAGCCAATAACAATTAATTTCGACATGGTTTTTCCTTTTAGTAAACTTTTCTGATGCTGGGTTTTGTATCGCCATCTATTGTTAAGGAGCGTGCACGAAATAATGAGAGCAACTTGCTTATCTTTTTATCCGTCTTTTTGTTGTATAAATAGTTACGTAGCTGGCTATGCGCCTATTTCTACGCCTCGAATACGAATAAAAATACTGCGCCTGTTGCCCAACTTATTCCGTGCGCGTTCCTAAAGGCGTGGAAAATTAGCGGCTAACTAACAAATGAAACATGCATTTTGATATTAACAACACCTTCAATTTCAGCCACTTTGTGCTTCAACCTTGATGGCGCGCGAAAGTCGGCAAAGATCCCAGACAAGATCACTTCTCCGTTAATGACCTGAACGGTAATGCCAGATACGATAAACTGCTGGTCAGATTTTATAAGCATTTTAATCTTTTTCTCTATCCCTGTGTCAGCTAGGGGGATCTTCGGCACTACCTGTAATTCATTGTCCACCTCGAATACCCCCACCGTTGTCCAGGCAATTCGGTCAGCAATCAGTTTCTGCTCATAGAGACGGACTCTGCCACTAAGAACTACCAGCCGTTGATCTACTAACACTTTGATTGAAGTATTTTGCGTCTCAGTCGTCTCTGAGATTTTTTGCACAATCTCATTTTTAATGAGATCGTCCCCCCTGGCCAATGCTGTATTTATCTGCAGTAGAGCCATAATAAAGACCAGCACGGGCAGTGCATAACTTTTCATTTGCATCATAATCATTTATCCTCTCAATAGTGTTGTATCAATTGATCGTTGCGAAAAAATAGTTTTAAATCTCCAGAGTACTACTTTATCGCAACACTCTTATATTTCCATAAACCTTATTAATTGAAAATAACTTTCAAATTTTCTTTAATGATATCGAACCATCCTCTGCCACCTTTACCACCCACAAGTTTTTCCTCGATCTGATGTATCTGCTCATAGGTCACAGCGAATGAATTTTTGTCACCATAACCCAGCCATTCAGCGATATGTAGTTGATTGCGTGCTTCCTGAAAAGTATCCGTTAATAGTTTATTTTCTCTCTCTGTTCGTGACTTATTTTCAGCCAGCTTCTCAGCTTTTAAAAGTAACGCTTCAGCACGTAGAGGAGGAAGAGGAATGATAATCTCCTTGACCACCAAAGTGCTCAGTAATATTATAAGTTTTCCCTTCGCGTCTTCAATCTTGCCAGCCTCAATCAAAGGCACTATAGCCTTAAGACTTTCAGGATATAAGCCCAGAGGAATACTAGTAACGCTTATAACCGCTTCACTGACAAGAGGCGCAAGCAACGCTTTCGCTTGTTGCAACTTGCCTTCTTTTAACAATGCTCTCGCCGCGTTAACTTTTGGCTGGATAAGATTAGGGTCTATGTGCAAATCATGGATTCTCTTTACCGCATATACGGGTTTTAGTCCTAAGGCAGGCTCACGCTCTAAGATTATTGTCAGTTTTCCAACAGCCGTGTTTATAGCCGTTACTGCTTCAGTGAGCTGATCATTTTCGAGCGAGATTAGGGCAAGGTTTGTTTCAAAGAATGCATCTACTGCATCTAAAGCAATATTTTTATGTAGCTCTTCAAGCTGTTTATCAATTTTCGGTTGCACTGACTCTGTTTCGACTTCCAGCACTAAAGCGCTGCCCTGTGGTTTCAAGTCCTCTGCGGCGACAGGTGCTGCAAAAACAAAACTGATGCTTAACAGAGCAACTGTTAGATACATATGCATGATATTCTCCTGGTTAGATATTGTTTCTTCAGTGTTCGAGGAGATACTTTACGCGGTTTCTTCCATAAGAAAAGTCGCATATTCTATAATACTTGTTCTGTTTTTTCGAATGGTTTACTTATGCTTTCGCTGAAAACCAGGGCAACGGAGCATAGCGAAGTGATGATTTTTAGTCCCTGATAGGCAACAAGGACACAAGCCTAAACTAAATTAATACAATAGCGCGAGAGGGAAGCAAGAATTGCATTACGAAAGCCGCCCAGCCAATTGAGGTAGCTATGACCAGGCGCGCCATGCTACTTCGTGAAATTCAGGGACTCCTGTCACCTTCATTCA
>CAYZUM010000178.1:0-6132 GCA_964481455.1 uncultured Methylomonas sp. | reverse complement strand
GAGAGTGTAACAGCTCGCATTCCCAAACTCTGTTTGGGAATGCATGTAGCGTAAGCTCTGTTTACTGAACGCTTTCACCGCAGAACTGTTCATCCCTGTATTCCCAGGCAGAGCTTGAGAACAAGCGTTGTTTTTCATTCTTTTTTGCGAGTGGGTTTTACTCCGCGATTAAACTTATTTCATATAATCAATACCTTCGCCAAGTTTAAAAAAATATTTACCATGAAGGACATGAAGAGCATGAAGTATTTTTTAATCAATAGGTTACGATGTTATTTTGGTTGTTCACTTAGCGTTTGGTAACGATTTTTTTTCTTCAGTTTCTTCATGCTCTTCATGGTGTATTCTGTTTTTGGCGAAGGTATTGATAATCGCTGCAGATTGCCGCTAAATAGAATGAACAGCGGCGATCCTTAAGAGTGCATTACTCGATGTTCCAGTTTTCTGTTATAACTGAGCTTGAAGGTATCTGGGTTTAGTTGCAATAAAAGTTAATGTATTGATTTTAAAGGTAAACATAATTTTATTGAAATAAAAAAAAGACAATAAAATCAATGTACTACAAAAACTGGAACATCGAGTATTAATATAGTATTGATGCATTGGGTATACAAGGCGTTGATATATCGTTATTTATATAAGACAGAATAAAATTCGTTGCGGAAGCTGTTTCAGCCGTGATTGATGATTAAAATACCAAAACTGCTTGATATACTCTTTGTGATGAATGAGAGGGGGCTCAATCCCATTTTTATAGTAAGGATAATAATATGAAATTTTTAAATGCAATAATGCGTCTTCTTTTTATCGCGACGTTTTTATCAGGTTGTACACCTGATGAAGGAAAAAAAGATTTTTTAGATGAAGATGCTGCTAACACACTAAGCAGTCATTCTACTACTGATGGATACGCTTATAATGAGGATGGCACGAGAGTAACTGAATTGAATTCAGGCAACGACATGAATTCAATTGATGCGTTAATGAGCACCCCCGAATTTTCTGACCCGGCTAGTCCTTTGTCAAAACGTACCATTTACTTTGAATATGATAGTCGTCAGGTATTAAAGGAATTTTTTCCAGTCATAGAAGCGCATGCACAATATTTAATGGAGCACCCTAATCAACGTATCACCCTTGATGGTCATTCAGATGAGCGTGGTACGCGTGAATATAATATTGCACTGGGGGAGCAACGTGCTAAAGCTGTGTTTAAAATGTTGCAATTGATAGGAGTGATGAGTAATCAAGTTGATATTGTCAGTTATGGGGAAGAAAAACCTATTGCAATGGGGCATGATAATGATACTTTTGCGCTTAATCGTCGTGTAGAGATTGTGTATAAATAATGAAAAAATTAGTATTAATAACTGGGTTATGTGTTAGCTGTTCGGCTTATGCAGAACCAAGAACCTTGCCACCGATTATCAATCACTCAACCTATGCGAATGGCACATCGTATACAGAGGGAGGGTCGCCTCATAAAGCAATGCTGGAAATGCTAGGGCGCGTAGAAAGTTTACAAAATGAAATACAGCAATTACGTGGTTTAGTTGAACAACAAACGTATGAGATCAATAATTTAAAAAAACGGCAACAAAATATTTATTCTGATATAGATGTCAGGTTGCAGCAATTGGAAACGGTAGGCGGTATAGAAAGTAACCGTTCTGATAAGGAAAATACCTTTGCTCCTGTCGCCGAAAAACAAGTGACAACTAATGAGAAACCAGCACAAACGCCCCAATCCAAAGCCAGAGAAAAGGCCGCCTTTGATAAAGCGTTTGCAAGTGTTAAAAATAGCCAGTATCAACAGGCGATAAAATTGTTAAAGCAATTTCTAATGGACTACCCAGTCGGTGAGTATAGTGATAATGCGACATTCTGGTTGGCTTCAGTCTATAAAGTTATGAATGATGTTCCTGCTGCAAAGACAAATTTTCGGGTAGTTTTTACTCAGTTTCCTGAGAGCGAAAAAGCAGGAATGGCAATGCTGAAGTTGGCTGATATTTATCTTGAAGAAAGTGATAAGTTAAAAGCAGAACAATTATATACGCAAGTGACTCAACAGTATGCGGACACGACTGCGGAGCATATGGCCGTAAAGAAATTACAAAGTATGGGTCGATAAGAATAGTGAAAAGTGATGATTTACGTATCAGTGAGATTTTTTATTCACTACAAGGCGAGTCGAGAAGCGTGGGTTTACCAACGGTTTTTATTCGTTTAACAGGGTGCCCTTTACGTTGCCAATACTGTGATACAAGCTATGCATTTTCAGGCGGTGAAATACAAAGCATTGCTCATATTATTGAACAAGTCTCACACTATAAAACGCGATATATAACAGTGACGGGGGGTGAACCATTAGCCCAGCCAGGGTGTCAGGAATTACTTAAGCAATTAGCAGATAAAGGCTACAGTGTTTCACTGGAAACTAGTGGAGCACTTGATGTGTCAATGGTTGATGCACGAATTGTCAAAGTGATGGACTTAAAAACACCCGCTTCAGATGAAGAACACCGTAATCTGTATACCAATCTGGAATATTTAGACAGTCAGGATCAAGTAAAATTTGTTATTTGTAATGCAGATGATTATGCCTGGTCTAAAGAAAAATTATCAGAGTATCAATTAGACAAACAATGTGAAGTGCTCTTTTCGCCCGCAATGGACCAACAAGATTCTACTGACTTAGCTGAATGGATTTTACGCGATCAATTACCGGTGCGATTTCAATTGCAACTGCATAAAATTCTTTGGGGGGATATGGCGGGTATGTAGTAATTACTAAGGTAACGCGCAATAAATAAACTACCCATATTGCGCAGGATTTTTGTTTGTCTTCAAGACGTAAAAATAGACGCATAGCAGGCTACGTAACTATTTCTACAACGCAGAAGACGGACAAAAAGACAAGCAAGATGGGTGGGTTATTTATGGCGAGTTGCCTAAGTATAGTTTCTCAGATAAATAAATTCCATATGTATTACGGATACCATCCCTTGAAGGGATGGTATTCGGGAAGTTATTTTTCTGAAAGCCTATATCATCATGTTGTTATAGGATATGCAGAAGTACGAAGTGCACCTTGAACTCGATGTTCCAGTTTTTGTAGCATGTTGATTTTATTATCTTTTTTTTATTTCGGTAAAATTAAGATTACCTTTAAAATCAATTGATTAACTTTTATTGCAACAAAATCTAGGTGCCTTCAAGCCCAGTTATAGTTGAAAACTGGAACATCGAGTTGAAGGTTATCAGTTTAGCGAGATATTTATCTCTCTTGTATCGTTTATGATGGGTGCTATTGAATACTTCGCGCAGCGACGACTGTAGATTTCTAACGGCTGATTTTAGCCGATAGCTGTGTTGTTGATACAGTTGTGTAGTCCACTAAGTGCCTATTTCAACGGCTCCTATATCAAGTGCGGGGCAGGCTTTGCTCTCGACAAAAATCAGCTTGCAATACAACCGCATCCGTGACTGCACGAAGTACAGACATAGTTAATTGTTATCAAAATCTAAATGTTTAAAACTGGATGACTACCCCATCTGATGGAGTGATGTTTTTCTTGCACTCAAAAAAGGAAAAATAAAATGAAAACATCATATTTGTTTCAGTATTTTATTGTTATGATATTGAGCATTATGTCGACTAATCTGCTTGCTGACGGAGCGGCTCTTAAAGGTAGCGCGTTTTATCTGGAACGTATGCTTTACCTAAAAATGCTGTGTTTGAAGTGACTTTAGAAGATATTTCGTTAATGGATGTTCCCGCTACAGTCATGGGGTTTACTGTTATAGAGTCTGCTGGAAGTATTCCGATTGACTTTACGGTTCAATACAAGGGATCTGGAAATAAATAAACGTCCAATATTGGGCAGTATTTTTGTTCGTATTCAAGGCGTAGTAACAGGCGCATAGCTCGCTACGAAACGGTTACTACAACGTAGAAGACGGACAAAAAGGTCCGCAATCTTGGATGATGTGTGTTTCCATCTCCCTTAAGCTAATGATGATAATGGTACAACCTTTCCAAAGCAAATAAATAAACCTGACTTCTGTGCGTGGCAGAATTAGGTTCACAATGAACAAACCTCAGGTATTTTAACAATGTGTTATGAATCGCCTGATTTTAAAACTTTAAAGTGCGACAGTCACTAGTGGCTCATTAAGGAATGGGAATCAAATAACTTGTGCATTCTGACTTGTCTTTTTGTTCGCCTTCTGCGTTGCGGAAACAGTTACGTAGCTAGCTATGCGCCTGTTACCGCGCCTTGAAGGCAAACAAAAATACTGCGTCATAATTGCACAACTTATTCAATTCCCATTCCTAAGTGGGCTAAATAACCTTTATTCAGACAATTATTTGTCTAATCAGCAGGTTTAGGGAGCTGGAAATAAATAAACGTTCAATATTGGGCAGTATTTTTGTTCGTATTTAAGGCGTAGTAACAGGCGTATAGCAAGCTACGCAACGGTTACTACAACGTAGAAGACGGACAAAATGACCAGCAATCTTGGATGATTATTTGTTTCTATCTCCCTGACTCTAGATGTCATATTGTCCTGTCTAAAAGTGAATTCTAAATAATTACTCAAAAGCTAAAATAACGTGAAAACACAAGCGCCTGTTATTAATATTAAACCTTATGAGCAGAATAAGCAGCACACTGATGCTACTGCTCAGACCCAAGCACCTGCAACAAGCAAAACGGAGAATAGCATAGAGGGTGAGCGTATACAAAAAGTATTGGCACGTGGTGGTGTTGGCTCACGCAGGGAAGTTGAACGCTGGATAACCGAGGGATTGCTTATACTGAATGGACAACCTGCTAAATTAGGGGAGCGTCTAAAAGCGGGTGATGATTTAAGCTTAAAAGGCCGGCCCTTAAAATGGGAGAAATTTGGCGTACAACCGACCCGTGTATTGATTTATCATAAACCAACCGGGGAAGTGGTAACACGACATGACCCTGAGGATCGCCCTGTAGTCTTTAAAAAATTACCAAAATTACAGACAGGGCGCTGGATTGCCATTGGACGACTGGATATTAATACTCAGGGCTTATTGTTATTTACCAATAATGGTGAATTAGCAAATCGCTTAATGCACCCTTCATTCGAAATTGACCGGGAATATGCGGTGCGTGTTTTAGGTGAAGTGACGGAAGATCATCTTGCTCAACTTAAAAAAGGTATGCCATTAGAAGATGGGCTAGCGAAATTTGATGATATACAGTTTAACGGCGGTGAGGGAGCTAATCGTTGGTATCATGTCACGGTAAAAGAAGGCCGTAATCGACTGGTACGTCGTTTATGGGAAGCTCTGGAATTTAAAGTTAGCCGCTTGATGCGTGTACGTTATGGCCCTGTCTTTTTACCAGATGGCTTGGGTGCCAGGCAGACTCATGAACTCACTGCGCAAGAACTGGATGATTTATTAAGCTTTGTAGATTTACCGAGTGAACGATTTTCACAAGCAGCGAAACCAGGTAGGCAGACTAAACCTAGGTCGAAACCGCAAGCTAATATTAAATCCAATACTAAAGATTTTAAGCGAAAGGAAGAGCGAAAAACATCTGATAAGAAATCGTCTTTTAATAAAAACAAGCGACCTCGTAGGTAATATGAGTTTGAGTTAGTTTTTCTGTGAAAAAAAATTGTGCATTACGAATCCTAGTGATTTCGTAATTGTTAAGAAATATGTATGAAATCAACTGAGCAATTGTAGGTGCGAATTCATTCGCATGGTACCTAAGTACTCATGCAAAATTGATTTAACTTTTTTAAAAAAAGATAAAATCTCCAGTTTTTAGTATGATTTTTGAGAATTTGAATATATTTTTACAAAAAAATAGGAATTTTTATTGAAAATGATAAATTTCTACCCTCGTAATTTTAGTTAAAATAATAATGCCTGAGTACTTATTAATTCGGCTACAATTTTAAGACGGGACATTGGATAGGAGTGAAAGAGCTTTAGCTGTTTCCGAAATAGCAATAGCTAAAGCTCTTGCACATCTTCATGGCGATTGAATAGTCATTGTGTCGTCTTAAACTCGTAGCCCTTTTTTCTTCCGCTGAAAATCAGGGAAACGGAGCTTAGCGAAGTGATGATTTTTAGTC
>CAYZUM010000177.1:0-6137 GCA_964481455.1 uncultured Methylomonas sp. | reverse complement strand
CCCTGCTATACCCTTCCCGCTCAGGCACAAATAATGTTTGCCTTAGACTGGGAAAGACCTGCCAGTAACTGTCTAGCACTTCTATATCACGATTAGGTATACCGCCTGAGAGATGCGCACTAAGATCGTGCAGATCCTCTGCGGCTGAGCTATCGATATAACGGGGAATATTGAGGTTGTAGTCATTGGCTGCGATTTCATCGAAAGCCACCATGCGGCTGTAACCGACCTGCTGGATTTGCTTGTTAAACACATCGACGATTTTATGCAGGTCTTGCTCACGCAGACGGTTTTTGGGGCCGTCTTTCATAAAGCCTTTACTGGCATCAATCATAAAGATGCCGCTGCCAATATCTTCCAGGCGCTGTTTTGCGCCTGCTTTGTCGATGACGATAATACAAGCGGGTATGCCAGTGCCGTAAAACAGATTGGCAGGCAGACCGATGATGCCTTTGATATAACCCTGCTTAATCAGGTTACGGCGGATATCGGCTTCGGCATTGCCTCGGAACAATACGCCGTGAGGCAAAATAACCGCGCCTTTACCTGTACTTTTCAAGGATTTTAGAATGTGTAACAAGAAAGCGTAATCGCCATTTTTTTCGGGCGGGATGCCGTATTCAAAACGGGCATATTCGTCTTCTTCAGGCAGAAACCCGGTACTCCAGGCCTTGAAGGAAAACGGTGGGTTAGCGACTGCAAAGTCGAAAGTTTTGAGTGCGGCGTTATCCTGCTTGAATTCGGGTTGTGATAACGTGCTGTAGCCGCCGGGGGCAATTTCAGCATCGGCATTGTTATGCAAAATCATATTCATTCGGCACAGCGCAGTAGTCGAAACGTCTTTTTCCTGCCCATAGATACTAAGGCCATTGCTAGCCTCATCTGCTGCTTTTAATAGCAGTGAGCCTGAGCCACAGGTGGGGTCGTAAACGGTTTTGTCTTGCGGGGTGTCTTTGGTAATGCCCACCACATTCGCCAATATGCGTGAAACTTCCGCTGGGGTATAGAACTGACCTTTGCTTTTACCGGATTCGGTGGCGAAGTTGCGCATCAGGTATTCATAGGCATCACCAAGCAGGTCATCGCCCTGTGCACTGTTGCTTGCAAAGTTCAATCCTTCAAAAATACCTATCAGCTTCGAAAGAGTATCAACCATGTCCTTCGCTTTACCGAGGCGATCCTCATCGTTGAAGTCGTTGTCTTTGTTCGCTAGCCAGGGCAGTTCGTTTTCTTTGGCGATGCCATCCAACACGATATTGAGCTTCTCACCAATCTCTTTATCACCCTTGAGTTTGACCATATCGGGAAAGGTGCAACCTTCCGGTACCACGATCATAGCGTTAGCGTCACTCAGGTATTTGTCAGACACATATTTGAGAAAAAGAAAGGTAAGCACGTAGTCCTTGTACTGTGACGCATCCATACCACCGCGAAGCTCATCGCAGCTGGCCCAGAGTGAAGAATAGAGTTCGGTCTTTTTGATTGCCACGCGTTTATATACCCTTTTTTCTTATCCAATAACTAGAGATATAGTTATTGTGAATTCTTGTTGATTCAGTAGCGGTTTACTTTACACCATAGTTATTTTGGTTTTTAACATTTCTCATTAAGCAACTGAAAAATATATTGAAATATTATACAAAAAATAGCCTGAATCGTTTTTGGACATTTTTCATGTACGGATAATAGGGTACTTATTTTACACATAGAGGAGAAAAAATGAGCAAAGTAGACCTAGTTATCTTTATTGTTATATTGATTTTAATAACGTTAAACGCCAATGCCGATCAGACGGTAAATGAAGAATGGAAAGTTAACAGACTGCTATCCCCAACATTTTCTGAGGTTCAATCTGAGGCCGTCTATTCGATGATTACGGATTATGGCTGTATCGATGATGAGATTGTTGATCTTGCTTTAAATAAGCATTTTGAGCGCATCGAGTACATGACGTTTGAAGACTGCAATCTGGAGGAAAAATAATGAAATCAACCTCAAAAGTATTCGCAGCCCGTCAAATTGTTCATGATATAGCTTCTTGGCTGACTATTATTCCATTGCTGACGGCATTTGCAAGCCATTATATTTCAGATAATAAAAATCATGATTCTGTAGTAACGGAACCGACCATAACCAATGCTGCAATTATCAAAGAATAGCATTTGATCATAAACCCGACACCACAAATACGAGTGCCGGGTTTATTGCCTACTCTCCTATTTCGTTAGAAACGTCACCATTATATTTTTTATCTAACTCCTTTTTCTTTTCTGCAATATCTGCATCAATCTCATTGATTAACTCCTGAAGCTTTTCCTCAAACCAAATGGAAAGATTTAAACTCCCCAGATTTACTTCTAGCGCTTTAGCTTTAACCCTTGCCAGCTCAGCGTTCGTCTCGGCTGAAATGCTCATGGATTTTTTTGCTTTTGATGCTGCATTGGAATAATACTTTCTTTTCTTAGTAGCCATATTGCTACCCTCGCTAAGGTTATTGGGAGGAACCATTTCCCCCATACCTTACTAAGTAGTTTGGCCTGGAAAATTTCAGAACATTAGAGTCTTGGTTTTGGTGGCTGTCCGCTATACCCTAACCATTCCCACAGCAGGGTCCACGCACGCCAGTAGTTCATACGCGTCTTAGATGTCCTAAGTTGCTGCCTCAATTGTTCATCAAACCAGTGTACTTGCCGTTTGCCAATCTGCCGTACATCTGTAAGGTTGTATTTAATACCAGCCGCTTCAACTGCTTTTATCAATCTCTGTACCTGCTTACGGCGATTTGCTTTACTGCCGTGGCGCAGATAGACATTGGCCAACAGTAGTATTTGTTGCTGTAGCGATTTTGACTTGTTGTATTTACTTTTTTTCACACAATTAGCCGAGATATTTATTGGTGATTTCGGTTCGGCCATGACCAAGTTCATTAGCTACAACTAAACGCGCTTCATGGTCTATTTTTTTAGCCTCTCGTATACTGATTCTTAAGGCTTTAGCAATGAACTTAAAATGTTCCATTCCGTGTTTTATACCTAGAGCAATTGGTGACTTTACGCCAGACTTCAGCTCATACAGTCGCTGAGCATATAAATGACGACCACCATGCAAACCATTAACGCCAGCTTTGTCTATTGCCTTATATATTGCGTCCTTCCATTGTCTGTAGTTCATATGTGATGGAATAAGACTACGACCATTACCCTGAATATTAGCTGCATGTCGTAGAATTTCGAGTTGCTGTTTTGTACGAACAGGCACAACCCTTGGTCGCCCTCCTTTTGTCCCGTTAATAATGTTTATGCTTTTATTATTTATTGCCTCCTTGAGCGCCTGCTTTAAATCGAGCAAAGCCGACTCTTTTTGACGTAGACCAAAAGCTTTTATGAGGGTACTGGCAGCCATTTGATTAATAGATAATAAATTGTCCAACGGCAAATTTTGAAGCTTCTTATAGTCTGATTCAGTAATCGCCTTATTGACCGTGCAGATAGATGTACGATTAGGCAGGTAGTCAGTGGGGTTTATGTGTACTACTTGATCTCCGCGAGATATTTCCATAACGCGGTTTACAGCGGATACATAATCTTGAGCTGTTGATACAGCCATCACCCCTACATTTATTTTCCCATTGAGGTGCTTTGCATATTGCTGCAAGTGTTCCTTTTCGATAAACCTTAAGTCTTTAATACCATACGTTTCATTTTCCCACTGAGAAAACTGTTTGAATCGTGAAGTCATTGTTGCCACCGAAGAATATGATTGCATACCTTCTGTTAATGCATTTTTGGCTGCTAAATTTATGCTTCTCGAACGGAGACCAAAGTTACGTGCGTTCATATTTCGATTCACCATGTGTATGCCTATATTTAATTTAGTTGTTATGCATAGAAGCCATACACTTGTATGGTTTACTATGCGGTCTAATTGTTGATATCTGTCTGTCCCGTGAAACGTGGTAAGTTTTACGCAAGTCTTGGCGCTTGCAGGCCGACAGTTATCCTCTTTTACTTTTACCACCGAGGATTACAAGTGGTTCTTTTGACGTTGATATTTCTTGATGCTGGACAGCCTATTGCTGGGACTCTGCTTGCCACTCAATCGTACTGCTGAGAAGCTTAGGGTCTGCTACCAAATTGGTAGACTGCACGTACGTCATTCGTGCAGTTCTTTACTCGCATCCGTTTACGGTTTCCGATTAGGAAAATTTTCTAAATCAGAAAATTTCCCCCATCTTCCCCCGCTGGCGAAGCAGGAACGCATCGAGCGTTCCTGCTTCGCACGTCGATTATCATCGCCGTCTCTTTTCTTCGTAAAAGAGACGGCGTAAAAATCGTTTGGTATCTGCATTACTTGCTATGCCATATATGCACGCCTATTTCTTGCATTAACCCCTGACTCTGAATTGCTGAACGTACATGGAAGTACGTCACATGTGCTCATTGCCAAGTTCTGATATGCGTCTCATCTTTTATAAAAAAGTGAGATATACGTTTGAATAAGCAAACGATGCGAACTACGACCACTAACTACCTAGCCGTGCATATCATTTATGTTCATTTACAGAATAGGAAATGCAGACGGTCGATTGCTAGTCTGAATGCTACCGTTCGTCAGATGAAAAATGGCTAATGCAACATTTGTCTCAATACGCCCTCTTTTCCTTCCTGCCTTCACCACTAATAAAGGTATGAAGAACAAAAACCTGATTAGCAAGATGCCTCTTCCTCGCTTCATTCGTTTGCGTGATGCACCTCAATTTTTTGGAATGGATAAAAACAGATTTAATTCTGAGGTCAGGTCTTTTTTGATTGAAATACCTATCGGCTCTCAAGGTATTGCGTTCGATAGGATTGACATGGACGCCTTTGCAGACGAATATATACGTCGCAACGGACGTCCCGCTGGAGAAAATTTATGGGACGTAAAAAATCGTCAGGGCTCCTCAAACGAGGTGAAAACTGGCACATTGACAAGCAGGTTCGAGGAAAACGAATTTGCGAAAGCACTGGAACGAGCAACCTTATCGAAGCCGAAGAATATTTAAACCAACGTATTTATGACATACGCCAGGCTACAATATTCGGGGAAAGACCTAAACGGACATTCAGGCAAGCAGCTACAAAGTTTCTCAATGATGCGTACGCTAGCGGCGTGCCTAGAAGTGTATACCGATATGCACAATCACTCGATATACTTGATAAACATATCGGTGATATTGATATCCAAAAAATACACATGGGAACATTAGAACCATTCATTCAATTTCGGCGTGATGAAGGGATGAAAAATGCCACTATTGGACGCGACTTGGCTGTAGTAAGACGTATTACACGACTTGCTTCAGGACTTTGGCGAGATGAAAACGGGCTATCGTGGATACAAGCGCCGCCCTTAATTCAGCTACCAAGGTTAACTGATGCAAGGCAACCATACCCTATAAATTGGGAGGAGCAACAAATACTCTTTGAATGCTTACCATCACATTTACAACCGATGGCTCTATTTAAGGTCAATACTGGTTGTCGTGATACAGAAGTATGTAGGTTGAGATGGGATATGGAAGTAAAGATACCCGAGTTAAATTCTCTAGTATTTATTATCCCAAAGGAAATTGTAAAAAATGGAGAGGATCGTTTAGTTATTTTAAACAAAGTAGCTCTGTCTGTAATTGAAAGCCAACGTGGAAAGCACTCTGATTATGTATTTACATATAAAGACCATTCCATCGGTGAAATGAATAACAGCGCATGGCGACGAGCAAGGAGAGACGCGGTAAAAGTTTACGAAAAAAAATTTGAGACTACATGTCCGAATGGTTTTCGTAACGTGAGAGTTCACGATTTAAAACATACGTTTGGCAGGCGACTTCGCTCTGCTGGAGTATCGTTTGAAGATCGCCAAGATCTCTTGGGACATAAGTCAGGAAGGATCACGACACACTATTCTGAGGCAGAGGTTACAAACCTAATCGATGCTGCAAATAAGGTGTGCAGTGAAAACTCCCGCAAAAGTCCCGCATTTACAGTTTTACGAACAGTTTCGAAAAGCTGAAATTTGGTAAGTTATTGGTTTAGTGGTATAAAAATGGTGGTCATGGGTGGACTTGAACCACCGACCCCGGCATTATGAATGCCGTG
>CAYZUM010000176.1:0-6191 GCA_964481455.1 uncultured Methylomonas sp. | reverse complement strand
TATCAACCCTTCTCGCGTTCATTCATGAGCAATTGATCAAATTGTCCAGATTTCAATCATCAATTGGCGGATTTTTTTGTATTGTGCTGAATACCCCGATGCTCAAGGCAATCAATAACCTGCCAAGTGTACGACCCTTTAATCAAAATGAGGTAGTGGATCAAACCTGTGGTTTTAATATTCTCCCTATTACGTTAACCCCTTATATCTCGGACTATTGCATAACTTGTCACTAAACAATAATCACAGTTTTGACCCACTACCAAATATTTAATCAATCTATTTCAAAAAAGCAGGCGAGACGAAAAATAAATCAATGGATAAAAAGTGTCGAAAAAAGCGAGATAACTTGTTTTAATACATTTATAAAAACACTTAGAAAACTGATGGATGAAATATTAAATTATTTTATAAATAGGTTGAATAGTGGATTTGTCGAAGGGCTTAATAATAAAATCAAAGTATTAAAGCGCCGCTGTTATGGCATTTTTAATATCGAAAACCTGTTCCAGCGCATGTCGATAGACCTCTCCGGATATCATTCAAGTATTTGATTTAACTAATTTTATTTCATCACGCCAAAGGGAAAAGAACCACTTTAACTTCAGCTAAGGTAACGCGCAATAAATAATCCACTCATATTGCGCAGGATTTTTGTTCGTCTTCAAGGCATAGAAATAGGCGCATAGCTGGCTACGTCACTATTTCTATCAATAAGAAGGCGGACAAAAAGACAAGCAAGATGGGTGGGTGTGTGTTGCGAGTTACCTAAGATCACGTAACGCTTCAGTCACTGCCTGTAAGTCAGGCATAACCCAGGTAGGCGTATAATCAATCCTTTCTATATCCTCTTCCGTTGATGCACCAGTCAATACCATTAGGCTACGCATTCCAGTACGTACCGCACCCAAAATATCCGTATCTAAACGGTCTCCTATCGCAATAGTATTTTCGGCTGTACTACCTAATAAAGCCAGTGCTTGCTGGTAAATAATCGGCTCTGGCTTACCGATCACTTTTGGTGTACACCCTGTTGCCGCATGTAATGCTGCTAGAATCGCCCCATTGCCTTGTACCAAACCGCGTTCAGTTGGCAATGTCGTATCTCCATTCGTGGCAATAAATTCTGCACCCGCACGTAAATTTAATGTCGCGGTTGATAATTTATCCCAGTTTATCGACTCATCTTTTCCACAAACAACAATATCCGCACCTTCTCCTGGCGTTTCCTCAGTACTCAACTGATATAGTTCCGTTAAGATGAAACCTTGTTCTCGTAGTGGCTGAATAGCTCCATCTTCTCCTAACACGAAGACCCTCGTACTGGCTGGGTCTTTATGCTGAGCAAGATATAGCGCAGTTGCCATTCCAGAAGTTAAAATTTCCTTGGCAACAACCATCACACCCATACCTGCTAATTTTTTGATATATTGTTCATTGGTATGGCTGGCATTATTAGTCGCCAGCACAAAGGAGATTTCTTTTTCGCGCAAAACCTGAAAAAAATCGTTTAATCCGGCAATGGCTTGTTCACCATGCCATAATACGCCATCCATATCGATGATCAATGCGTGTATATTCGTAAAAGGTGCTGTCATGTTAATTTTTTATTGGAAGCAATTTAAAGGTGTTACATTTTCAGGCCTACTCAGCCTGCTATTAATCTTGCTCAGTATAACAGGCTGTAGCATCAATCAGCCACGCCAGGCCGCAATTGCATCAGCTCATCCCTTAGCAACTCAAGCAGGCTTTGAAATTTTACAGCAAGGCGGCAATGTGTTCGATGCAGCTGTTGCCGTCAGTGCAGCTTTAGCCGTAGTGGAGCCTTCTGGCTCTGGCCTCGGTGGTGGTGGCTTTTGGTTATTACACCGAGATAGAGATGATCTGGATATTATGATCGATGGCCGTGAAAAAGCGCCTTTAGCTGCGCATAAAGATATGTTTCTAGATGCATCAGGCGCAGCGAACAAACAGCTATCATTAAATGGCGTATTAGCCGCTGGAATACCTGGAATGCCAGCAGGGTTGGTACACTTATCTGAAAAATATGGAAGATTAAGCCTGGCGGAAAGTTTACAACCCGCAATCCGCTATGCGCAACAAGGTTTTCCTATTGATGTCAGACAACAGAAATTATTACGTTTTAGAAAAGAGATATTAAAACAACATGCCGAAACAGCAGCAATTTTTTTACCCAATGGACAAGTCCCTGATGAAAATAGCTTAATAAAACAAGTCAATTTAGCAAAGACCTTACAACAGTTAGCCACTAAAGGAAAAGCAGGGTTTTATCAGGGGATTATTGCTGATAAACTGGTAGCTGCTGTGCAAAAAGAGGGCGGGATCTGGACACTGGAAGACCTGCAAAAGTATCAGATAGTTGAACGTCAACCTGTGACAGGCAGCTATCATGACATTAAAATTACCAGTGCCGCTCTGCCCTCGTCAGGTGGTATCCTTTTAGTTGAAGCCTTAAATATCCTAGAAGATCTTGATCTGGAAAGTGTTGACACTATAACGCGCAAACATCTGATTGTTGAAGCTATGCGCCGCGTTTATCATGATAGGGCTTTATATTTAGGCGACTCAGATTTTATTGATGTACCCACCGAACGGCTGACACATAAGCGATATGCTCAAGGCTTAGCGAGTACTATTCGTGCAGATAAAGCCCTGCCAAATGAGTATTTAACCGGACATACTCAGGAAAAACAAGGCGGGCGCAATACTACCCATTTTTCCATTATCGATAACCAAGGTAATCGTGTTGCGGCCACTTTAAGCATCAATTTCCCCTTTGGTGCTGGTCTAGTTGCGGAAGGTACAGGTGTATTGCTCAATAATGAAATGGATGATTTTGTCAGTGCTAAAAATAGTGGTAATGGCTATGGATTAGTTGGCGGTGATGCCAATGCGATTGCCCCAGAAAAGCGTATGCTATCCAGTATGACACCCACTTTCTTACAAGATAGTGAGCGCATTGCAGTCTTAGGCACTCCGGGGGGAAGCCGTATTATTTCTATGGTGTTATTAGCAACACTGGATTTTTCTGCAGGTCATTCACCTGAATCGTGGGTCAAGGTAAAACGCTTTCATCACCAATATGTACCTGATCAGATTTTATATGAGAAACAAGGCTTAAGTGCAGAAGAAATTGTTGGCTTGCAAAACCTGGGGCATCAATTAAAGGAATCATATCACTATGGCAATATGCAAGCTGTGCAACTGGATAAAATAACGGGAGTATTATCCGCCGCGAGCGATCATCGTGGTGAGGGGTTGGCCAATGTGCAACAGATAAACAAATAACATTCTTTAACTTCTGAATTCAATACCATAAAACGGCATTTTTCATTTTGACCTAAAAGTAGTTTACACTGTTATTATTCAACCTGGCGCTGGCATAAAAAAGAGCTTTAGCTTTTTCCGTACACAGCAATATCTAAAGCTATTGCCCCCCCCTGACAAAGTGTAAACCGACCAATGAAAGATGCCCATAACGTTACAGACGGGATAAATATCCTATCCAGCTAAGACATTACCTTGAAGGGTAGTCAATCTTTGCTGCCCATATCCTTGCTTTACAAGAGCTCTGTCCCGCTATAGGTATTTCAAAGGGCAAGACACCTCACTATCTTGCTATAGAGGATAGACAGGCTAAGAATTTTTCACTAGTGGACTATAGGTAACTCGGAACACACACCCACCCACCTTGCTTGTTTTTTTGTCCGTCTTCTTATTGATAGAAATAGTTACGTAGCCTGCTATGCGCCTATTTCTACTAATGGAAGACGAACAAAAATCCTGCGCAATATGGGGAGTTTATTTAGTGCGAGTTACCATAAAGTTCATCCTACATTACTCTCAGGATTTTCATGTGCACCGCTAAAACAAATATTGATATTTACTATAGCTCATCAGTATTAGGTTTTACTCCCCTTATAGCAGATTATTTAGCACTACTGGATCATAATGAGCGGGCAACTGCAGAACGTTTTAAATTCACTGAAATCAGAGAACGCTATATCATTTGCCATGGACTTTTAAGGCAGTTATTAGCCGAACGCGTCAATCAATCTCCAGCTGAATTGAAACTAGAAAAGGCAGAATTTGGCAAGCCCTTTTTACCCGATTACCCTGAATTAAGCTTTAATATGTCACATTCAGGCGATATTTTAGCCATTGCAATCAGTACTCATTGCCAGCTGGGTATTGATGTCGAGTGCTATAAATCTCGAAACACCTGGGAGGGTATGGTAAAAAAGTGCTTTTCGCATGAAGAATCAGAATACTGGTATCGCCAGGCCATTAAAGAACGTGGCCATGCTTTTTATCAGTTCTGGGTTAAAAAAGAAGCTTTTGTTAAAGCCGTTGGAAAAGGTATTACACTCGGTTTAGATCAGTGTGTCGTTAATCCAGATGGGTGTCATTCATTTTTGCGAGTGCCAAAATTAGCTGGTTCAGCAGATAAATGGCAAATTTATGCCCTGGATTTAGCCGATAATGAATTTGGTGCAGTGGTGTGTGATAAAAATTCAGTGACACTCAGCTTGAAAGAATTAAATCATTTGAATTGAGAAAGTAGTACTCAAGGAGGCTACCAACTTTAGACGGGGCTCTCTACTTATTATGCAAGAGATCTATCCCGCTTAATGTTGAAAGCCCTTTTTTATAGTCACTATATTGTCATCGCTAACTCGTGATCATTTAGAACCACCTGCGTATTTTGACAGGAGGAGCTACTTTTTCTTAATGCGTTTAAAATGATACTGCACCTTAAAATCGCTTTAATTTTAGCTCATAATACACAAAGAGAGATTTAGATTATCCATTGTTATTTCCCAGTAAGTTTAATTAACAGCATCATTTTCTAAAACTGTTATGACAGGGATATGACATTCAAAAATTTATTTTACAATTTTTCTTTTTACCAAGGAGAGCCTACAAAAATCAAACTCAAGCATTAAATGAACTGACCTGAATCACCTCAGGTGCTGGGTTACGTTTTTATTGCTTTGCAAAAAAAGCTAACCCAGCCTACGCTGTAATATATTTATCTGAATGAATTGACAGTCCCACAACACATAGGAGCTATGTACTCGCGCAATGTTTCTCTCGCGTAAAGTTGGTAGCTGAACGATATTATTGATCATAATTCGCTAGGAAACTCAAAAATATCAAACCTGTTTAATCGCCCAGGACACATCAGCAGCTTGCCTGTTTTCTTTTACATCATGTACACGGAACATCTGCACACCCTGTAAAACCCCTAATGCTGTGGTCGCTGCCGTTGCACTAACAAGTTCAGCAGGTTCACTTACATCACATAAACTTCCCATAAAGCGCTTACGGCTCGTCCCTAGTAAAACCGGATAGCCTGTTGCAACAAATCTATCTAGATGCGCCAATAACTCTAAATTATCCTGTTTGCGTTTTCCAAAACCAATACCTGGATCAATGGCTATATTTTCTTTTGCTACACCAGCAACTAAAGCAGCTTTAATGCGTTCTTGCAAATAATGTAATACTTCAGCAACTACATTCTTATAGTGGGGAGCATCCTGCATATCCTTAGGCTGTCCCTTAATATGCATTAGGATAATAGGCACATTTTTTTCAGCAGCCAAGGTTAAAATAGCGCCATCATACATTCCAGCGGAGATATCATTAATCAAGCTTGCACCAGCTTCTATAGCAGCTTTAGCGACTGCACTTGATGTCGTATCAATACTGATGGGAACAGTCTCTGCTAAAGCCTGTCGTATTGCTTTAATCACTGGAACGACACGGTTTATTTGTTCTTTTACCGCAACAGGTTCGGCCCCTGGACGGGTTGACTCCCCTCCTATATCAATGATATCAACACCTTCTGAAATCATATTTTTAGCTTGTGCCAAAGCGTTTTCAATGCCAGTATATTTTCCTCCATCAGAAAAGCTGTCGGGTGTTACATTAAGTATCCCCATAATAAGGGGGGGTGTTAAATTTTTGAACATAAGGATAAAGTTACAAAATGAGCATGTCTTTAAAAAACGGCCAGCAATGCAAGGAAAAATAGAGTGTCTTCACGCGCTTATATTGCAGGATTCTAATGATTAATTTGTAGATAGTAAATAACGGCAACTATTAGGGAATGAGAATCAAATAACGTGTGCATTCTGACGTGTCTTTTTGTTCGCCTTCTGCGTTGC
>CAYZUM010000175.1:0-6271 GCA_964481455.1 uncultured Methylomonas sp. | reverse complement strand
GAATGAAGGTGACAGGAGTCCCTGAATTTCACGAAGTAGCATGGCGCGCCTGATCGAAAACTGTTAACACCTTTTAAGGGAGCTGGAAATAAATAAACGTCCAATATTGGGCAGTATTTTTGTTCGTCTTCAAGGCGTAGTAACAGGCGCATAGCTCGCTACGAAACGGTTACTACAACGTAGAAGACGGACAAAAAGACCCGCAATCTTGGATGATTATTTATTTCCATCCCCCTAAGTGTATAGTTTACATTTTATATCACCCATCAAGCTCCCGCCCGGCTTTGAGACTTAGCTGATTTAACTGATCAGTTAACTGCTGCTGATATTGCGTAATCTGTTCCGCTGAGACTCGTTTCCCGACCTCAATTGGCTCTCCAACGATGATATTTACTTTGCTAAAAGGTAAGGGTAGAAAAAAATTATCCCAGCTATTCAAATGAATTTTACGATGACAAGCATTCACAATTGGGATAACGGGCGCACCACTGAGCTGTGCTAAAGTAATGACCCCTACTTTCGCTTCACGGGCTGGGCCTAAAGGCCCATCTACTGCTGCGCCTACGCTACATTTCTGCTGACTGATCGTTAAGTATATATCTCGCAAGGCGACCGCTCCGGTACGATGTGCAGAACCACGCAACACCCCGACACCCAGCTTTTTTAAAACGGCATCACCTATATCACCATCTTTAGAAGGGCTCACTAACACACTGGCTTTAACGCCTTGCTGACATAAGCCCATTAAGAAGTGAATGGAAAAAGTCATTTGTTGATGCCAGTAACAAGGCAACATGGGCTGCTCGGCATCTGTATATTTTTGTAACTGCTCAGCACCTGTGATGTGTACTTTGCAGGTTTTGTGTAATAGCTTTACATAAGCAATAATAAGGGCTGGTGCGACTGTCTGATTAATAAATTTTTTTAATTTTTTCAAAACTGACTCCTTAAGACTGGGAATTTTGCTCTAGATAACTGGCTAAGGAGCTTATGCTGGGGTAGTCAAACAAATCGGTTAATTCGACCTGATCAGGATAGAGCTGATCAAGGCGCTCGTGAATTTGTGTTAAAGATAGCGAACTAATTCCTATTTCAAATAAATCATCATCAGGTGCAATATCCCGTTCAGGAATCACTTCTTTACAGATCAGTATTAATTGCTGCTCAATCAAGTTCGCCTCACCCAGGCCTGTCAGTTTTTCCGGGACTGAACTTTGTGTTATTTGCTCAATAACATCAGCATATTCTCCAGCATTAAACTGATTCGATAAATTAAAACGCTGCACTTTTCCACTCGTGGTTTTAGGAAAGGCAGAAACGGGAATGA
The DNA here is from genome assembly GCA_964481455.1 of uncultured Methylomonas sp. GTDB lineage: Bacteria > Pseudomonadota > Gammaproteobacteria > Methylococcales > Methylomonadaceae > Methyloprofundus. The sequence goes on along the minus strand of CAYZUM010000175.1, from coordinate 4,944 downwards.
CCTCAGCGACTTCAATACCTGCATCGATAGCTAAAGCGGCACGAACTGCATTTGCAATGGGAATAAATTCACTGAGTTCTCCTTTATAACTGACAAAGATAGCGAGCGCCTCACCATTTTTTCCGGGTATGGTACATGCCGCTGCTTTTTGTTTGCTCATTTCAGGCAGAGATTCACACATCTGCTCCAGATCATGTGCATGGTAGTTTTGGCCATTGACAATAATCAGGTCTTTAAACCGCCCAGTCAAAACCAGTTGCTGCTGATAAATAAATCCGATATCTCCAGTATCTAGCCAACCTTTGGCATTAATAGTTTCTGACGTAAGTTTAGTATCATCGTAATAGCCATGCGTCACATTATCACCACGAATTAATACATGCCCTAAAGTCAGTTCTGCTAATGCCTGACCCGCATCATTCGCAACCATCAACCCAGTATCACTCACAGGTGTTCCTAGCAATACCATTTCCAGACTTTCGGGCTGTTCTGGGGAGGTGACAATAATCGTATCGCCTAACTGCATTTTCTGGCGGTTAATATAAATCGATTGCACTTTTGCTGTAGGCTGTGTGAAGGCTGATGCTAATGACGCTTCTGCCAATCCATAGACAGGAAAAATGACCGTTTCTTTAAACCCAAAAGGCTTTAAAGCTTGATTAAACTCGCGACACAATGCGGCAGAAATTTGTTCTGCACCATTAAAAATCAAACGCAATGCAGAGAGATCAAGATGTGCCTGCTTTTCTGGTTTAAAATATTTTAATATGTGCTGATAACCAAAATTAGGTGATGCCGAAACGGTGGCCTTTTTTTCACTGATTTTATCTAGCCATAAATTAGGCCTACGCACAAAAAGCTCAGGTGACATCAAGTAGACATCCGTCTTTAATACCAGAGGCGATAAATGCAAGCCAATAATCCCCATATCATGCGTTAATGGCATCCAGCTTAAACTGACGTCTTCCTCAGTTGCTTCGCAACCTTTCAGAATCGAGCGTATATTGCTCATTAAATTATGATGCGAAAGAACAACCCCCTTTGGTTCGCCGGTGGAACCTGACGAAAACTGTATAAAGGCTGTGTCTTGTGGTGTAATGTCCGCAACATTCGCTTTGTTTTGATCCGGCAGAAGCTGTTCAACCAATACAGCTTGCTGTTGCAAAAGCGGCTTTAGCCCACCTAACTGCTGCTCATCTGCGTACTGTAATAAGGCTTGCAAAGCAGCTGACGAAGCCCAGATAAAAGGGGTCTCTAATTTTTGAAAAACAGACAATACTCGTTTATGTGCTGTATTCTGACTAGCTGCATTGAGTGGTACGACAATAATCCCCCCTAATATAGCTGCCCAGAAAACATCGACAAATTGCTCATTATCTTCAGCCAGCAAGATCAGTTCATCCCCTTGTTTTACACCCGCAGATTGTAATTGATATAACAAATGCAGGGCACGATTATACAGCTCTGCATAACTAACGGTCAGTTCGTCATTTTTGGCTTTTATATAAGTAATACCTTTATGACCTTTAGCCGTGTCCTGTAGAGCTTCAGTTAATGTCTTGGGGAATGGTGTTTCGTTCATGTATCTCTATCTATAGGTTGCTTGTAAAAAAATATCTTGCTTTGGTCTTAAATTAACCAAAGGCTCTAGTTCAATTGTCTGGCCTGGTACTAACTCAAAATGAACCTGTTGAATAATTCGACTGATATGTACTGCCATTTCCTGAATGGCCATACTGTCACCAATACAACGCCTGGGACCAATCGCAAAGGGCAAATAGGCACCGACATGCTGATTCTTTTTATTTTCAGCGCTAAAGCGTTGTGGATCAAATTTATCTGGACGTGGCCAATAGGCAGGATTGCGATGCATTAGATACGGTGGAATTAATATATCTGTGCCTGCTGGAATATCGATGCCATTGAAATGATCATCCTCTACTGCTTGCCGGGTAATCACCCAGACAGGGGGATATAAGCGCATGGATTCATCCAGAACCTGCTGCGTAAGCTTAAGTTCAGCGATATCGCTCATGCTCGGCAAAGCATTTATCGGCATAAATTGCTGACTTTCAGCTAACACTTGTTGCTCAATATCTGCATGCTGGGCCAGTAAATACCATGTCCAGTTTAAGACACTTGCCGTGGTTTCATGTCCGGCGATAATTAAGGTTAGAATTTCATCTATTTGTAATTTTTCGGGCATAGCCTCACCGCTACGCTTTTCAGTAGCATTCATGACCATGGTCAACAAATCAAATGGTTGGCGATTTTCTTTTCGGCGGCGCTGCATCATATCCTTAACCAGATGAGTCAATTGCCGAAACCGTTTGGCAAACAATAAATCTCTGGCAGAATCATCCGTCACCATTAGAAAAGGATTCTCGCCCGTTTCTGCGATAATCCGATCCAGGTCTTCACTAAACAAAGCCTGTAAAATAAAATCCAGCGCTGTCTGACTCATGGACTCAGTGAGATTAATAGGCTTTCCAGCCTTAATATTATCCTGCCAGCTATCTAATAACTTGTCGGCGCAGCGAATCATTAAGGGTAACTGCTGTGTTAGCAGTTTATTACTGAATAACGGCTGCATCATTTTCCGCTGACGCTTCCATAAGTCGCCCTCGCTAACAATAATGCCTCGCCCTAATAAGACATTAATCTGCTTAATACCGACGCCTTTTTTATAGTTTTTATAATTCGTGACTAGCATGTGTTTTGCCATCTCCGGATCACGGATGTTATAGACCCAGTTATCCTGATCAGGAAATTTTGCTTTAAAGACATTACCATTTGTTGCAACCAACTCACTGAGTTTGGCTAAAACAGCTTCAAGTTGATGGTAATCAATGATAATGCCCTCGCCTGGTGGCAAGTTTAGTGCAATAGAATCAGGCATAGGGTGTCTAAAAAGTGACTTAGGAATAGGCACAAAATAGCTTCACTAACCGCTGGATTCTCAAAGCCATTTTAACCTAGCAATTGATCCACACATTAATAAAAGACTCAAAGTTATTTCATGAAGGTTCCCTATACTATTAATGAAATAGTATAGGGAAATGCATTTTATAATTGATGAAATTTTACCACAGTACACCTTCCCTCTTTAAATTACATCCGTTCCTTTGGCTTGTTTATAGACTAATGATAAAATTAAGCATGATAATATTTAGCGCTAGAAAGTATTTACACCTATTAATAATGAGTAGTTTGCTTATCTTTAGTGGCTGCGCCCAGGCACCTAAGGGTGAATTTGTTCCTTACTACCAAGCGGAGACCACCAAGCCCTATGACGATGTCCTCGCTGAATTAGAAATTGCTATTTCAGAGCATAATTTTAGAATAACGGGTCATAGCCGAGTAGGCAAAGTAATTCGTGACCGGGGTACAAAAGGTTTCCCTAATTATGATACCTTACAGTTTTGCAATCTGACACATGCTAAAACACTGTTACTGATGTCGCCCCATGCGGTACGCTTTATGCCATGCAATATTGTGACCTATGAATTTAACGGTAAAACCATTGTGCGGACTCATTTAATCCCGATGAGTATGGAGAACCAGGATCTTAATGTTTTTGCTAAAAAAATGAATATTATGCTGAAAGAAATCGTTGATTTTGCGGTAGAAGAGTAAAGTTAATTATAAAAAAATTCACCAAACCACAAAATACACTTTATCCGCTCACAGTCCTCTATGAAAACCATAAAGATTTAAAAAAGAGCTTTTCTAATATAAGGGATCTGGAAATAAATAAACGTCCAATATTGGGCAGTATTTTTGTTCGTATTCAAGGCGTAGTAACAGGCGCATAGCTCGCTACGAAACGGTTACTACAACGTAGAAGACGGACAAAAAGACCCGCAATCTTGGATGATTATGTGTTTCCATCTCCCTAACCTCCCCCCTTGTTAAGGAGCGATGATTTAATAGTACCCGAAAGTATGGCACAGTCTTTTAGCGTCACAGGCGTGCCAGGAAAACAGGCGCATAGCAGGCTAGGTAATTGTTTTTCTAGTGCGGCTGTGGAGTCAAAAGACACGCCAGACTCGGGTATTGGTGAATTCTCGTTTCTAAAGAGGGGGAAATCAACGCTTACCATACACCTTAACTCTATGGACTATTTTATCTGGGATTTTGATCCTGTTTTAGCCAATTTTAAATACATTCGCATACATTGGTATGGTGCAATGTTTGCCTTGGCTTTGCTGAGTAATTATTTATTTATGCATTGGGTTTACTGGCGTGAATTAGGTAGCACAGAAGATGTTGATCGCTTGCTGTGGTATTGTATTGGTGGCTCAATTATTGGCGCTAGACTGGGACATATTTTATTTTATAACCCAAGCTATTATTTTGCCGAACCACAAAAGATACTTGCTATCTGGGAAGGAGGTCTGGCCAGCCATGGTGGTGTTTTTGGAGTCTTAATTTCGCTGTATATCTATCAGCGTAAAGCCAGCTTTAATTATTCCTGGATTCTGGACCGGGCTGCTGTTGCGGCATCGTTAAGCAGTTGTCTGGTACGTATTGGCAATTTTTTAAACTCGGAAATCGTCGGAACGGGGACGCATGTTCCTTGGGCTGTTATTTTCAAGCGGCTAGATAATATTCCAAGACACCCTGTACAACTCTATGAAGCGGTGAGCTATGCGGGTATTTTTTTATTGTTACTCTTTCTCTATAAAAAAAGCGCTACTTTCGACTTTAAAGGGCAATTATTCGCTTGGTTTTTAGTCCTTATTTTTAGCACACGGTTTATCTTAGAACGCTTTAAAGATAGTCTAGTTCATAATGACGTTGGTTCTTTGCTCAGTACTGGGCAAATGCTAAGTATACCTTTTCTTATTGTTGGAATAACGATACTCTACCGTGCAAAAAATCAGTCTTAGGGAATGGGAATTGAATAAGTTGTGCCATTATGACGCAGTATTTTTGTTTGCC
>CAYZUM010000174.1:0-6272 GCA_964481455.1 uncultured Methylomonas sp. | reverse complement strand
GAATGAAGGTGACAGGAGTCCCTGAATTTCACGAAGTAGCATGGCGCGCCTGTACATACGTTTCGTCTTAAAGTTTGTAACTAAAAAAATGAGTTATTACTCGATGTTCCAGTTTTTGTAGTATGTTGATTTTATTATCTATTTTTTATTTCGATAAAATTAAGTTTACCTTTAAAATCAATGTATTAATTTTTATTGCAACAAAATACAGGTGCTTTCAAGCCCAGTTATAGCTGAAAACTGGAACATCGAGTATTAGTCTTCCAGAATCTCTTTTGCTTTTTCATAAGCCGCTCTAAAATCTAAATAGACAGGTTTGTCTCCTGATAACATTGAGCGAAGTAGGGCATGTTGAACTTTATATTTAATATTACCCACTGCTAAAGGACCAATAGCAACTGCATTATCTGCTTTAGTGGCATGTGTCAATGGTGCACCGAAATCGTTCATCTGAACACCTGCGATACCTGCAGGAGGAACCGCATTGACATCACCTGCTACTTTAAGTTGTGTAGCAGCGCTTAAAACATCTGCGCTCAAAATTTGAATACCTGCTTTTGCGGTACAAAAGACGAGGTCTACACCTTCAAGCAGTTTTATTTTATCTTCATCATAAGTAGCGGCAGCGCCTGTTAATTTACTGTCAAAACGGCGGTTATATTCGTCAGCTATATTATTGGCAGCTTCTTCTGATATATGATCAACTAGAATAGTCTCTGCGCCTGCTAGCGAAGCAATCACTCCTGTCGCTATTCCAACTGGGCCTGTGCCACCAAAAACCAGTGCTTTACAATTCTTTAACTTTTTATGGTGCTTATCTTTTAGTTCTTTTTCGACGCAGGCAACTAGGGCGGCAGCCGTTGTAAATGCCCCGCTGGGGTCAGCAAACACCGAAATCTCAAAGGGGGGGACCATTGCTTTTTTTGCACTTTCAAGCATATCGACTGCGACACCGATATCACGGCCGCCAATAAACAGGCCTGTTTTTTTAACACCTTTAGGGCCACGTGAGAAAATAGCGTCTTGTGTGAGCCCATGGACACTCTCTAATGTGACATTTGAATAAGGCATGAGTATGTCAAAGTCGCAATCTAGCGCCATATTGATATCAAATGGGCTGTTATGATGCATGGGTTCTAACATATGTAAGATACTTCTTTTAGCCATGGGAAATCCTTATATTGATTGAGTGACGGGTTAGAAATTAAATGAGGGAAAACGGTGCTTTACTTTACTTAATGGATCGTTATTTATTCTATTATTGCGAGGTTTTGATATATTCACGCGCAGTCGCAAATGCATGTTCAAAATGTAGATATATCGGCTCTTCTACTTCGATCATTTTTTTTAATAGTTGACTTTGTACCTGATATTTAACGTTGCCAATAGCTAAAGCACCGATACCGACAGCACCGCTAATGGAACCAGCAATCTTTTTGCCGTTATTAAAAGCATCTAAGCCAGCGATACCGGAAGGAGGAACAGCATTAACATCCGCAACGACTTTCAATTGAGCAGCAGTAACAAGTAATTCTGTACTTAATAGTTCTATTCCCGCAGCGCCAGTCGCTAAAACGATATCAGTTGTTTTTATATAATCTGCCTGGTCATCGTTAATACCCGCAGTAATGGTAATTTTACCAGCACCAAAATCTTGATTACACATATCTGCTATGCGCTGTGCTTTATCCAATTGACGCCCCATAATTCTGACATTGGCCCCTGCTTGCGCTGCTAAAACTGAAGCAATCTGGCCAACAGGCCCTGTACCACCGAGTGCAAGTATGGATTTTCCTTTCAGGCTGGTGGAGAATTTTGTGGCTAATTCATTTTCTACGACCGCAACCATGGCCGCGGCCGTTGTAAATGCACCGCTAGGATCAGTAAACACCGAGACTTGAAAGGGAGGGAACATAGCCTCTTTTGCCGCGTTGAGTATGTCCATCGTTTGCATGGTATCCCGCCCACCTATAAAGATGCCGGTGTTTTTTAATCCTTTTGGGCTACGTGAAAAAATAGTATCTTGAACTAAACCTGACACTTCATCAAGTTCTACGTTTATGTAGGGGACAGTAGACAGCCAACCAGCATCTACCGCCATATTAACATCAAAAGGGCTAAGGTTTTTTGCAGTGGTTAGCATATGCAAGATAAAGGGTTTAGTCATGGTGCTTTCCTTAATATTGTTGGTTCATTATTATACTTATTTGATCAAGTATAAATTAAATTTTCAGCTATTTATAGTTTATACTGTGCGGATTTGCCATTGTTTATATTATAGCGTTTGATTTTTGTCCAGAGCAATAATTTGAATTTGCCTAATAATGGGCTATGAAATAGGGTATTAACGCACTAAATAATAAGAATCGAGCTGATATGACCGTAATAGAGGTTATCGAAATATAAGAATATTGTCATTTTTATATTGGGTAAAAGATGTGTATGATTAAAATACTATTTTCGTTTTAGGAGTGTAGGTAAATGCATAATGTAACTTTAATCAAGGGCGATGGAATTGGCCCCTCAATTATGGATGTCGCTGTCAAAATTATAGATGCTAGCGGTGTCAACATTAACTGGGAAGAAGCCGATGCGGGTATGGCAGCTTTTGAGAAACACGGCACAGCTATTCCTGATGATACCTTAGCGTCTATTGATAAAAATAGAGTAGCCTTTAAAGGTCCTCTAACAACCCCGGTAGGCAAGGGTTTTAGAAGTATCAATGTTGCCTTACGCCAACAATACGATTTATATGCGAATATCCGTCCGGCAAGATCGTGGAAAGGGGCGCAAAGTAAATTTTCAGATATCGATATCGTGGTGGTCAGAGAGAATACTGAAGGGCTTTATATGGGGCTGGAGCATTACTTGACGAAAGAGAAAGATGTTGCGGAAAGTCTAGCCGTTGTCACCCGAAATGGCTCTGAGCGTATCGTTGAATATGCTTTTAAATATGCGCGGGATAACGGGCGTAAAAAAGTCACATTATGCCATAAAGCAAACATTTTAAAATATACATCAGGCTTGTTTCTGGATGTTGGACGTGAAGTCGCAGAGCGTTATCCAGATATTGAGTTTGACGAAAAAATTATTGATGCAACGTGCATGCATCTGGTGATGGATCCTCATCAGTTTGATGTTATGGTGACGACCAATATGTTTGGTGATATTTTATCGGATTTAACGGCTGGATTAGTGGGTGGCCTAGGTTTAATTCCAGGCGCCAATATCGGTAGTGATGCAGCTTTATTTGAGGCGGTGCATGGTAGTGCGCCTGATATTGCCGGAAAGAATCTGGCAAATCCTGCGGCTGTCATTATGGCGGGCGTTATGATGTTACAGTATTTAGGTGAAAATGAGGTTGCCAAGCGTATTCAGACAGCACTGGAAAAAGTCGTTGATGACGGTGGCTTAGTGACTCCTGATTTAAACCCTGACTCTAAGGCGGGTACGATTGAGATGGGTGAGGCGATTATTGCCGCTTTATAAATTCTAGGCTTCGAATATGTAACCGTTCACCTCCCCCTCATGAAGATATAATGCACTGATTTATATAAAGTATTATTGTTCAATATCTTGATAAAATTGTATTTAATCCTTTCTGAAATTAAAGTTACAATGGCTTACAGTGTTTTTTGCTAGCTCATATATTAGGTTTGATAATATAAATCAATATGTTAAGGGGTAGCTGAACGGTTACTCGAATATTGGGTAGGATATTTGTTCGTATTCAAGACGTAGTAATAGGCGCATGGCAGGCTACGTAACTGTTACTACAATGTAGAAGGCGAATAAAAAGGACAGCCTCCTAGGAAGATTAATTGTTTCCATCTCCCTAAAGTCTACTCGCCAGCTTATTTTTCTTTAGCGAGTACTTTTCAATCACACTATATTGTATATCTATGATATCGTCTAAATCTAATCAACGTCGTTTAGCTTATGATGCGCGCAATATGCAACAGAACAAAGCTCAACTTAGTCAACAGATAGCTAAGGCTATATTGCAACTCGTTGAATATAAAAAAGCTGAGACAGTTCTATGGTATTTGCATTGCCGCTCTGAAGTGCAGACTTATCAAACGGTCTTGAACGAATTATTAAAGCAAGACAAGAACATTGTTATCCCTTATTGTACAAAAGATTCAGAGGGAAATAATCATTTGGGTTTATGGTATTTGCAGGATATATCCGAGCTGGTTGAAGGAACCTGGCGTATTTTAGAACCCCCCAAAACACTGTGGAGTGAAGCAGGTACAGAGGTGGAGCCGCAGCAGTTGGATTGTGTCGTTGTTCCGAGAGTTGCTTTTGATAAGCAAGGAGGGCGATTAGGAAATGGCGCTGGTTATTATGATCGCTTATTTGTTCAACTTAAACCGGACTGTAAATTAATAGCTATTTGTTTCAATTGTCAGTTAATTGAACAGGTCTGTATGCAAAAGCATGATGTATATATGGATAAGGTGATTACTGAAACAGATAATTATCAAGGTATAGGGCGATAAGTTTTTGTATACAATAAAACTTTATACTTCTCCTATATTTCGTTTTGTAAAGAGCTTAATTCAACTATAAAGAGGCGCTTTCGTATCTTAACTTAGCATGCTATTATTAAACATTAACCGAGTATAAAGGATAGTATAATGAAAAAAATGTTAATAGGTATATTGCCTGCTTTTTTAGCTTTAGCAGCCTTTGATGTAAGTGCTGAGTATGCAGGATATATTCCTTATAAAGATAAAGCTGTACAACCACTAACACCTGATGAATATGACCAAAATGGTGATAATTATATTACTGCCGATGAAGTAGAAGTTGAGTTGCGTGAAGATGCCGTTAGCAAAGCGATTAGTATGCAGAAAAAAGGCATGTCTCAAGAAGCTATCGACAAAGTCATTATGAATATGGAAGATAGTATTGAAGTTGATGCAGAAACAATTATCAATATTTTAGATAAAGATGGTGACGAGCTAGTCGAGCCTGAAGAAGTAAATTAATGCTCGTTTTAACTATAGGTAACGCGCAATAAATAACACCCCATATTGCGAGGATTTTTGTTTGTCTTCAAGGCCAGTACGCCAGAGCTGCTGACCAAGACGTAGAAATAGGCGCATAGCAGGTTTATACAGCACCTATTCTCTAATAGTTGATAACTGGCGCTCGTCAACCACTGAAAACATGACTAATAATAGGTGCTGTACTATAGAATGTGAATTTTATAACGTGTGCCTTTAACTTGTCTTTTTGTCCGTCTTCTTTGTTGCATAAATAGTTACGTAACCTGCTATGCGCCTCGAAGACAAACAAAAACCCTGCGTTAAATGCACAAGTTATTTCATTCCCATTCCTATGTAAGTACTCAGGCATTATTATTTTAACTAAAATTACGAGGGTAGAAATTTATCATTTGCAATAAAAATTCCTATTTTTTTGTAAAAATATATTCAAATTCTCAAAAATCATACTAAAAACTGGAGATTTTATCTTTTTTCAAAAAAGTTAAATCAATTTTGCATGAGTACTTAACAATTTCTGCAAGGCAGAAGACGGATAAAAAGACAAGCAATCTTGGATGATGTGTGTTTCCATCTCCTAAGGTTATGTATATACTTCGCATGGCTACAGTTGCGGATTTCTTGCCGCCGGTTATAGCCGGTAGCGGTGTTGCTGATCTATACAAAACAACCAGCCGCATAATTTAAAGCGCCTGGTTGTTGACGTAAATTGATACTATACCTGTATTCAAAACGTTTATGATTCTTTGGCTATAAACGTGATTACAAGATGTGTATTTCGCTTAGCTGAGGAATTATTTGTTGCCTCCGCATTTACCTTCACCACATTTTCCTTCAGCTGGTTTAGCCTTTTCAACGGGGGCGGCCATTTTACCACCACACTTGCCCTCACCACATTTGCCTTCTGCAGCTTTAGCCTTATCTCCGCCGCATTTACTTTCTTTTACTTTAGACGCTGATTCTGCTTCGTTCATATAACCCGATGATAACTCTTTCTGGGCAAATGGGTTACTGTCAGTTGTGGAACATCCAGTTGAAAGACCAGCGATGATAGAAGCACCGATAGCAAATTTGGTTTTGTTGATTGATTTCATAATGTATCCTGTTTATTGTAATTATTGTCAGTAAAATGATAAATGAGCATATCCCTTTATTTCTATGTATCAGTCGAGATGTTTTCCTGAACCTTTTACGTTATTTTCATCTTTTACTCGATGTTCCAGTTTTTGTAGTATGTTGATTTTATTATCTATTTTTGAT
>CAYZUM010000173.1:0-6274 GCA_964481455.1 uncultured Methylomonas sp. | reverse complement strand
GCATTCTGACGTGTCTTTTTGTTCGCCTTCTGCGTTGCGGAAACAGTTACGTAGCCAGCTATGCGCCTGTTACCGCGCCTTGAAGGCAAGCAAAAATACTGCGCCATAATTGCACAACTTATTCAATTCCCATTCCTTAATAACATCAAGTCAGGTTCAGGCTCTGATAAATCACCAAGCTGTAATGGATTTTGAATGCTAACGATTGCTTGGTTTAAGATAAGGCGCGTTAAAATCTAGTTGATACAGTTAATATGGCCCGAATGATTGCTACCGATAGGTGCCATTTCTATGATTTCTCCATTTATCAGTTCAAGGTGGCTTTCTGGCGAAAAAATACCTGCTTCGCCCATTTTTTTCCATTACAGTTAGATTGGTTAAATGTTTTTTAATAAAACTTTCGGAATCGAGGAGCATTTGCACTGCTTATTTAGGGAGGAGTATTGAAATATATTACGTTACGTAAAATTAAGCAACTTTTTTGGTAACTTGTTAGGCAACTCGCAATAAATAACCCACCCATTTTGCTTGTCTTTTTGTCCATATTCAGTGTTGTAGAAATAGTTACGTAGCCTGCTATGCGCCTATTTCTACACCTTGAATACGAACAAAAACTCTGCGCAAGATGGGTGGTTTATTTATTGCGAGTTACCTTAGGTCACTTAGGAATATACACGAAATAACGTCAGACAACCTGATCTCGCGGATAATAATGTGATACTGAAATAAATATTATGGATTGATGCTGGGCTATATGAAATTGAATTAACCTTCAATAATGACATGAATGCTGGGTTACCTTTTCTCGCTATGCTCAAAAATCTAACCCAGCCTACGATTTTGGTCTCATTTTATTATCTTGGGAGATCTGCAAGGTTTTGATTTTATTAGGCTGAGGTCAGGTGCTCTGAACTTAAGCAAGTTCCATATTTTCAGGGTGTATAGTGGGCACGAAAAAGACCTTTACCCACCCTACTTTGCTCACATTATTTCGTGCACGTTTCTAAGAATGAATGGCAATAAAGACAAGAGTGATAAGGTAAGGCGCAATAAATAAACTACCCATATTGCGCAGGATTTTTGTTTGTCTTCCATTAGTAGAAATAGGCGCATAGCTGGCGACGAAACTTTTTCTATCAAAAAGAAGACGAACAAAAAGACTAGCAAGATGGGTGGGTGGGTGTTGCGAGTTACCTAAGCTTCTGTGATTTCCGAAACAGCAATAGCTGAAACTATTGCACTCCTCCAGAATATCAATGCTTTCACAGCCTCTATAGTTCCCTCTACGCCGATTTTTCTATTTCCGATAATAGAAATTCAGCTTCTATCTGAATTTTACGTCTAAAAAAAAGAAAACGCCACCGGCTTCCGCCGCATTGTTTCCACAGCATTGCCGAGCGTATACCGGCGAGTAATAATGCTCTTATTTTATTGATAATGTCGGGTGATGACAAATAGGACTGGTCACCATTGACCATTATGCGGGGTGGAATAGTGCTAATGGTTGTGTGATAAATATCGGCTAAATTAGCAATTACATTTTCATGGGTAATGCCAAAGTGTTCACACTGCCTCTGTGCCATGACGAGCTTATTATGCACCTTAGTTTGCATGGCGGCCTCTTCAGAGAATTTGCTTTCTAAAAAGACAAGAGAAGCGGCGTACCTAGCTTGATCAGGGTTATTAATTTTCTGAGTGCTAAGTTGGCTATTTAACTGATCTAATCCAGTCTTTATACCTATTAAACCGCCATAAATGTCGATGGGGTTATCTGAGTTCAGAATGATCAGGCTATTCAGGCTGGCTTGCACGGCTTCTTTATCTGCAGTACCTGTCGTGGCAAGTTGATGAACTAAGTAAGTTGCTTGCGCGATACCTGCAAGGCCTATGGTTTGGTAGGTTATTGTTTTAAAAGACATGGTGTTAGCAAGTAAGGGTGGCAGTGCATTCTTTATCGGTAGGGCGCTTTTCTTTTATCCATGAGGAAATTCCGTTACTCAGGTGAGAAACGTTAGATATATTGAGTTGCTGAGTTAACAAATTACCGGCTCTCCCGCTACGACCTCCTGAGCGACACACTAATATTATTTCCTGATCAGGCGAGGTTCGCAATTGCTGAACCTGAGCAAGCCATAGGTCGACATCATACTTGCCATTCCTGTCAAAAAAATTAACCGGGTGGCTGCCGGGGATAATCCCTGTACGTTGCCATTCTTGTGGCGTACGTATATCAATGACTAAAGCATTTTGTATGAGCTTGTTACTGACATCAGTCGTGGTTAGGTTTGTAAGTTCTGCAGCTATTAGGCTTTTGCTGCTGAATAATAATAAAATGAGTAGGTATTTAGTAAACATATTATTGTTAAGGTATAGGAAATATAATGTATCAGTAAATATTAACCAGAACAGGGTTTATAATCAATATATATCATGATTATTGTTTATTAGTCGAGTATGATATAGCGTAAAATTAATTAATATATTGGAGTCAAAAATGACCACAAAAGTAGAATTAACAGTAACAGGAATGAAATGTGGTGGTTGTGAAAATACAATCAAACAAGCATTGACGGGTAAGCAAGGCATTATTGGTGTTGAAGCAAAGCATGCTGATAACTGGATTGCCGTTGAGTTTGATGAAGTCGTACTGGAAGAAGATGATGTGATTGAATGGATTGAGGAAGCTGGGTTTACCGTCGCAGACTAACGACATCAGACGGTTTTAAGCTAATCGAATTGAGAGAAGAGTTATGAGTGAAGAGAATAAGCCTCAAAACTCAGATAATACTGAACCTGAGGTTCGTTTATCTGTTCTAGGAATGAGTTGTGCGGGATGTGTTACTGCTGTTGAAACAGCATTAACTGCAGTTTCGGGCGTTAACTCTGTGGTGGTAAACTTTGCTGACCATTCAGCCGTTGTCAAAGGTGATGTTGACCCTGCTTTATTGAAAAAATCGCTGCAAAAATCCGGTTATGATGGCGCTGTTATGGAGGGATTCGAGGGCCCTGCTGAACAGGAAGAGCAAGAAATGGCGCGCTATCAACAATTAGTGCGTAAAGCCAGTGTTGCGGCTGTTTTTGGTATACCGCTGATGGTTGTGGGGCATTTGGGGGGAGTACCCGACATAGGCTCGGAAACCGGAAACTGGTTCTGGCCTGAGGTTGCGTTGATAACATTGGCGATCATGATTTATTCTGGAGGACATTTTTATATTGGTGCGTGGAAGTCAATTCTTGTCAAACAAGCGAATATGGATACATTAATTGCCTTGGGGACTGGTTCAGCATGGCTATATTCCTGTGTTGTCATTGATTATTCTGCCTATTTACCTTCTCTTTCCGCGCATGCCTACTTTGAAGCTTCAATCATTATTCTGGCTTTTATCAATTTTGGTGCAGCGCTGGAAACTAAAGCGCGTGGCAAAACCTCTAGTGCCATTCGAGCCTTGATTGGTTTGCAACCGCGTACAGCAAGAGTTGTACGAAATGGGGAAGAGCTGGATATTCCCATTGAAGAAGTCGGCTTAGAGGAAACCTTAAGAGTGCGTCCAGGTGAAAAAATTGCTGTAGATGGTGAGTTACTGGAAGGGCACTCCACTATAGATGAATCTATGTTAACAGGAGAGTCTTTGCCGGTAGAAAAGGCAGCTGGGTCTAATGTTGCTGCCGGTACAATGAACCAGCAAGGCAGTTTTTTATACAAAGCAACACGAATTGGTCGCGATACCGCTCTGGCACAAATTATCAAAAGTGTCCGCCAGGCACAGGGTAGTAAACCAGAATTAGCTAAATTAGCCGATAAAATTGCCAGTATATTTGTGCCCGTTGTCGTCTGTATTTCTGTCGTGACATTTTTTATCTGGTATATCTGGGGACCTGAACCTGAATTAGGCTATGCATTTGTCACAGCGATGACAGTGTTAGTGATAGCTTGTCCCTGTGCTTTGGGCTTGGCAACGCCTATTTCTGTTATGGTTTCCGTAGGGCGTTCGGCGCAATCGGGGATATTAATACGCAACGGTGATGGTTTGCAGGTGGCCGGTAAAATCTCTACTTTAGTGCTGGATAAAACCGGGACCGTCACCGAAGGAAAACCGACAGTATCGACCATTGAAACAGTTGCTGATTATTCTGCAGATGAAGTTTTACAGTTTGCTGCCAGCATTGAAAAAGGTTCAGAGCATCCTTTAGCATCGGCTATTATGAGTGCTGCAGAAGATAAATCCTTAACGTTAACTCGCGCGAAAAAATTTAAAGCCGTTGCAGGACATGGTGTATCGGCAATGATAAAAGATCAGGCCGTATTATTTGGTAATGCTGCATTAATGCAAGAACAGGGTGTGAGTTTTGAAGCATTTGAAGAAAAAATGCTGGCCTTGGCAAAACAAGGACAAACGCCGATGTATTTGGCCGTGGATAAGCAAGTCGCTGGAATTATCTCGGTAGCAGATCCTATTAAAGCTGACTCAGCTGAGGCTATCAGAAGACTTCAAGAGCTGGGTGTGAAAGTGGTTATGGTGACAGGCGATAATACGGTGACCGCTGAAGCCATTGCAAAACAGGCGGGTATTAGCGAAATACGAGCGCAAATTCTGCCTGAAGAGAAAGCCTCGATTGTAAAAGACTTGCAACAGGCAGGGCAGGTTGTCGGTATGGTAGGGGATGGCATCAATGATGCACCTGCTTTGGCACAAGCGGATGTGGGCATAGCGATTGGAACAGGAACAGATGTCGCGATAGAAAGCGCAGATATTGTGATTTTGCAGGGTTCTTTATTAAAAGTACCTGAGGCAATGCTATTATCCAAAGCGACAGTCGCCAATATTCAACAAAATTTATTTGGTGCGTTTATTTATAACTCACTTAGTATCCCAATTGCGGCAGGTCTGTTATACCCTGTCTTTGGTATTTTATTAAACCCTATGATTGCGGGTGCGGCGATGGCGATGTCATCTGTGACAGTTGTTGCTAATGCTAACCGTTTACGCTGGATGAATCTGGATGATACGGATAAAAAAGATTATAAGCAGCAGGCTTTAGAACTAGTGGATGCTTTTAAAAAGAGTCTTGCGTAAAGCAAGGGAGTAGTCGATAGTCAATCGCGGGCTTTACGCTTAACGTGGGTAGTTCTCTTGCAAAGCAGTAGTAGAGTGGACCGTTTTTTGCCCACCATCAAGGCCAAGCTAAAGTGAGGGAGAAATAATGGAGGAGTGCAACTGCTTCGTAACCGTTCAGACCCCTAAACTACATAAATTACAGTGTGTTACAGACGGCCAAAATAGCATCATAAATACCGAATTAATCGTAAGCAATTGATTGTTAGTGAGGGCCAATCAAAATAGCTATTTTTGCCAAAAATAGCTATATTATTTTTCAATTAATATCAGTTGGTTACAATGCAATAGGGGGTCTGAATGGTTACACTGCTTCAGCTATTGCTGTTTCGGACCATGCAGGAATGGGAATAAAATAATGTGTGCATTTAACGCAGGATTTTTGTTCGTCTTCGAGGCGCGTAAATAAGCGCATCGCAGGCTACGTAGCTCTTTACGCAACAATGAATACGGACAAAAAGACACAAAAATGTGTAAGTTATAAAATTCCCATTCCTGGGAGATAGAAACAAATAATCATCCAAGATTGCTGGTCTTTTTATCCGTCTTCAAAGCCAGCCCAATATTGGACGCTTATTTATTTCCAGCTCCCTAAAGCTCTTTTAATCCTGGGATTAGAGCCATTTATAACCGAAGGGGAGGAGCGAACTTTTAAAGCCTACTCTGAAATAAAGAGCAACTTGGCAATATTGATAGTGAACTGTTTTTATAATGAGTTACCAAACCCAGGATAAATCATACTTCTGAATATGCTGGTCAACAGTTAATAGACTCAGGTTCTCTACCTGGGCTTGTGCGATCAAGATTCGATCAAAAGGATCGCGATGAAACATCTCTAAGCTTGTCGTATGAATAATATGAGCAGATTTAATGGCAAGTAAATCAAAACCATTTTGCTTTAATTCAGTATCTATGGATTCTATCGGGAAAGTTAAGCGACCAATCGACACTTTTATGGCTATTTCCCAATAACTTGCATGACTAAAAAAAATTCTGTTTTCAGAGTTAGCAATAATTTCTTTTGCCTTTAAACTTAGCTCAGGTGAGTTATCTAGCCACCAGATAAAGGCATGGGTATCACTCGATGTTCCAGTTTTTGTAGTGCATTGATTTTATTATCTATTTTTAATTTCGATTAAATTATGTTTTCCTTTAAGATC
>CAYZUM010000172.1:0-6306 GCA_964481455.1 uncultured Methylomonas sp. | reverse complement strand
GGGACTAAAAATCATCACTTCGCTAAGCTCCGTTTCCCTGATTTTCAGCGGTGGAAAACGCTAACGCTATTTCACCCTACGCACAATGCCTATTAACGGCTAAAGATGTTAGTCAATACTCAAAAGAAACATATATAGATTCTCAGATAAATAATTTCCATTTTTAAAAAATAAGTAGCTTTATTTTCAGCATCTTATAAAACAAGGCTTGGAAATTAAATACCTGAATGTCTATAAGTAATTTTAGACAAGCCATAACAGAGCAGATAACAACCCAAAAAGATTCGCACTTCAATTCTGGATGATTATTATTTCTCACCTCCCTAAGATGGCGAATCGTTACAAAACTAAACGTAAAAAGAAAGTTATAATTAAGGTAGCATAGGGCAACGTTCTTTTTTTCCAGATAGCGCTCTAAAATAGCTAAATTCATCATATGGGACGCAAAAGTGGATAGACAACAATTCTTTGAACAGTTAGCACGGGAATTTAATTTAAAACCTGCCGACTTTTATTTTCTGGATTTGATCCCTCTGATTGAAGTGATTTGGCTGGATGGGAAAAATTAGCAAGGCGAACTAAAAATTCTCTATCAGTTTGTGCTTGAGCATATTTCATACCAGGATCAAGCGGCAGGCACTCAGGTACTTACCGTTGAAGATGCAAATGATTTTCTGGATCGTTTTGCGCACAATAAACCTCCTCAGAGATTGCTCACAGAGTTGCATAAGCTCATCACTCAGGAGTCGGGAGTGGCTGAGCATCGTAAAATGGATATACTTGAATATTGCCTCGATATTTCAGCAGCTTGTGTTATTAATTATCCTTATGGTATTCGTGGCAGAGTACAGCATGATGAAAAAGAGTTTCTGTTAAAGTTATTTGCAGAATTTAACATTTCACCCCAACAATCAGCTGAGTTATTGTAATATTGACCACTCTGATACTAATATACCTCAACCCATCTTACTTTTTGGCTGCCTTTTAAATTGTAGGCGTCGTTACGTCGCCAGTAATGTTGCTATTTCTAAGTCGAAAAATTTCAACAATCCAGCACAATAAGGAGTGTATTTATGACTAGAAATGTATATGAAATAAAGGGGCAACTTATTCAGGCGAGGTTTGCAGATCTGGGCTCTACGCATCGCGCGAATGAATTCGCACCTACAGAAGTGCAGTTTATTTTGTGTGCGTTTCTGATGCTAGGCAGAGCAGGATCAGAAACGAGCTTTGCCTATTCTTCGAAAGTTATTGTGTTCGTGTTTAATAAAAAGAGCCTATAGAGCAAGTATCGCCACAAGATCATGCTATTGGTGATGGTATTATGTTATTTCAGAAATCAACCAGCCCATGCTTCCAGAGTTCTTTAGTGGGTATGAGTATTACCAAACAGAAAAGCATCACAAATAGACTATTAATAAGGGTTTGTTTTTAGTAGAATAGAGAAATTTTTTTAAACATTACGAAATAGTTATATTTATGAATAAGAAAGCAGTTGTATTGGCATTAGGCCTCATTTCATTCTCAAGTATTCAAATGGCTGCACAAGCAGCAAATATCGAAGCAGGAAAAAATGCGTTTGAAACTTGCAGAGGTTGTCATACTTCGCCGGGAGCAAGTAATGTTTACCCTACCTACTATGTTCCAAAAGTAGGTGGTCAAGTAGCAGCTTATACGGTAGCAGCATTAACAGCCTACAAAACATCAAATCGGCCGCATCGTACAATGATGGCGAACACTTTTGATTTTTCTGAGCAAAAGATAGAAGATATTGCAGCTTATTTAGCAACGGTAACTGATGGCTCTACAAAAGCAATTGCAAATGGTGGTGATGCCAACAAAGGTAAAGCATTAGCAGCCTCTTGTGTGGCTTGTCACAATGGTGATGTTAACGAGGGTGCTAGCAATCCGGTATTAGGTGGGCAGCATGCTAACTATATGGAAAGAGTAATGCGAGAGTATCAATCGGGTGTCCGTAAAAGTGCGCTAATGCAATCTATGGTACAAGGTTTATCAGAAGATGAGATAAAAGACATTGCAGCCTATTTTACGAGTCAGAAAGGTTTAACCACGGTTAAGTAAGCTTAGCTAAAGATAACCTCCCTGCAAATAGCCTTTAAAATTATTGACATAAAAACCTTAAAAAGTCTATAAATAGACTTTACATATACTGATTTTTGGAGTTAGAAAAAATGAAAGGTTCTTTTCCTTTTGGCGTGATCAATAAAGTAATTGAAAAACAGGCTACCAACTTAAGACGGGACACCAGTAAAATAAGCTTCTGGAGAGACTCTACGCTATACTGGCTTTCTACGCATTATTTCAGTAAAAAAGCTATGGAAACTGTCCCGTCTTAAGTTGGTAGCCGAAAAACAATATGATACATGATATTTGAGTCTGGAGTTTTTCTAAAAAATAACCATTATTTTCGATATTATTCTTGGATTTAACAGCAGTTTTCTTGAAGAACTCAGTAATAGCAACGTTGTTGTGGCATTTCGACTCTCGAAAACTGGTTACAAATGGGTTCTACAGACTTGGTTAAGTACTATATAACTTATTGATTATTATATTTATTTTCATCGCGCCAAAGGGAAAAGAACCACATTTTTTATGAGAATGTTAGATATTTCTCCTTATTATTTGGAAAAAATGGTCTTGACAATGGGGTCCACTTTAAAACAGCTTTGTTGCTAGTAATATATTCAGAATAAGGCTGGAATATTATTTGTTCCTTATAACGTTAGAAATATGCATATTAATTCTCATATTTTATTTTAATTCCACCTGCCCATTCTGAGTAATCACCAAATCCCCGCCTTGCTTATTTTTCATCAACTGGGTAATGGAAGAAGCGATAGACTGAGGTAACTCTACGGCCCAGATAACATTGCTTTTAGCGTGTACTGATAACTGATTTTGTGCTGCAGTCCTTAAAATATTCGGCACAGTTTGTACCGCCATCTGGTAATATTTTTTGGGTTTTTTTACTGTTTTTACTTGCCACGACCCCGAGGTAGGTTTTATATGCCAGGCATTTTTTCCCATTAGGACATACATATTAATTTTTTGTTGCTGTATTAAATGTAGTAAAGCCTGGTCAGATGTAAAGCGTAAACTAAAACCCTTTTTTTCTGCTTTTGGTTTTGCGCTTTCAACTGGCTTTTGTTCGACGGGCTTTTGTTTAACTGGCTCAGAAGGTTTCTTGGGTTCCTGTGGTTTAATTGGCTCCTGTTTTTTGATTATTTTTTTTAGCTTTTCTTTGTGCACCTTATGAATGCGTTTTTCACGCTCCAGCTTTTTGCGTATCGAGCTTAATGCCTGTTGTTCTTGTTGCACGGTCTTATTCAGTTGCGTTAATCGGCCACGTTGATTTTCCACAGATTGTTCTATGTCCTCAAGCTTTTGCTTTACATCTTCCACCTGTTTCTGAGCATCTTGTACTTGCTGATTAGCGTCTTGCACTTGTTGCAAGGTCTCAGTGTATTGTTTGATTTTTTCTTGCAACTCAGTTGCATTGGTCTCTAACTGTTTTACTTCTGCTTCCAGTAATTCTTTACTTTCTAATTGTGGTGCTTGTTCTGCAGGTTGGTAAGGCAAGCTTTGTACCAGAGAGAAGATGGCCATTAAGCAAAGTCCCAGAATGGCCATAAAACGCATCACGTCGGTTTGTAAAGCCTCGATCTCACTGTCTCCTCCCGAAGACTGTGAGTGTGCATAAGGTGTTTGCCAGGGTAAGTTACTCATTCGCTATCCTTATTTGTTGCAGACGAGGTGATTTTCTCTAAATGTTGTTCAATACGTTGCAGGATGGCATAAGCGCTATCGTTTTGATCTTGCATTTGAGCGTTATAGTAGCTTTGCAAGCGTTGCCCAATATACATCACTTTAAAAACGCGCATTAAATACCCCCCGACACCTCCAAAAATAGTGGTGGATAAGGCCAGCAAAATTCCACCATCAACCATGCGTTGTAAAATGGCAAAGGCGCCATCTGCAGCTGCAGATTCTGGATCGCCTAACGCGAACATCAAAGCGCTACGCATTCCGATGGCTGTCCAGATAACGCCGATACCAAAAAAAAGGCTGATGCTAAACTCTATGATATGGTCAGTCTGAGCAATTACGTCAATGGTGGTGTGTTGATCGTTTAACTGATTGTTCAGTTTTCTGAGAAAATAGATATAGCTAACAAAAATTCCGATAAAAGGGATAATTGAGAGTTTCAGGTTGTCATAGGCGAAATTAATGAAGGCGTTGATGCCTGAGTCTGGGGGGAATTGTATGACGGCGTAACCCGTCATATTTAAAATATAGATAAATACCACTCCCATGACTAGAGCACCTGCTGCCCCAGCCATGATACCTTTAAAAAAATTAAAGCTATTACTAGTCATGATTGCTATCTGCCAGCTTGGCAGGCTAATAATGTGGTTTCTATCAGGAAGATTAAATCATTATGAATACGGAGTGCTTCAAAGTATGCGTCACGATTTTGCATAATACCCTGTAAACCTGTTTTTTTATCCACTAACTCTCGGCCCAGCTTTTTAATCAGGGCATCTTTGTTTTTACCAATTGAGCAGACATTGCTGTCGTTTGATAAGACATTACCAAAGGTTGTTTTAAAGTAACGGTTGTAATATTCTTTTCCCTGACGACTACTAAGGATATCTTGTCCTACACTCCATTTATAAAAATTTAAAAAAAGTTTACCATTTGAGGGCGATGGATCTTCAAGTGCAATTTGAATTAATTTTTTGTGCATCGCATCAAATTGAAAATGGCAGTTACGATCACTTAATTCGGATTGTGCGCTAGTAATTGCAGTTTGTAGATGTTTATTGATTGGAACCTGACAGGTTTTTACTGCGACAGGTTGAATTTGAGGCACGGGTGTTGGTTTTGGGGCTTGTGCGCAAGCTGTCAGTCCACTTGCTAGGCATAGACCTAAGGCTGTCGATTTTAAAATATTGATGGTGTTCATGGTGATTCCTCTGTTTAAAAGTATGATTAGTTAGTCGATAGTCCAGTCACTGTCATCTAAAGCTGGGTCACTGGTGGGGGCAACGTTCTCAGGAATAAACCCGTCTCCATCTTCTTCTCCAAAGAGTAGCGCTTTGACGCTACCAACCGTTGCCATCATTTGTTCGGAAGGCTCGCCATTCCAGATAGTGCCAATACCCCCTAGCATTTTACTTTGACTTATTTCCATTTGAATCAGGTCAATATAATCTAGTGTTTCTACGGAGTCAGCGTAAATTTCTGCCGCTAACATGGCTTGATTCTGGCCTTTATTAGACGATATTGAAATCAGACTATGGTATCGGCTTAGTGATTTACTCATTCTTCCTTGTCGCTTGCCAGATACTTTACGGATATTTTGTGCGCCGCCTTTCTTGCCTTGAATCACACGCTGTAAGTCCAGAGTCGTCATTTTTCTACCCAATTCAGTACGAATATTACCCCCTAGCTTTCTTGCGGTAGACTCCATGGCGCGTTTCATGATTGGCAATTGTGCTTCCATTTCGCCTAACATTTTCATGTAAGTATTATTGATACCTTTCTTGATTTGTGTGCAACCTGCGTCGGCATCATTCGCCTCACATTTAGAATCCTTATAAAGTTGCATTTGATTATCCATTTGCGCAACGATGCCTTCCATGCTACTTTCCATTGCTTTTGCTGAATCAGCAGACGCTTGTAAATTTTCCACAACACTGGTGGGAAATAAATTCAGTGTGGGTGACGCCGCTATACTAAATGGAGAATAAAGAGTCGTCGCAGTGAGTGAAGCACAGATTGCAAGTCTGATAAGATTGGGGTGGGTGTTCATTTTTTGTTCCTCTTTAGGTTAATAAATAACTGTTATTTGAACTTAACGGGCTTAGTCTTAAAAAGTGATAAATTTATAATAAATAAACTTTGAAACAATCGTTTTAACAAGATATCTGTTTAGTATTCTTATATTTGATTAATCTGATGCAGGTTATTTATAGTGGAGGGTAACCTATAATAAGTACTAACGTAAATAAGTTTAACATTTTTTAGGGTCAATATTATGAGTTCTTATTGACAGAGGGCTTGGATTGCGTTGCTTTTAAGTATTCAATAGTAATAATGGTTTTTCTTTTAATACAGTCTCTAGGTTTTTCAGTAAATTTTTTTTGTCTCTTTCCGGTAAGCTCCAAAGTAATTAACACTTTTAAGCCCCCGCTAAAAACCAGCAGTTATTATGAATCCATGATGAACATGGAGGATATGAAAAATAATTCCTTATAACTCGATGTTCCAGTTTTTGTAGTA
>CAYZUM010000171.1:0-6339 GCA_964481455.1 uncultured Methylomonas sp. | reverse complement strand
CTTAACAGTTTGCTCTTGAATCCATTTCACTAAATCTGTTTTGCTTATATCGGCTAAAGGTTTTTTTAAAAGCTCAGGGAAATGATTTCTTATCTTGGCAAGATAAATATCCTTTGAAATAGCACGATCCATATATAAGGCATAATCATGGTCAAGATATAGCTTGAGCGTCAACTGGTTGGCAGATATGGCATTGTGCTTTTCTTCCAACGGATTAACGCCATTAGCCACATCTAGTGATTTTTCACGCGCTAGGGTTTTAGCTTGTGCTGTTGTTATGTTTGGAAATTCACCAAGTGTAATCATCTTGCGTTTTCCATTAATACGGTAATAGTACCTAAAGCTAACGGTATTGTTTCCAGACCTTTTAACATGGAAGCCATTTAACTCAGTATCGTAAAGTACGTCATCTTTATTTAGTAATGCATTTTCTATATCTTTAAACTTTGAATTACTATTTTTACCGCTCTTTGCATAACTGATTAAGGCATCACTTAATTTAACTTTTATTGGTTTGTTAGCCACGATAAATCACCAGGTTAATATTTATGGTCTCATTCTGAGTTGACACTGAGTTGACGTTTTAAATAAATCCAGCACAACCTCACGAAACCTTATGGTAGTTTTAAAGGTGAGTTAAAGCAAGTAAATATATGGTATTGAGTGGTGTTTATGGTTTCTAATGGTTGCAGGTAATTTATTATAAAAGCTGTATAAGATACCCTCCGAAGGCAGGGGTCGGACGTTCGAATCGTCTCGGGCGCGCCACTTAACAAGTTGAATTTAAAATAAGATAAAAGCAAGGTGATTTTGTTGAAGTGTCACTGAGGTGATTTTTTTAAAAAATTGGGTCTTTTGCATCTTTAGTTAAACGAATCCTATCGGCACTCACTGCCACCAAATATATTTGAAACTTTTCTCATGCAGCTTCAATTTGTGTTTTTTCCCATTCAGGGATAAATACTTTACAAAAATCGTCTACATCACAAAATAATTGGGTTAAACTCATCGATGGGCAGCCTTTTGAAAAAATATATGCTTGGTTGTTTGTATTTTTTCATATTTTACAAAAGGTTGCCTACTTTTATTATCCCGAACTCAGGTTACTTTAGTATGACTTATTCACAAGCTCTGTTTGTAAATACATCAATAAACTGCACAAATTAAGTTACACTAATTCCTGACAACGTATAACTCTCAGATCCTGAATTTAAGTCATTCCTGCATGCTATTAGCAGGAATCTCATGAGGTAAAGAGTGGAGGTTTAATGACGTGTGCATTTAAACCCCAGGCCATTCAAGCTATTATTTTAATTTGTAGGTAGAGGGTATGATACTTGCACCAGTAAACCTAGCTAGCGGTGGGGTTCGTACCTCCCCCGCAACCTACACAGAGATTGTGCATATTTCAAGCTCCGGTAAGTGGACGGCAGTCAGTGCACATATTATTAAATTCTCTTTCCTAAACAAAGGTTTCCAAAAAAGACTTTGGGAATGACAAATTTCTTAACATACTGATGTACATGGCTTGTTTTAATATGGCTGTGAGTTGTACGTCATCAGGAACTAATTTTAAGTAAGTATATATACTTCGCGCGGTCACAAGGTGCGGTTATATAATGTCCAAACCTGTAAACCTGTTGCTCAAGTTATTTCATTCACGTTGTTATGTGTTATACACATCCCTAAGAAAATCTTACGACCCATATATTCCCAAACATAGTCTGGGAAAGAGAGTCGTTACAGTTTCAGCTACTTGCCTTTATTGGTCATTTATTGCGTGCGAATATTCTAATAAAGCATCCACAATCGTCACAGGAATTATAATTTTAGAACTCTCTTCAGTATCGCTAAAGCTGAGCAAAATTTGAATGTTATTTTCACCTTTTGGGTTAAGGATTTCAGCCGGAATCAATAGATACCTAGGTAAGGCATCACGACTAAAATTATTTTCATAGATATCAAAACGACTCATTATTTTAAAGTCACCAACATCAGCCTCCACTAACAGTTTAATCATAATTTTCGTATCTTTATGACAATGTATACTCGAGCCTGTATAGTTTAGCCCCCCTCTACTAATAATAATTGTAGGGTTAGCCGGCACTATACTCTCCTGTATCGCTTTCTTTGAAGAGTACTCAGCCTGCCATTTTTTGATTGTATTCGCTATTTTTTTTGGATTAATAGTAGAGAGGTCTGCATCTTTATCATAATAGTTTTGAAAAATAATTTTTTCTGGAGGAGATGTCGGCAACCACGTCTCTAAATCAGGGGGCCAGGAAATTGCCCTATAAAACTGATCTTGAAAAAACTGAGGGTAAAGATGGCTGGCAATATTAAAATAGCTACTCCATTCATCTAACCCCAGACTCGCTGTTCGATTGAGGATGGTATTACATATTTTCTTATTGATTATTTGTGGCATATGAGAGTTATAAAGCTTGGTATCATATCCACTACTATGAAGAAACTTAACGGTTCGCCAGACTCCGAGATCAAAGCTAGTTGGTGCAGGATATGCACCGAGCCAATCTCGCCCATCCGCATAGTAGTAATAGGCCTTATGTTTACCATCCTCGAGAAAATCAACCAAACTAACCTGTTCAATCGCTAAATTGTCATCATCAAGTGCAATAAAATTATTTTCTATAAAATTTTGTTTATATAATTTCCGACGTAAATAGGTATTTCGTACCTGATGATCATCCGGTAAATCATGAATGCCAAGTTCACTTTCTTTAACAATCCTTATATCAATTGCTAAGCCTGCAAGCTTATTGCTAATCGTAGTAAATTCTTTATCCGAGGTTAATATAACGACTTTGCTGATAAACTCCATCTGTTTTATCACTGAACAAAGTGATCTGTACAAAGCATCCGCTCGAATAGAAATATAAACTGCCTGTTTAGGGGAAATAGAGATACCCTCCAACAGCTGGATACTGTCTAAAAGATTTGCAATTTTATTAGCCGAATCTGTCCAGGTAGGGGCTAAAAACTGCTCTGCTTTTAATTTGTATTGAGCATAAACGTTAGGTAATTGTAATTGTTGCAGTGCATAGACAACGGAGTCTACATCTGCGTTTATACTATAAGCTGCTCCCCGAGAAACTTCCTCCATCGCTGTATTACTTGCACATAGGGTCACACAGCCGCGACTGAGAGACTCTATAACAGGCAAACCATAGCCTTCATAATGAGATAGATTGGTTGTTACAAAGGCATTTTTATAGAGCATTGCTATTTCTGAATCGCTTGCATTGATCAACCAGAATAAGCGCTTATTATATTGGGGATGATTTTCTATTCGCTCCACAATTTCCCCCATAGACCAACCACGTTTGCCGACTATGACAAGGTTAATATTATGATTTGCAAATAATAACTGATCGAATACATCTAATATTAACGTATGATTTTTTCTGGGTTCTAGCGTTCCAACAACCAGAATATATTGACCGTACTCCACATGAGCTACTGTTACATTTTGCTGTTTTCCATACTGATTAAAATCCGCACCTAATGGAATAACTTGAGTGACAGGCTCACCCACCTCTACTCCATCAGCAATTTTTAATAGGTCAGAACGAACTGTCTGAGAAATACATAACCAGTAATCTATAAACTGCAATGCTGCAGTAAAATTATCTGTAAAAGAAAAGCCTGTGTTAATGTGAGAAAATTGTGGCAATAAAATAGGGACGGCATCATAGTGCATTTTAATCAGAATAATACCTTGTTTCTTAAGCCGCTGAAACAATTGCTTAATCTCATAGATATCTCCGGCTGAACCATCCAGATCAAAAAATACATCACCCGCCTTAAGATCTACAATATTTATTTTATTTTGTGGTACAAAAGCTCTTGCAGCTAAAAATCTGGAAATTTCTTGATCTAAAGACAGCTGATAAAAACCTGTTTTAAACCAAACTATTAGAGTAATATCTTTTTTTAGTATCAGTCTTGATACAACTTCTCGTACGACACGTTGTATGCCAGTTTTAGACAGGGTTCTAAAAGTGTTTGATACATTGATATAAACAGTCATGAAATCACTTCTTTACAACCACGCTCTTTATATTCTGGTGAACCCAGTAAATTTTTCAGGAGCGGTTCAAAGTGTCTTTTATTGATAACTATTTCTGAATATCGCTTAATTTCAGTCGTCGATGGATACCTGTATAGCAAAGCTAAGTAATAATGAGCAACCGTAAGTGTTAATTTATCGCCAGAGTTTGAGAGGTAATCTACATGCTGACCTCGCCTTATTTTCTCAATCAGTTCAAAATCAAAATTGAGAGCATATTTCTGACATAATATTTGTGGGGTTTTACATTCAAAATAATCTATATCAGTCACTCTACTGACAGTGGTATTTGCTAAGGATAGCCTACCTATTTCTTTGTTAATATCGGTAACAGTGACTTCATTGTGTTGCTTTGTTGATAAGCCTGCACTTAAGGCGATATTATTTAAAACTGCTTTTGTTCTAGGGAATTTCGTTAAAAGATAGAGTGCCACTGCTTTTACTTGCGGCTGCTTTATCACTGAACGCATGGCTGAAATAATCAAGCCTCTCATTTTTTGCTTTAGTTGATGTTGTGAGATTGTCATTTAATGATGATAATCATTATCTAGAAACAAAGATTTTAGGAATAGAAACTAAATATAGATTCTCAGATAAATAATTTCCACTTTAAAAAATTAAATATCATGTTTTTCAGTAATTTATGAAATAAGGTTTGGAAATTAAATACCTGAAAGTCTATAGTTTAGGAAAGTGCATGAAATAATATGAGCAAAGTAGGATGGGCACGCTGTCGCTTTGCCCATCCTACAGGTTTGTAACTTGCTCAAGTTATTTCATACTCATTCCTTAGGCAATAACTGACACTCCCAATAATAAACCACATATTCATTCCTGATTACCCATAACTCTCAGCTATATACGTCATTTCTGCATACTTTTAGCTGGAATGACGTGACTCTCAACATACTGATATTATTAATTTAATATGGCTGTGAGGTATAGGTAATCAGGTACTCATTTAATTCTAATACCGATATAGGAAGAGCAATCAATAGATTGAAGATAACTAATATTTTCGCTCTAAACATAAAGAGTATATTCTACGAGTTATCTCGTACTACTCAATAAACGACGGCTATTCGTTATTTAATTTTTTAATGCATTTTCAATATAGGGGGGAAAAGATTGACGAATATTTTTAACTTTTTCACTTTGACAAAACTCTATACCCACCGTGGATTTGTGACAACGAATATCTAAAAAGATACTAACTTTGTTATTCTTACGCTTCGACTTCGATGCAGAGAGACTTATATCAGACGAGATCATAGGGTCATTTCCCATTATCAAAGTATCGGTATTAAAATTAATCTTTGTGGTTGAGTTCTGAATGACAAACTGTTGAGTAATTTCCCAGGCTTTTTCACAATGTTTTTTATCTTGACAATTAAACAAGCCTAAAGTATGTGCTGCTTTTTTTTCTGCCGTTTCATCACTCAGATCCTGTGCACTTATTTTGCTACTTTTAGTCAAAAACATAAAGCGCTCAATATCTTTATCAAACTTTCTCTTTATTCGCTTTCTTTTTTCTTGCGTTTCATAGATATCCAGATAAGTAATGCTTATTTTATCTTCAATAGTGGCTATTTCATTTAGAATATTCACTGGTACTTTTCTAGCTGACCTGTCTATTTGTGCCGCCTTTTTTCGCACCCCTGCTAAATTTTCTTTAAAGTTTTCCATCGATCTTTCATGAACACGTTTTTGTGCATCAACAGCCAGCAATTTACCCTTTAAAGTCATACGCAAATCATCAATACTTCGAAAAGTACTTAATAGAACTTTATCGTTTGCTTTTTGCTTGGCTATAATTTTTTCCTGTTCCCTTCTTAAGAATTTTAATCTTTTTTCTAAAGCAATTTGTTCTTTGGTTTTTGCCGCACGAACAGTCTCTAATACATGCCCTTGTTCATTTAATACCTGACGTTCATACCTTGACTCCTCAGGTGAAACTTTATCAGAGTATACAACATTTCCCTTATCATCCACCCAGCGATACATTTTTGCATAGACAGGGTGACAAAAAACAGTCGCTGTAATAAGCACTATACATAAAATTGAACGTGAATAAATCATATAAAATAGTACTTTACTGGCTTTATTAAAATTTTAAGAGTTACTCTACAAGAGTAGCAGTATTTTCAAAAAAATACTTTTACATATTACTTTCTGATTACCCATAGATCTCAGCTAAGGTAACTCGCAATAAATAAACTACCCATATTGCGCAGGATTTTTGTTCGTCT
>CAYZUM010000170.1:0-6351 GCA_964481455.1 uncultured Methylomonas sp. | reverse complement strand
AATGAAGGTGACAGGAGTCCCTGAATTTCACGAAGTAGCATGGCGCGCCTGTGATAACACGACCAATAATAGGTGCTGTAATACGACACTATTTTTATCAATTATCAATAAGAAAACGGACAAAAAGACAAGCAAGATGGGTGGGTGTGTGTTGCGAGTTACCTAAGTTAGAACGCACATTTCTAATAGGGTAACTTTCAATGGCGCCCTATCAATTATTATAAATTCGAGTAATAAGATTATGGATAGCACTTTTCCTCAAGTAGAAATTTTGCCTCATCAAACGGCTTTTAATCCACCTGAGCCTCCTCAGAAACCGTGGTATACAGCACGCAGATTTATTGTGTTTATGCTTACTTTTCTACTGAGTGTAATGCTTAGTCTTAGCTATGTCTATAGCCGTCCCGCGCTTTATCGAAGCTATGCAACTTTATTGACTGTTGCACAAACAGCTATAGATGAACTCAGTAGTAAAGCGGATATTCAACATGTTGCCATACAAAGACAAATTCTGACAGGGCAGGAATTACTGAATGAGGCGCTGACACTGCTGGATCAAAACCAGCAACAATCTATTAGCATGGAGGGGAGGGTGCAACTTGCACAGTTAACCGTTGCCGAATTGCGAAAAATGTTAACGGTAGAGCCAGTAGCTGAAACAAATCTGGTTGAGTTAGCCGCTCAGGGGTATCAAGCTGAGATTTTAAAGCCCATTATTAATACCTGGATTGAAGTGTATCTACAGAGGCGGGCTGATGAAATCAAACAAACGACGGGTTTAACGATTGAAATATTGCAAGAAGAGCTTTCTGGGCTAGAAAATACAATATTAATTAAACGAACAGAACTAGAGAGTTTCAGGAGCAACAATAATATTACTTCTCTTGGCCGGGAAAATATTTTCGAGAACCAGTCACTTGCAAAATTTAGTGGCTTAAACCAATCTCTTAGTGTTGCTAACGAAGACGCTATTAAGGCAAAGGCAAAGCTTGATGCAATTAATAGAGCGATAGAGCAAGGGAAAGTTGTCGTTCCAAGTGAAGACGTGAGAAGTATGCGATCTCTTGAGCTGAAATTGCAAAAATTACAACAGAAATTAACTGATTTTGATGATAAATATACACGGCAGTATTTAGAATTGAATCCGGAGTTAAATGTACTTCCTAAGCAAATTAAAGCACTAGAGCGAGACATCCAGAAAAAACGCAATATTGGGAAAAGCATCGTCTTGACTGAAGCAGAGCAAGAGTATGATGCAGCGCGGCAGACCTTACGTGAAATACAATTGCAACTTGATGAGCACAAAAAAGAAGCGACAGATTTTAGCTCAAAATTTTCTCTGCATGAGTCTTTGCTCAGTGATCTGGAAGGGCTGGAGTTGTTGCAACGTGAGACTCAAGAAAGGTTGGCACAAATTGAAGCGAGACAGGCGGAAAAATTTCCCCAGGTGAAGGTGATAGAGCGCGCATTTTCTCCCCGTGATCCAATCAGCCCAGATTACACGAGAGATGCTATTATTGCTTTTGTAAGCTCAATTATATTAGGTCTTTTTGGGGTCTGGATTGTTGACTTTTTAACTCGAAAGGAAGAGCAAACGACGACTATTTCAGTAACCGGTAGCAATTTATATAGGGATATGTCGCCAGACTTGATTAGCACATACCAGCAAAAGCAGGAACAATTAAATCAAAATACAGTCCAGCACTCATTACAGCACGATTTCGGTAATAAACTAGAGAATGACTTACTTAAGGAACTGAGTGTCTCTGTCATTGATGACTTGCTTGAAGCCTCTGATATTAAAGCGAAACAGCTTATCTCCTTGTTATTAAGTGGTTTAAATCTTGATGAAATTTGCAGCTTAACAGGAGAAGAGATAGACTTTAAAAAGGATAGTATCAAAATTACGGGACAAGATCATCGTTCGATTTCTCTGAGTCCGGCTTTAAAAACCCTTTTTGAGCACATAGACCCATGCCCAGTATGGAATAAGGTGGGAAAGCCCATAACAGTAGAAAAACTTGAAGCAATTCTTGTGTATGCTTCAGTTGATGCCGGTTTAGCTGAACCTCAAAATTTAACGGCTGACTCTTTATCTCATACTTATATACTTTATCTTGTTAATCAAGGCATTCGACTATCAGAACTGGGACAAGTCATTGGCGATGTTGATCCTGATATGTTATCGCAATATAGTCGTTATTCGCCTGCTAAAAAAGGCTTACCATTGAGTGAAGTTAATTTGCTTTACCCTTCATTAGAGAAATATGCGCAATAGACAGTCTAGGAGGCTGTCCAAGAATAGATGCCGTCGCGAGGGAAAGCCATTTGAGTCAGATTTTTCGATCATTTGAGGCGAAGTGTGTGCTCTTTAACGTTGTGATCGGGAAAGCTGACCAAAAGGGCTTTTCAGCAGTAGATTTTCTATTCTTGGACAGACTCCTAGTGCAGTACCCCTATTGTTATGATCTAAAAAACCGGCATCTTTCATTGCTCAGTTGATACTTTGTCAGGAGTGCAATAGCTTTAGCTATTGCTGTGTGCGGAAAAAGCTAAAGCTTTTTTACGCCAGTGTCAGGTTGAATAATAAAAGTGTAAACTACTTTTAGGTAAAAATGAAAGGTAGTGGGTCAAACCTGTGATTATTGTTTAGTGACAAGTTATGCAATAGTCCGAGATATAAGGGGTTAACGTAATAGGGAGAATATTAAAACCACAGGTTTGACCCACTACCAAATGAAAGATGCCAACAATTCATCGAAACTAATTGTTTATAATGTATTACTCGATGTTCCAGTTTTCAGCTATAACTGGGCTTGAAGGACCTCGTATTTTGTTGAAATAAAAGTTAAAGTATTGATCTTAAAGGAAAACATAATTTAATCGAAATTAAAAATAGATAATAAAATCAACGCACTACAAAAACTGGAACATCGAGTATTAATGATCTTATTATTTTACAGATTACTTTGGAGCTGCTGTACTAGTGAGTTGTCTCAATGGTAATCGTTGATACAACTGAAAGTGAACAACCAGCATTTGATATTGAAGGTTTCCTTAAAAACCTTACTCGTCTGCCCGGTATTTACAAAATGCTGAATAATAAAGGCACGATTGTTTATATCGGAAAAGCAAAAAATCTAAAGAATAGAGTCTCTAGTTATTTTAGAAAAGGTGCGGCATCACCGAAACAACAGGTGATGGTTGCAAAGATAGCACGGATAGAAGTGACAGTCACTCACACCGAAGCAGAGGCTTTGCTATTAGAAAGTCAGCTGATTAAAAAGTATAAGCCACGCTTTAATATTTGCTTGCGAGACGATAAATCCTATCCCTTTATCTACTTTTCAACCGAACAAAAATTCCCGCAAATTAGCTTGCATCGGGGGGCAAAAAAGAGGAAAGGCAATTACTATGGGCCTTACCCTAGTGCTGGAGCAGTACGCGAAACTTTAAAGCAATTACAGAAAATATTTCCAGTCAGGCAGTGTGAAGACTCGTATTATAACAATCGTTCAAGACCTTGTTTACAGCATCAAATCGACCGATGTACAGCGCCCTGTGTCGGCTTAATTAGTCAGGAAAAATATGCTGAGGATGTGCACAATACCCAGCTTTTTTTAGACGGTAAAGGTAGTTTATTAATTGATGAGCTAGTTGCGCGCATGGATCGTCTGGCAACAGACTTAGAGTTTGAATATGCGGCAAGAGTACGAGATCAGATTAGTCAGTTACGTACTATTTTAGAAAAAAACTATGTCTATGGTGAGCGAGGAGATGTTGATGTTGTTGCTTGTGCCACTAAGGCAGGTATTGCCTGTGTGCAGATCTTTTTTATTCGTAAAGGGCAGAACCTGGGGAATAAGACTTTTTTTCCTAAGATAAACGAACAATATACACCTGAAAATATACTGCAAGCCTTTATTCCGCAGTACTATCTGGATAAAAATATCCCTCATGAACTTATTGTCAGTCATAAGCCTGAAGAAGTGAGCTTATTGACCGAAGTTTTGGCAAAGCATGCCGGCCATGCAGTCACTATCTCTCCAGATGTACGTAGTGATCGCGCAAAATGGTTGCAAATGGCAAATGTCAATGTAGAAAATGCATTACTCACTAAGTTGTCTGATAAACAAGGTATTTATGCGCGGTTTTTAAGTTTGCAAGAAGAGCTAGGCTGTCAGGAAGTGCCTAAACGGCTGGAATGTTTCGATATTAGCCACACTCAAGGTGACTATACCGTTGCCTCTTGCGTCGTCTTTGATCGGGAAGGGCCGGTAAAATCTGCATATCGGC
Source organism: uncultured Methylomonas sp. (assembly GCA_964481455.1). Classification (GTDB taxonomy): domain Bacteria; phylum Pseudomonadota; class Gammaproteobacteria; order Methylococcales; family Methylomonadaceae; genus Methyloprofundus. The sequence goes on along the minus strand of CAYZUM010000170.1, from coordinate 2,055 downwards.
GTTTTAATATAGAGGGAATCACGCCTGGGGATGATTATGCGGCAATTTACCAGGCTGTCTCTAGGCGTTTTAAACGGTTGGTAAAAGGGGAGCATGAAGCACCGGATATATTATTTATAGATGGTGGCAAGGGTCAGGTTAACGAAGCTGAAAAGGCATTAGCGGAATTACAGGTAAATAATGTTATGATAGTCGGTGTTTCTAAGGGACCCGATAGAAAAGCCGGAATGGAAAAGATGATTTTACCGGGTCAGGAACAGCCTCTTGATGTGACTCCCGGGGCGAGTGCTTTGTTGCTAATTCAGCATATCAGGGACGAAGCGCATCGGTTTGCCATCACAGGACATAGGGCACGCAGGGGTAAAGCAAAGAAAGAGTCACCCTTGGAGGCAATAGCAGGATTAGGGCCTAAAAGGCGACAAATTTTATTAAAGCAATTTGGCGGTATGCAAGGTATTTCACGTTCAAGTGTGGATGCGCTTAGCAGCATAGATGGAATTAGCCGATCTTTAGCGCAACGAATATACGACACATTCCATCATCAAGATGATTGATAACATAAATTTACCCACATTATTAACGCTATTACGTATTGCGTTAATCCCAGTATTAGTTATTTTTTTCTATATTCCATGGGAATATTCTAATATCGCCACGACGTTTATTTTCATTGTGGCAGCCATTACAGACTGGTTAGACGGATATTTAGCCAGAAAAATGCAAGTGGAAACCAAGTTTGGTGCTTTTTTAGACCCTGTTGCAGACAAAATCATGGTTGCCTTTGTTCTCGTTTTATTAGTTCAAACAGAAGCTAGTGTCTGGATGACAATTCCTGCCGCCATTATCATTGGTAGGGAGATTACAATATCATCATTACGTGAATGGATGGCCGAAATAGGTCAGCGCGCAACTGTCAAAGTTTCGCATATAGGGAAATGGAAAACAACAGCACAAATGATAGCCATTGGTTGCTTATTGTACAGTGATGAGTTTATAGGGATCTCAATGCAATTACTCGGTTTGGTAATGCTGTATATAGCCGCAATTTTAACTCTATGGTCAATGATGAGTTATTTAAAAGCAGCCTATACCACTATAGCTGATTGAGTTATTGGCAATAATCATTGGTGAGGGTTATCATCAGTAAGTTACACTCATAATGCGGTGAGTTATATTTTCAGAGCAAGGTTAACGGGTGTAGATTATGGAAGTCTACGCCTGGATTGTTCAATGCAGCTATCGAAAATAGTGACTTGTTACATTGTCAGTGAAACTTTTCTTGCTATACTAAAATAAAGCTAGGATATAAAAATAACAGATGGACCAGGAAATAAAAAAAGAAAAAGATAAAGATGAGCTACGTAATGATATTTTAGTAGCGGCTCTTAAACTGTTTTCAGAAAAAGGCTACTTTAATACTTCATTAACAGAGATAGCTGAAGCGTCTGGCGTAAAAAGCAGTGCCGGTATTTACAAGCATTTTAAAAATAAGCAGGAAATTGCCAAGGCACTCTATAACTGGATTATTGATAGGTTCAATGTCTCTATTGATGACATCCGTAAACGCAGCCGAAAATCTTCTGAGCAACTACGAGAAATAGTCGATTTATGGTTTCGCTTAACCGATGATGCACCTGAAGTTATGCGCTTTCTTTTGGTTTTAAACGTCAATGAATTTTTGCCGGATGAATTGCCCATGATGCAAACACCTCCCTTTGTTAAAATTCTGAAAATTTTCCAGAATGGCATAAAATCTAACGAGATTAAAGCAATTGATGCACAACGCGCTTATTGTCATTTTTTCGGTATTATTGAAAATACCTTAAAACAGGTGCTAACAGGGACTTTAAAAAAGAAAGCCGATTATTATGAAGGTGATGCCTGGTTATCTGCCTGGGGGTCTATAGTGAAAAAATAGGGAACTACTCAGTGTGATATTTCAATGATTAACATTGGGTAGCTCTTCTCCTGGAGGATAAAAACAAGTTTTTATAGCTCATGGACAGGCGCGCCATGCTACTTCGTGAAATTCAGGGACTCCTGTCACCTTCATTC
>CAYZUM010000169.1:0-6362 GCA_964481455.1 uncultured Methylomonas sp. | reverse complement strand
GGGGTAAGTTTTAAAAGTCAAGGAATAAAAAAATTAAAAACTTGAGGATCGAGTGTAAGTCTTCTCGCTTCAAATAGACTTGATTGTTATAGCGTTTTGATAAAACAGGCGCAAAATCAAGCGGGCTTTCTATAGCAACTTCGTAAACTTTAGCGCGTAATATTCTTTCTATGTATTTTTGGGTCATGAGTTAAGATGCTATAATCCGTAGATGTTCAGCCCGTCACATGACCCCACTTTTCCTTCCGATAAGAGTTAAAATAGCGGCATTAATGTCAGGACCTGAATGATTACTATAATCCAATAACGGGCATTATCCCATACTCATGAGTCTTCAAGGTTAATATACTGAAGTTGAACTCTATATACTTTCCCTATTAACCAATACTTTGATTCGATAGAACATGAGTGATACTAAAATTCGGCATATCTCTTGCGTCATCATTGCTAAAAATGCTGAAGCAACTCTAATCAACACCTTAGATTCATTAAAATCTTTTGCTGATATCGTTTTATACAATAATGACTCCACCGACAAAACGGAAGAGATAGCACGTAACTATGCTAATGTAAATCTGGTTCAAGGTGAATTTATCGGTTTTGGCTCTAGCAAAAATAAGGCGGCTAACTTTGCACAAAATGACTGGATACTATCCTTAGATGCAGACGAAGTATTATCCAATGAATTCATTCAAAACATTAAGCAAACAGCTTTGGATGAAGAGTGTGTTTATACTATATTACGAGAGAACTACTACCAGTCGACAATTATAAAACATTGCTGGGGACAGGATATTATCAGCAGAATTTACCATAAAAAGCAGACAGCTTTTACTGATAAAAAAGTGCATGAAAGTATTATGACGGATGGTTTTAACATTAAGCCAATGAGCGGCGCAATAAAGCACACCCCCTACTCTACAATTACTGACTTTATTATCAAACTGGATAGATATTCTACTTTGTACGCAACCGAGAACATGGGTAAAAAAACGTCTTATCCTTTTAAGGCAATCATGAATGCACATTTTGCTTTTTTCAAAACCTATTTTTTAAAAAAAGGTTTTTTAGATGGCTACCCAGGTTTGCTGATTGCTTTTTCACATATGGCGACCACGTTTTATAAACATATGAAGCTATATGAAATGAATAAGAACCTGCATCAATGAACATTTTAGTCACGCGACACGATAAAATTGGCGATTTCATCACCATTTTGCCAATGCTAAAGATCTTAAAAACAAATACTGATCATCAGGTAATTGTACTGATTGCTAAAATCAACTATGACCTAGCTAAATCAATTGACTATATAGATGATGTTATATTATATACTGATGATTTCTGGGAACTGGGCAAGGAAATTCGTCGCAAAAAAATAGACACCAGTATCTCTTGTTTTATTGATACTCGCTTAGGCGCTTTGCTATTTTTATCTGGCATCAAAATCAGAATTTCACCAGCCACTAAATTAGCACAATTATTTTTTAATAGAACAGTCCGACAAAGAAGATCCCAGGTCCAAAAAACCGAATGGGAATATAATATCGACCTGCTAAAATTATTCTCCTCTACTCTCCATTGTCGATTCGATAGGCCCTTGCTTTCTTTTCAAAACTCAAAACCGCACTCTCGTTTAAAAACAATTGCTTTCCATCCTGGCTTTGGAGGCAGTAGTGAAGGAAACTTAAAGCTGCATGATTACCTAAGGCTTGCTAAGTTTTGTGCCAATAAACAGGATATTAAAGTCGTTTTTACCTTTGGACCTGACGATAGTGCAAGTAGAGATTATATCCAGACTCATCTTGATTTTAACGCAGAGTTACTCGATTCAAAAATGTCACTCGTTGATTTTTGTAAATTAATTTCTGGCTTTGATTTGTTTGTGAGTACCTCAACCGGCCCTATGCACCTGGCTGGCGCGTTAAATATCAAAACATTATCATTTTTTGGCGACAGCTTGTTTGCCAGTTCAAAAAGGTGGGCAACCGTTAGTGATAAAGAAAATCAGGCTAACTTTGAAGTTGCGCCACACTATGATGAAGCTTTTTTTCAAACCGTTGCAACAAAGCTTGATGCACTCTGTCATTAATACCTACACTATCACCATCAACCCACTCAAATACTCATTTTAGGATTCTAATGTCGACAGTCGCAAACGATTTTTCAGCTATCATTCAAGAACACCAGTCAGTTATTAATCAATTAACGACTTCCAAGCCATTGATTACTCAAGCCTCTAAGCTGATTATTAGTACTTTAGTCTCAGGTCATAAACTCCTACTCTGTGGTAATGGTGGAAGTGCCGCTGACTGTCAGCATTTTGCTGCTGAACTAGTGATTCGTTACCATAAAAACCGCCGTGCTTATCCGGCCATTGCGCTTACGACAGATACCTCAATTCTAACTGCCCACCCCAATGACTTTAGTTTTGAGACTCTTTTTTCCCGTCAGGTTGAAGCATTAGGCTCTGAGGGCGATTGTTTAATTGCCTTTTCAACATCGGGCAATAGCGAAAATATCATTCAGGCGAGTAACACAGCCAAACAAAAAAATATGACGGTGATTGGTCTTCTGGGTGGTGATGGCGGACGCTTAAAATCACAAGTCGATATGCCCATAGTGATTCCTTCCAAAACAACCGCCCGAATTCAGGAAGCGCATATGCTTATTTATCACTGGTGGTGCGAAATGCTTGATGAGGCTAGCGATGATTAGTGAAATCCCTGGTTTTAAAGGCTTAAATATACTGGTAGTCGGCGACCTGATGCTTGACTATTACTGGTCAGGCCAAACCACTCGGGTATCACCCGAAGCGCCAGTGCCAATTGTTAAGGTTGCAAAAAAAGAAAGTCGCGCGGGCGGCGCGGGGAATGTTGCACTGAATATTGCATCACTGTCTGCAAATGTCAGCTTATTAGGTATCGTCGGTGATGATAGGGAAGCCGATGAGCTACAGGAACTATTAGAAACCAAAGGTGTCAATTGTGATTTTATTAAAAGCAAAAACGCCCCAACCGCATGTAAATTACGCGTTGTTGCGCAACATCAGCAACTGATACGCCTGGATTTTGAAGAGCCTTTACAAAATTTTGATTACTCAGAACTGCTGGCCCACTATAAAAAAGCGTTAGCTGGAGTTGATGCAGTCATTTTCTCGGATTATGCCAAAGGCGTTTTAGCACATATTCCTCAACTACTAGCATTAGCCAATGCACAAGGCATAAAAAGCTTTATTGACCCCAAAGGCACTAATTTCTCTATCTATCAAGGTGCAACGCTCATCACCCCAAACCGCTCTGAATTTCAGGCTGTTGTCGGCCCCTGTGCTGATAATGCGCAAATTATCAGTAAGGGACAAGCTCTCCTTAAGCAACACAATATTGAAGCCTTACTGGTCACATTAAGCGAACAAGGAATGGCACTGATAAAAAGATCAGATGCCTATTTTTTACCAACCCATGCGCGTGAAGTCTTTGATGTCACTGGAGCAGGTGACACTGTGATTGCCAGTATGGCATTAGGTGTCGCTTCTGGATTGGGTTTACAACATGCCATGCACCTGGCGAATATGGCGGCTGGAATCGTGGTCGGTAAATTTGGTACCTCCACTGTTTCCAGTCATGAGCTCAACCGCTCTTTACATGGCGATAAAGAAAATATCAGTGGCGTGGTCACAGAAGCTGAATTAGCAAACGAAATCGATTTTGCCCAGAAGAGTGGTGAAAAAGTAGTGATGACCAATGGCTGTTTTGATATTTTGCATGCAGGCCATGTCGCCTATCTTGAGCAAGCCAGATTATTAGGCGACCGCCTGGTTGTTGCAATCAATTCAGATGAATCTGTTCAGCAATTAAAAGGCGATTCCCGGCCGATTAATAAACTCGCCGATAGAATGACTATTATTGCAGCACTGGGGTGTGTCGACTGGGTGATCCCGTTCTTTGAAGAAACCCCGGAACGCATTTATAATCAATTTTTACCCGATATTCTGGTTAAAGGCGGCGATTATAAACCTGATCAAGTGGTCGGTGCTGAAGCGGTGATTAAGGCAGGTGGTAAGGTAGAAATTCTTGATTTTGTGGACGGCAAATCAACCACGGCAACCATTGAGCGAATTAAAAATAACTAAAGCAGCAAACGACAGGAATGGGAATAAAATAACGTGTGCATTTGACGCAGGATTTTTGTTTGTATTCGAGGCGTGGAAACAGGCGCATAGCTAGCGACGTAACTGTTTCCGCAACAAAGAATAAGGACAAAAAGACAAGCCAAATGCGCGAGTTATAAAATCCACATTCCTTAGGAACTTACACGAAATAAACGATTACAATTTTAACGTGGGACAAATTGCAAATTGTAGGTACGAATTCATTCGCCTATTCCGCAGTGTCATACCCGATAATGCTGGCGTTAAATATTGCTCACTATTATTTCATGCGAGCCCCTTAATAACAAAGTGCGAAGTATAAACAACGGTAGGATGTGCAAAAGTATTTTTCGTGCCTATCTTTATAAAACATAAACGCTAAGCTATCTCGCACAGCCTGATGGACACGCTTTCGCTTTACCCATCGACAGGATCGTGCATAAAATAACTCGAAGAACGTTTTAAGGCTCGGTTTGCAGTTTTAGTTAAAACGTATTCTGCGAATGAATTCGCACCTACAGATTCGCATTTGATTTCATACACATTCCTAAGGTAACTCGCAACACCCACCCATCTTGCTAGTCTTTTTGTTCGTCTTCAGCGTTGTAGAAACAATTTCGTAGCCAGCTATGCGCCTATTTCTACTCATGGAAGACAAACAAAAATCCTGCGCAATATGGGGCGTTTATTGATTGCGCCTTACCTAAGTAATATTATTTACTCTTTCTCAAACACACCAAGGCTACTAGCTATGATTATTGTCACAGGCGGCGCTGGATTTATCGGCAGCAATATTGTGAAAACCCTCAACCAGCAAGGTCGTACTGATATTATTATTGTTGATAATTTAACGGATGGTACAAAGTTCCGCAATATTGTTGACTGCGATATTGCGGACTACTGGGACAAAGATGACTTTCTCAGCAAGCTGAAAAGCAATACGGGCTTATCCAGCAATATAGAAGTTATTTTTCATGAAGGCGCCTGCTCTGCCACAACAGAGTGGGATGGCAAATATATGATGCAAAATAATTATGAATTTTCCAAAACCTTATTACACTATTGCCTGGATCATTCCATTGCCTTTATTTATGCGTCCTCTGCTGCAACCTATGGGGACACTAAGCAATTTACTGAAAGTCGTGAATATGAGGGGCCACTCAATGTCTATGGTTATTCAAAATGGCAATTTGATCAATATATTCGCAACCTGAACTTAGACAATGCCAGCCAAGTAGTTGGTTTACGCTATTTTAATGTCTACGGCCCAAGAGAACAGCACAAAGGCAGCATGGCCAGCGTGGCCTTTCACTTACATATTCAACTGTTAAAAGGTGAAAACCCTAAGCTATTTGAAGGGTGTGATGGTTATGATAATGGCGGTCAACTACGCGATTTTATTTATATAGCGGATATTGTCGCAGTTAATCTTTGGCTATTTGAGCACTCGGAAGTCAGTGGTATTTTTAATGTTGGCACCGGCAAAGCGCAATCCTTTAAAGATGTGGCTAATGCAGTGATTGAATATCATAAAAAAGGAGAAATTGAATATATCCCTTTTCCAGAACACCTAAAAGGCAGTTATCAAAGCTATACTCAGGCTGATATGGGTAAGTTACGAACCGCTGGCTACGATGCTCCCTTCAAAACAGTACAGGAGGGGGTTGCTTTGTACTTACAATGGCTTGCAGAGGAACAGACATAGGTTGTCAGTCAGTCGGGAATACAACGATTGATGATATGATGTTAATCCCGTGATTCATCATACCTAGGACAAAAATAGTTATTTAATATTTTTATAAAATTCAATCAGTTAATGTTTTAGACGCAAATATATTATTAAATAAACATGATGCTTTTAACTATCGAACAACCAATCCTGTCAGAACGGCGAATAACAAAAAATACCATTCTACTGCCAAAATCCATAACCACTTGAATATAAATACTATATTTAATGACTAAAATTTTACAATGCTATGATGAAAGACGGTTAATCAGTTTGACAAACCATTAAGGCACACTTATCGGTGGGCAGTGTTTCTTTGCCCACCTTACAGTATCTCTAATTATTTCAATAGCGTAATTCAGAAGTACTGTTATTTAATTCTCAGTCACACAACGTGAACCAAAATTAACTGCACTTTCGACCATTTTACCCAGCAATTATAAATGTGTATTGAGAATCATTACTATCTAGTAAAATATCAAA
>CAYZUM010000168.1:0-6417 GCA_964481455.1 uncultured Methylomonas sp. | reverse complement strand
CGGACAAAAAAACAAGCAAGGTGGGTGGGTTATTTGTTGCGAGTTACCTAAGTACTCACGCAAAATTAATTTAACCTTTTTAGAAGAGTTTATAAAATTTAAAATCTAATGCACTTTAGGCAAATATGAATATGTTTTTACAAAAAATAGAGTTTTTTAATGGAAATAATTAAATTCTAATTGCAATATTTTAGTTACATTAATTATGCCCAGGTACTTATAATACTCCGTCATTCCTGCAGACTTCTAGCTAGAATCTCGTAGGTTAAGCAAAGAATCCCGATAAAAGACTTCGGAAATAACATTTTTTTAACAGACTGACTCTTCAAGTTTTATTCAACGATGGCTGAGAGTTTTACGGAATCAGGTGGACTGATTAACCTGCCTGACATAATTACAAAAATTTGCTACTTGAGATTTAGCCCTATAACGACTATGACTCTAGTGGACTAAAACAATCACTTCCAGCATTAACAAAATTATTTCTTGTCCATTCCTTAGTATTAGCCTACAAGGGTAATCAACTCTTGCAAGGGCGGAATAATGAGCATTTTAGCTAGCTGCAAACCGAGTAAAACAATAAGTGGTGATAAGTCAATACCACCTATATCTGGAACTATTCGCCTACACATGAGTAGTAGTGGTTCTGTTAAGCTAAAAAGAATATTTGAAGCGGCATTAAATGAACCTGGGTTTATCCAGCTTAATAATGCACGGGCAAAAACAGCAAACACAAAGACATTAATCAGCATAGATATTAACTGGCTAAATGAAAATAATGTAAGCGCAGCAAAACTAAAAGACATTCCCTTTAAAATTAAGACTATATAATCAGAGGACATTTGTAATGACATCAGTAATACCAAAGATGAGGTATCCACTTTACCGACAGCAGGTATGTAACGTCTTAATATTCGTAAGGGTGGGTGCGTTATTTTAACCAGAAATTGCGAGATAGGATTATAAAAATCTCCCCCGGCCCATTGCATTAAAAAGCGTAAGAGTACTGCTAAAATATAAAATGAAAAAACAGTATCTAATAAAAAAATAATCGGGTTACTTAAATATGATGAGTCCATTATTACTCTCCTAATTCTTTGGCTAATTGAATTGAGCGATCGTGCGCGGCGTGTATGGCTTTATCGACTAAACCTGTTAAATCTCCCTCATTAAATATTTTAACCGCTTGCTCGGTAGTCCCCCCAGGTGATGTCACGCGCTTTCTTAACTCCGCTGGTGACTCGCGTGATTCCAGAGCAATTTTTGCAGCGCCTAGTGCAGTTTGCTCGACTAATAAGCGAGCAGTATGTTCGGTTAGACCCAATTCAAGTGCTGATTTTTCCATCGCTTCCATCAGCATAAAGAAATAGGCAGGACCACTACCTGAAATAGCCGTCACCGCATCTAATTCAGTTTCATTTTCAACCCAGACAGAAATACCCACAGAACGCATAATATTTTCTGCTAAATCATGCTGCTCGTCAGTCACATTTTGATTCGCATATAGTCCCGTAGCGCCTGTTTGTACTAAAGCAGGCGTATTTGGCATACAACGAACAATCGCTTTATCCTTCCCTGCCCACTTACTTAAACTGTCTTGATTAATACCCGCAGCGATTGAAACAATTAATATATTAGCTTTGTTTAAACTATCTCTTGAATCTTTGATGACCGCTGAAATCACTTGCGGTTTAACAGCTAATACCACTACATCGACTTCGTCAATTAATGCATCATTTGTTGCTGTGGTATTAATATGCATACTCGTGGCTAAACTGGATAGCGTTTCCTGATCGGCATCGGAAACCCAGATTTGTTGAGCTGAATGGCCACTAGCGATCAAGCCGCTGATTAGACTATTAGCCATATTACCGCCACCGATAAATCCTATTTTTTTTGTTTTCATTATTTAAGCAATCTCTATATTTTCTGAAAGTTCAACTATTACTCTATATACGATAAGGGCATTTTACCTGTTTATCAATCAATATACTTCAGGTAAATAATTTCGCGCATCCGTGCGGCAACGGGGTATTCACCCCGTTTCAATTGTTTATGGTTAGATGTGTCAACAACAATAAACGTTTTGGGCTAGCTAAATACCCTGTCCAGCAGCAATCTCTCACGTTTGCAAATTATAAAAGCTAACTCGCAAGAGAGAGAGTCTGAGTAATGAGAATAAATCCCTCTTTATAAATCTCTCAAGACCTGCATCGGGGATTGAGTCACCACAGAGCGCGTTCCCCAAAAACCAGCAAACCCAATAAACAAAGCCGATAGCAATGGAAAAATCAGACATAAGACCCAGTTAACACTATAATCCATTTTTAAAACCCACTGATATAAAGAGAACAGTATTAACTGTGCCATTAAAATGGCTAAAAACCCGGCAATAAACCCCAGAACACTAAACTCTATCCATTGAATTTTTTGTAAAAAACTACGTTTAGCACCCAAGGTACGCATTAATACACCGCTATAGATGCGACTATCCAGTGTCGTCTGTACTGCTGCGAATAAGACTAAAAATCCAGCTGCCAGAGCAAAATATAATAAATAATTAATCGCAGCGGTGAGCTGGGTCAGAATGCGGTTAATCTGTTGCAATAATAAATCAACATCCAGAACGGTCATCGCAGGGTACCGCTTGAGTAACTGATTGAGTAAACCCTTCTGCTCTACAGGTAAATAAAAACTACTGATATAAGTATGTGCAAACTGATCGATGCTTCCTGGTGAAAACATCATATAGAAATTTGGCTTCATAGTGTCCCAGTTCACTTTGCGCAAACTATCCACCTGTGCTTTTATTTGCTGGCTACCAATCGTAAAGGTGAGTCTATCACCCAGATTGACTTTCAGACTTTTTGCTAGTTTTTGTTCGACTGAAACCATGCCAGGTTGACGTTCTGCCGGCCACGATCCTGCAAGAATTTTATTATCCTTTGGGGCAGTGGCAGACCAGGTCAAGCTTAAATCTCTATGGATAGCACGTTCCCCTTGAGATTCTTTAGTCACTATTTGTTGTACTGGCTGACCATTGATTGCTATCAGGCGACCTCTAACAACCGGATAAAATTGGCTGATATGGATACCCTGTTGTTTTAAATCCTCAGATAACGATTCTTTTTGATCAGCGAAAACATTCAATGCAAAATGATTCGGTGCTTCATCTGGAAGTTGTTTTTGCCAGTCATTAATTAAATCCGAACGCACAGTAAAGCTTAATATAATAGCCAGCATAGTAATGCTAAACGCTAAAACCTGTACTATATTTACTTGCCTGTTTTTAGATAAGCCTTGTAAACCAAAACGCCAGGTTAAGTTCACATGCGCTAATAGCAAGCGACTCGAACTCAGTATTAAATAAACCAGTCCAGACATTATTAACAAAGCAATCGAACCAGAGCCCATGATAGTCATTGTCATTTTCAAGTCATCAGTATATTGAGTGATCAGTACCAATAGCAAGCTCAATGCGAGTCCATAAACCAACCAGGCACTGGTGGGTAAGGGCACTAGGTCACGACGTAATATACGCAATGGCGAAACTTTTTTGAGACGTAATAAAGGGGGTAATGCAAAACCAAATAAAACCACAATCCCCATTATGACGCCAAATACAACCGCCAGTATGCTTGGTTCTGCGACTTTTTCCGGCAATAATTCTCGCAAGGTGTACAGTAAATATTCCTGGCTAATCCAGCCCAGTGCACAACCGATTGCACTGGCCAATAATCCAATTATTAAAAATTGCCATAAAAATAAGCGCAGTACTTCATTTTGTTTATAACCCAGACAACGCAAAATGGCAGTACTGTTAAAATGTCGCTCACTATAACGACGCGTTGCCATTGCAATCGCGACACCCGAAATTAAAATCACGACAATACTGGATAAACCTAAATAACGTTCTGCTTTTGATAATGCTGAACCCAGTTTTGGTCTATCTTCATAGACATCCATAATACGTTGCGACACACCTAGCTGAGGCTCTAGCCAGCGTTTAAAACCCAATATGCTAGATTCATCTCCGGCAAACTGAAAGAAACGGTGCACATGACTGCCTGGTTGTAATATTTCAGTTGCCGCAAGGTCATCCGCACTAATCATCACGCGAGGTGAAAGACTATATAAATCCCCCCGTTTGTCAGGCTCATAGGTAATAATCTGGCTAATTAATAATTTTTTCTCCCCCACCCTCAGCGGGTCCCCTAAGTTAAGATGCAGAGCAGACAGTATACGGGGCTCTACCCATACCTCCCCTCTTGTAGGGCCATGGTAAACTGTCTGCTCTTCAGCATAGCTTGCCTGCCTTATTTTTAGGTAGCCGTATAAGGGGTAATTTGCACTTACCGCTTTAACCCCCACCAACAAGAACTCATCATTTTCCATTAACACGCTGGAGAACTCAGTTCCCTGTGATTGTTTTAAATCCAGGCTTTGAGCTTTTTGTAAAATATCATTAGCAATTAAATCAGGGCTACTCAGTACCAGATCAGCTGCCAAAAATTCAGCCGCCTGAAAACTCATGGTTCGATTCATTCGATTTGCAAATAGACTAATTGCCGTTGAACTTCCTACCGCAATAATCAACGCTAACATTAATAAGCTTAATTCTCCCGAACGACTATCCCGACGCAAAAAACGTAAGGCCAAACGTAAGTGGTTCATACAATACACCCAGCTTTTAATTCAATAATCCGCTCACAACGTTGCGCTAAACTCTGGTCATGTGTCACCAAAACCAGAGTCGTCTTATTTTCTTTATTGAGTTCAAACAGTAATTCAATAATATTCTCACCGGTGGTGCTGTCCAGATTTCCAGTCGGTTCATCTGCAAATAAAATTTTAGGTTGAGTGACAAATGCACGTGCCAAAGCAACACGTTGTTGTTCACCACCGGATAGTTGATTAGGAATATGTGTTAAGCGTTGACTTAAACCGACTCGATCCAGTAAATCACTGGCTAACGACTTTGCTTTTTTATTGCCGCTTAGTTCCAGTGGCAACATCACATTATCTAAAGCTGTCAGATTGGGTAATAACTGAAAAGATTGAAATACAAACCCAATCGTTTGATGCCGCATCGCTGCCCTCCCGTCTTCATCTAGTTCAACGATGGATTGACCCATTATTTCAATCTCACCTGAGCTGGCAACATCTAATCCCGCCAGTAAACTCAATAAAGTTGATTTCCCTGAACCCGATGCACCAATAATGGCAACACTTTCAGCATGTTTGATTCTAAAGCCAACTGATGACAAGATAGTTAAAGGACCATTATGGCTGTTTACTGTTTTGCACAAGTTATCGACATAGATGATGCTGGTGCTATTTTTATCTAATTGGGAATTCATTATGTTTAAATTTTTATTAGTCGGGTTAATGCTCATTTTTTCCACAGTCTCACAAGCAAAATCAATTGTTGTTTTAGGGGATAGTATCAGTGCTAACTATGGGTTTGACGTACAACACGGATGGGTCACTTTGATGCAACAAAAAATTAAGTCGAATCACCCTGAATACACAATGCATAACGCGAGTATTAGCGGTGATACAACAGCAGGAGGTCTAGCGCGCCTAGAGTCCTTATTAAAACAATATCAACCTGAAATAGTGATTCTGGAACTCGGTGCAAATGATGGCTTGAGAGGGATGTCTCTTAAGGCTATGCGACAAAATTTATCCGCCATTATCCAGCAATCTCAACAATCAGGTGCGAAGGTTTTATTGCTCAGTATGCGTATTCCGAGTAACTATGGCAAGCGTTATACCAATATGTTTTATAGCACTTATGAGGATGTCGCTAAAAAGCATAATATTTCTGTTGTGCCCTTTATACTAAAGGACGTTGCTTTGAAAAAATCACACATGCAAAACGATGGCTTACACCCCAATGAAAAAGCACAACCTATAATTGCTAATCATATTGCCCCTTATTTATTGCCCCTATTGTAAAAATCAATCCTATTGCTGTGGATAAATCTGTTATTTAAGTATTGAGTAAGCTGTATTCAATTTGTCATGAAATGTTAAGTGTCTTTTTACTGACAGCTTTACAACATTAAAGACTTAAGTTTATAACAAGTTTAGCAACAACTTAAGCGATTGATTAGCCATTTGAAAATAAGCTTTTCCACAGCATAAAGCAAGTCTAATAGTAATAATAAGTTTTATATAAATCTTTATTTTATTATTATAAGTTTTGGTTTTTTTTGTAACTACTCAACTCTCCTCTTGTCGTTAAAAATTTGAAACCACAACATAAGGTGGTTATTTATTGTTCTCTATAACAATACCTTCGCCAATTTTTATTTAAGCCTAAAATAGCAGCAATTCTAAATATAAGAGTTATACTCCCCCCCTTAAAATCTATTATAGATTTTTTTAAAAATACACTTCATAGAAAAATGC
>CAYZUM010000167.1:0-6484 GCA_964481455.1 uncultured Methylomonas sp. | reverse complement strand
TATAAGAAACTTGAGGACCCAGTGAGACTAATCTTCCCACTCTAATTCTGCATACGCACTGCTGAGGTTCTTTTTATGAAAATCATTAAATAATTGCCACTGGTCTTTATCAGGGTAACCCACTGTTTGTATAACTTCTTCCAGATATACACCCTGTTTAATTTTGCTACGTATAATTTTTTGCAAATATTGTAAATATTGTTTTTCAGGCTGCAGACTATCTGGCCAGTCTCGAACAATTGGGCCATGCCCTGGTATCACAACGTCAAACTGGCGTTTTTCTAATCTTTTTAATTCTTTTAGCCATCCTTTTAAACTCCCCTCTAACACTGGCAGATGCCCTATAAAGAGCAAATCTGATAGCCATATCGTATTGGTCTTCTGGTCGAAGACTGTTAAATCATGATCAGTATGTGCAGTAGGATGTGCCGTCAGAAGTAATACTCTACCACCTAAATCAAGCCTTAGCTTATTTGTCACACTCATCGTCGGAAGCACAATATCGTCTGTCGTTAATTTAACATCAACCTGTTCTTCTGACCTTGCAAGATAAAAAGATCCTCGTTCAACCATTGATCTGGCAAGTTTTTTATGACCGATATATTTTATATTTTTAATATTTTTAAAAGCGCTATTTCCGAAAATATGATCGGGGTGAACATGCGTATTAATCACGTAGCAAATAGGCACTGAGGTTATTTTTTTGATCGTGTTTTTTAATTGCTTTCCTTGCGCAGGATTCCCCCCGCTATCAACGACAGCAACGCATGTCTCACCCACAACAAAGCCTATATTCGCAATGGCATCGTGATTATAGACATCCGGTAATTCTATTAAACCCTGATGTACATAGATACCTTGTGCAACTTGCTTAATATTAAAGGATGCTGTTACCTGAGTCGTCAAAAAAAATAGAATGAATAGTGTAAAATAGCGCATAAAGGGGTTCCTGAGTTTTTAAAAAACAGCTTTAAAGGGAATCAAAATGTTGTAACCACTCACCTCCCCCTTATGAAAACCGCTAAGGATTAAAAGAGTTTTTCTAATAAAACCTCCCTAACCGGAAGGGGACTGAACGCTTACCAAAAAGATTGACCTGTCATTAGAAAAGCCAATATAAACGACTGATTCAAAGCAAATATTGATCAATATACGCGATTAAAACTGGTAAACATGATAATATCATTGTTTCTGATAAGACAGTAAAGAAAAGATTACTTGAATTAACGATAGCAGTTTTGGTAAAGTTATCAGGATAAAGCCAGAATTGATACTAGCAACTGGTTAATAGGCATCTTCAAAATACCGCAACAGAATTGGAGGAAACACGAGTGGCAGTTATAACAATAAGCCCTGATCAGATTACAAAAAAAAAGCGCCGGGGTCCCAAAGGGCACGCCGTTGATCTTAAGGCACTAGAAGAAGTTCAAACCCTTCTTGCAAATGAATCTAGGCAGCATGATTTATTGATTGAGCATTTACATAAAATACAAGATCAATATCAGCATATCTCTTCTAAACATCTCGTCGCACTCGCTCATGAGATGAAACTTTCCCCCGCTGAAGTCTTTGAAGTCGCTTCATTTTATCATCACTTTGATATTGTCAAAGAAGGTCAAACAGCCCCTCCCCCTCTGACAGTACGTGTTTGTGAATCTCTTTCCTGCGCGATGGCAGGCTCTAATGAATTAATAGATGCTTTAGAAAGTGGTTTAAATAACAAACAAGTGAGATTACAAAAAGTTCCCTGCGTTGGGCGTTGCCAACATGCTCCTGTGGCAGTTGTCGGTCAAAACCCAATTGACCATGCCACCGCTGAAATTGTCACTACCGCTGTCGATAACAACGAAGTTAAAGCGGGAATCACAAATTATATTAGTCTGCAACAATACCGGGCAGATAATGGCTATCAAACCCTTAAGGGCGTTTTAGAAAGTACAATTAGTACAGAAAGCGTTATCAAAAAAATGGAAGACTCAGGTTTACGTGGCCTGGGTGGCGCTGGATTCCCTGCGGGTAGAAAATGGCGCATTGTTAAAGGTTTTTCCGGACCACGGTTAATGGCCGTTAATATAGATGAAGGCGAACCAGGTACCTTTAAAGACAGGCATTATTTAGAATCTGATCCGCATCGCTTTTTAGAAGGTATGATCATTGCTGCATTATGTGTTGGCTGTGATGAAATCTATATTTATCTACGCGATGAGTATGCAGGTTGCCGTGAAATTCTAACTAAGGAAATTGCAAATCTGCAAAACAACCCACCTTCTTATAAATACCGTTTACCGCCCATACATTTACGCCGAGGAGCGGGGGCTTATATCTGTGGTGAAGAATCTGCGATGGTTGAATCCATTGAAGGCAAGCGTGGTATGCCTCGATTAAGACCTCCCTTTCTCGCTGAAGTCGGTTTATTCGGCCGCCCAACCCTCGAACACAATATGGAGTCCGTTTACTGGGTTAGAGATATCGTTGAAAAAGGACCGCAGTGGTTTACTTCATATGGTCGTCATGAACGTAAAGGCTTACGTTCTTTTTCTATTTCAGGTCGAGTCAATAAACCAGGCGTTCACTTAGCCCCCGCAGGTACCACAATGCGAGAGTTAATTGCTGAGTACTGTGGTGGTATGCAAGAGGGACATGAATTCTATGGTTACTTTCCAGGCGGAGCATCGGGTGGAATCTTGCCAGAATCAATGGCAGATATTCCAATGGATTTTGATACCTTAAACGAGTATGGGTGTTTTATCGGTTCAGCTGCCGTTGTGGTTTTCTCCAATCAAGATAGCGCTAAAGAACTGGCTATCAATGCCATGAAGTTCTTTGAAGAAGAATCCTGTGGTCAATGTACCCCTTGCCGTGTGGGTACTGCAAAAGCAGCGGTACTCATGGAGCAGGAAAACTGGGATACTGATTTACTAGAAGAATTATCCTCGGTCATGGTCGATGCGTCTATTTGTGGATTAGGTCAAGCTGCACCTAATCCATTACGCTGTGCGATCAAGTACTTTCCGCAAGAAATTCAGAAAACCTAGGTACTCGTAAGGACACTGATGAATAATTATGACGCTGATTTTTATGGCTGGACACAGGAGCAAGCCGCTTTACTTAAGGCTGGCAGGCTCTCTGAGCTAGATATTGATAATTTACTTGAGGAAGTTGAGACAATGGGTCGCTCAGAAAAACGCGAACTGGATAGCCGATTGACTGTTTTACTACTCCATATGCTTAAATGGCAATATCAGCCAATTCGCCGTGGCCGTAGCTGGCAATTAACAATTGAGGGGCAGCGTATCAATTTCTCTGAAACTTTATACGAAAACCCAAGTCTCAAACCACAACTAGACACTATCCTGAAAAAAGCGTATACAAAAGCAATCGTCAAAGCGTCTCAGGAAACGGCATTAGATAAAAAGATTTTCCCAGGCTCTTGTCCCTGGTCACTCTCTCAGATTTTGGATGATAATTTTTACCCAGATGCAGGTGAATAAATACTATGGCTGCTAACCCAGAAACTCTAAACAACCCCATGATCAATTTCACCCTTGATGGTGAAGAGGTCTCTGCTTTTGCCGATGAAACGATTCTGCAAACTGCAAAACGACATAATACAGAAATCCCTCACCTTTGCTATAAAGAAGGCTTACGTGCTGATGGTAACTGCCGTGCCTGTGTGGTCGAAATTGAAGGCGAAAGAACCCTGGCACCGTCATGTTGCCGAATGCCTACGGAGGGCATTAAGGTACAAACTAGCAGTGAACGTGCTGTTAAATCACAAAAGATGGTACTGGAACTGCTATTGTCTGATATGCCTGAACAAGGTAAATCACCCTATACATTAGATTCTGAATTAGACCAGTGGGTTAAAAAACTGCAAGTAGGCGAACCTCGCTTTGAATCACGCGCTCAACCGAGTGCTGATTTATCCCACCCGGCTATTGCAGTCAATATGGATGCCTGCATACAATGTACCCGTTGCTTACGCGCCTGTCGTGAAGAGCAAATGAATGATGTGATCGGCTTTGCTAATCGTGGCGCACACGCTGAAATTGTTTTTGATATAGCTGACCCAATGGCGGCCAGTAGTTGCGTGGCTTGTGGTGAATGTGTACAAGCCTGTCCAACAGGGGCATTAATGCCTGCAAACAATGTCGGATTAGAAGTAGCCGATAAAACCGTGAATTCAACATGTCCGTATTGTGGTGTGGGTTGCTTAATTAAATATCATGTTAAAGACGACAAAATTCTTTACACCGAAGGGCGTGATGGGGATACCAATAAATACCGCCTCTGCGTCAAAGGACGTTACGGTTTTAACTATATTCACAACCCATTACGCCTGACTAAGCCCCTAATTAGGCGTGATGGCGTTGCTAAAACCACAGAATTACTAGATCCAAACGATTTAGATACAGTATTTCGCGAGGCTAGCTGGGATGAAGCGTTAGATTTTGCAGCCGGTGGCCTGAAAAAAATTCGTGACGAAAAGGGCAAAAAAGCGTTGGCAGGATTAGGTTCAGCCAAAGGTAGTAACGAAGAAGCTTATTTATTTCAAAAACTGATCAGAACGGGTTTTGGCTCAAATAACGTCGATCATTGTACGCGCTTATGCCATGCCTCTTCCGTTGTAGCCTTATTAGAGTGTTTAGGTTCTGGTGCGGTATCCAACCCGGTGGAAGATGTAAAATTGGCTGACGTTGTGATTATTATTGGTTCCAACCCAACAGTTAATCACCCAGTTGGCGCAACCTTTATGAAAAACGCAACCAAAACAGGCACTAAAATCATCCTCATTGACCCAAACAGGACGGATATTGCAAAATATGCATCGCATTTTCTACAGTTCCGCCCAGATACGGATGTTGCGCTACTGAATGGCATCATGCATATTATTCTGGATGAAGGTTTGCAAAATGATGACTATATCAAACAGCATACCGAAGATTTCGAGTTTATGCAGCAGCATCTGAAAGATTATAGCCCAGAAAAAGTGGCTCCAATTTGTGGCATAGACCCGGAAACCCTACGCCAGGTTGCAAGATTGTATGCAACATCTAAAGCCTCCATGATTCTATGGGGCATGGGTATTTCACAACATATCCATGGCACAGATAATTCACGCTGTTTAATTTCCTTAGCCTTAATGACAGGTCAAATTGGTAGACCCGGCACTGGATTACACCCATTACGTGGTCAAAACAACGTTCAGGGAGCCTCTGATGTAGGACTAATTCCCATGGTCTATCCTGATTATGAACCTGTTACCGACCCCGTTAATCAGGCAAAATTTGAAAAACTCTGGAACGTAAAACTAGACCCGGAAGCCGGATTAACAACCGTTGAAATGATCCATGCTGTACTAGACAATGAAGTGTTTGGTATGTTTGTCCAGGGTGAAAACCCAGCCATGTCAGACCCTAATCAGAACCATGTACGTAAAGCATTTGCTCATATGGAACATTTAGTGGTGCAGGATATCTTCCTGACAGAAACGGCAGGTTTTGCAGACGTTATTTTGCCTGCATCTGCTTTCTACGAAAAAAATGGCACCTTCTCTAATACAGACAGGCGCGTACAAATGGGACGACAAGCGGTTAATCCGCCAGGTGATGCTAAACAAGACTTATGGATCCTGCAAGAAATTGCCAACCGTTTAGGCTGTGGCTGGAATTACAAAGACCCAGAAGATGTGTTTAATGAAATGCGCCTTGCAATGCCAAGCATTGCCGGGATGACCTGGGATAGAATAGAGACAGAAGACTCTCTCACCTATCCCTTAAAAAATGTGGGTGATCCAGGTGAGCCGATTATTTTCACCGATGGCTTTCCGACTGAGTCGGGTAAAGGTCGTTTTGTGCCTGCTTCCTATATTCATGCTGATGAAATGCCTGATCAAGAATACCCGCTGATTTTTATTACCGGTCGTCAACTTGAACACTGGCATACTGGTAGTATGACCCGTCATTCACCCACGCTGGATGCTATAGAGCCAGATCCAGTTGTAATGGTACACCCAGCAGATATAATAAAGCTGGGCATAGAGCCAGGAGACATACTGACTATCGAGTCCAGACGTGGAAAAATCACAGCTTTCGCGCGTGCTAATATTGGCATTCAACAAGGCTCGCTGTTTATGGCGTTTTGTTATAACGAAGCAAGTGCTAATTTGATTACCAATGAAGCTTTAGACCCCTCCGCTAAAATCCCGGAATTCAAATTCTGTGCAGTTAAAGCAACTGCGGGGGGAGAAATTGCTGTTCGTATCAATTAAAGCTCTTTTGTAATCTTAAAAATTTGTCGCGCCTATCATGGCGCGACAAATCCCTTCTACATTGCTCCCCATCTATCCCGTTCAGACTCAGCATCGCATTGTTGTAATACAGGAAAAACATACAGGAATGGGGATTTAATAACGTGTGCATTTAAACACCAAGCTATTCAAGCTATTATTTTAAGTGTAGGTTGTGGGTGAGGCACGAACCCC